>DASUAR010000244.1:0-75876 GCA_035763685.1 Actinocrinis sp. | reverse complement strand
CTCGACCAAGACTCCTCGAAGGAGGAGAGCGCCCGTGAAGAAGAGAACCAGAGCGCTGGCTGCCGTACTGTCCGCGGCCGTGTCCGCGGCCTTCGGCCTGCTGATCGCGCTCGCCCCGTCCGCGCACGCCGCCTCGCTGGTCCAGATCACGAACTTCGGATCGAATCCCGGCAACAGCAAGATGTACCTGTACGTGCCCAACAGCGTTCAGGCGCACCCGGCGATCCTGGTCGCCGCGCACTACTGCACCGGTACCGGACCCGCCTTCTATTCCGGCACCGAATTCGCCTCGCTGGCCGACCGCTACGGCTTCATCATCATCTACCCCGACGCGAACCGCAGCGGCCAGTGCTGGGACGTTTCCTCGAACGGGGCGCTCACCCACAACGGCAACAGCGACCCGGCCGACATCGTCTCGATGGTCCAGTACGTCGAGCAGCACAACAACGGCGACTCGTCCCGCGTGTACTTCACCGGCGCGTCGTCCGGCGCGATGCTGACCGACGTCATGCTCGGCGACTACCCGGACGTGTTCAAGGCGGGCGCGGCGTTCATGGGCGTCCCGTTCCACTGCTTCTACACCGGCACGGTCGACGGCTGGAACTCCGCGTGTGCCAACGGCCAGGTCAGCAACACGCCGCAGGCGTGGGGCGACTACGTGCGCGGCGCCGACCCCGGCTACAGCGGCCCGCGGCCGCGCGTGCAGCTTTGGCACGGCACCGCGGACACCACGCTGAACTACAACAACTTCGGCGAGGAAATCAAGCAGTGGACTAACGTGCTCGGAGTGAGTCAGACCCCGAGTTCGACGGGCACGGTCAACGGCTCCTGGACGCACACCACCTATGGCAGCGCGTCCAATCCCGCTGTCGACGCGTACAGCATCGCAGGGGTCGGACACCAGCTGCCGTTGTCCGGCATGGCCGCCATCGCGATCCACTTCTTCGGCCTCGACGGCAGCACGCCGCCTCCGCCGTCAAGCCCGCCGGCTTCCCCGACGCCGTCGAACTCGCCCTCGGCTTCGGCCTCGCCTTCGCCCTCACCCTCGCAGAGCAGCGGTGGCGGCGGATCAGGGGCCTGCCACGTCAGCGACTCGGTGAGCGCGTGGAACACCGGCCTGACCGAGAACATCACCATCACCAACAACGCCGGCAGCGCGATCAACGGCTGGCGGCTCGGGTTCACGCTGCCCTCGGGCCAGACCGTCGTGT
Organism: Actinocrinis sp.; assembly: GCA_035763685.1. Classification (GTDB taxonomy): domain Bacteria; phylum Actinomycetota; class Actinomycetes; order Streptomycetales; family Catenulisporaceae; genus Actinocrinis. Next base: position 74,665 of record DASUAR010000244.1, on the reverse strand, counting down.
CTGCCTGGAACGCGACGATCAGTCCGGCCAGCGGATCGGTCACCGCGACGAACATGAGCTACAACGCCACCATCCCGGCCGGAGGCAACACGAGCTTCGGCTTCCAGGCCAACCACACCGGCAATGCCGCGGCGCCCACCGGCTTCACGCTCAACGGCACCGCGTGCAGCGTCGGCTGAGCCGAGCCGAGCCGAGTGAGCTGAGCCCAGTGAGCTGAGCCGGCCCGCTCGCAGTCGCCGGTCCGGCCGGGTACGAGAGTGCCCGGCCGGACCGGCACAGGCCGCGGGGCCGTCCCCGAGCTGCGCCAGGGACGGCCCCGCGTTTCTCCGGCCGGTTGAGCGCGCCGCTGTCAACCAGCCGAAGTCCTTGTGTTGTTGTTGTTCGCTGATACCCGCTATCCGCTATCCGCTATCCGCTATCCGCTATCCGCTACGCCCAGGGCTGGGAGACGACCCAGCTCACGTCGTCAGTCCACGAATTCGCGGTGTCCCAGGCGTTCGAGCCGCCATCGCTGGCTACGTAGACGTTGTAGTCGTAGTGCCGGATGTACTTGCTCGTATAATTCACCGACTGGAACGAGTTGCCCTGTCCGTTCTTCCCGGCCACCGCGCAGAACGTCGCGTCCTGAGCGAACTGGGTCGAGCCGTCGTCCGGCTGGCGGTAGAGCACGAAGTTGAAGTGCCTGAGATAATCGCCGGGATAGTTGGACGACTCGAACGATACGCAGGAGTTGTTCGCGAGGCCGCGGCGCACGATCCAGGTCGCGTCGGCCTTGTCCAGCGCCGAACTGCTCGAGGTGATCGACGAGATCTGCGCGGCGTTGTTGAAGTGCCGCAGGTAATCGCCGGTGCAGCAGGCGGTGGTGGCGCGCAGCGAGATCGACGACCCGGGAGTGAGTGAGCCCCCTGCGACGCCGTCCGAGCCGCCGTATCCGGCCGCCACGATGTTCGCCTGCACCGAGTTGTCCGCCGCGTCGGTGGGCAGACCCGCGGTCATGACACCCTCGAAGAACGAGCCGATCGAGGTGTTGCTGTTGTCGCCGCCGGTGCCGAGGACGATCGCGCCCTCTTGGTGCATCGGCGAGTAGCCGCCGCCGTTGACCGTCGGCTCGCCGCCGGAGTAGGTCGTCGTCAAGCTGCCGCTCTGCGCGTTGCCCTGTTTGATCGCCATGAAGTTCTGGCCGTTGTTCTTGATCAGGGCCGTGACGAAGGAGAGCCGTCCGGTGCCGGTGTTGGTGCCGCCGCCGGTGTTCGACTGGAACAGGCCGTTCTCCATGTCCGCCTGCACCCACGGGCCGGAGCCGCTGCAGGTGAACCAGCATTCGGTGGAGAAGTTGATCGCGTCCATGTGGCCGTTGCCGGTGTCGCGGTTGCTGGTCTCCGCGTTTCCGTAGTCGAAGCAGCAGCCGCTGTTGACGTGGGTGCCGGAGGTGACCATGTACATGCCCTCGGGCTGGCCGTTGACCGCGACGCCCGAGGTGGCGTCGTTGCGGTAGCCCATGCCGGCGGAGATCTCGACGCCGTACACGGTGTGGCCGCCGAGGCTGACCGGCAGCGCGTCGGCGGGCGCGCCCACGTCCGCTGCGCCGTTGCCGCCCGCGCCCTCGATCGTCAGGTTGTTGTGGCGCGAGGTCTGGTCGTAGATCTCGGTGATGGTGCAGCGGGTGTTGGCGCAGAAGGAATCCTGCGCGGCCGCGTTGGCGTATCCACCGGCGGACAGCAGGCCGATGTTGGTGGTGGCGCCGTCGGATGCGCGCTTTACCTGGTAGAGCGATCCGTTGTACGAGGCGAACAGTGCACGCACGGTGCTGTGCGCGGCGACGCAGGGCGTGCCTGCGGCGGCGTAGATGTCGCACGGCAGCGAGGTTGCGGCCTGCGAGGTGGTTGCGGCGCCGACCAGCGTTCCGAAAGCCAGCGCGGATATCGCGGCGACCGAAAGCAATGCCCTGCCACAGCGCGCGCTGAACTGCTGGGTCCTGGCAAGTCGGGTCTTCGGAAGTCGGGTCTTCGGAAGTCGGCTGCTGCGCAGCGGGATCCGTGCCGGTCGCGCGAGGCGTCGTCGCGCGGTGATCGTCGGGAACCTACTCACGTGCTCTCCCTGCTCTCCATCGAGCCTGGCCGCGCTGTTGTTAGCGCTAACATCCTGCGACCGGCCGTGGCATGGGTCCGAAGCCGGGGGAATCGAGGTGTCTGGCCGGAGACGATGCACCACGCTCGGCGGCGTGTCAAGAGTCGGCAAAGCGCGGTGGGCGACCCGATCCAGGCCGCCCACCGTTTTTATTCAATACGCTGATGTAGCTGGTTTTGCGGATCAGTTCTCTAACTCAGCAGGCTCCGTCATCGGTCCAGACGTTCTGTCCGTTGTTGCCGGGGATATCGCCCTGGGTCCACCACTTCGCGGTCCACTTGTGACCGTTGTAGCTGACCACAGCGCCACCGTTGTATGCAGTGGTGGATACCCAGGCCGGAGCGGAGCAGGTGCCGCCCCCGGTGGAGGAAGCGGACGGACTCGGGTTGCCGCCGCCGCTGCACGCGCCGTCGTCCGTCCAGACGTTCTGTCCGTTGTTGCCGGGGATATCGCCCTGGGTCCACCACTTGGCGGTCCAGGTGTGCCCGTTGTAGGACACGATCGCGCCGCCGGTATACGCGGTGGCGGAGTTCCACGCCGCGGCCGAGCAGGAGCCGGTGCCGCCGGTCGGGGAGGCCGAGGCCGATGGCGAGGCCGAGGCCGAGGCGCTTGGGCTGGGCGAACCGCCGCCGGTGGAGCTCGGACTGGCGCTCGCGCTCTGCGAAGGCGGCACGGCCGGGCACTGCGCGGCCGAACCGTTGACGTCCGTGACCGTGTCATTGAACAGGGTCGAGGCCGGATCCAGGTCGTAGAGCGAGAACATCATCGCGCCGCCGAGGCCGTTGCAGTGCATGTAGTCGCTCAGCGCCTGGATCGACTGGGCGTCCTCGCCGGACCAGAAGTTGTTGCCGTCGTAGAAGTACGCCGCCTGCGCCGCCGAGTCCCAGTACGTGTCCGCCGGGTTGCCGACGATGCCGGTGAGTTCCTTGTACATCTGCACGCCTGGCACGTTGCCGGAAAGCGCCGCACCGGCAGCCGGTCCGGTGGCCGTTTGGAAAAGGCCGTGGTTGCTACCAGCCGGAACGCCGGTCCAGCCGCGGTAATAGAACGGCACGCCGACGGTCAGCTTGCCGGCTGGGAAGCCGCCTGGAATTCCGTACTGCGGGTCGCCGACCGTGTACGCCTTGACCGCCTCGTCGACCGTGTACTTCGCGGTTCCCGGGGCGACCGGGGTCATCGGGTCGTTCGGGTTGTCGTAGATCGGCGCCTGGTGGTTGGTCGGGCCGGTGGCCTCCCAACCGCCGTGCATGTCGTACGTCATCGCGTCGCCGAAGGTCAGGTACTGACCGATGTTGTTGGTCTCGATGTCCTTGATCTTGTCCTGGCCGGAGGGCAGCGCGGCCGACAGGGTGTACTGCTTGCCGGTGGTGGAGGTCAGGGCATTGAGTTCGTTGCGGAATTCCTGCATCAGCAGCGTGTAGTTCTGCTTGTCCGCGGCGCTGGAGTGGTTGCCGAGGTGGCCACCGCCGCCGGGATACTCCCAGTCGATATCGAAGCCTGAGAAGATCCCGGCCGCGGTGCCCGGGCCGCCGTAGCCGCCCTGCGACGGGATGTTGCCCTTGATGAACATGTCGATGCAGGACGAGACGAACTTCTGCCGGGAGGCCGCGGTCGCCGCGACATCGGAGAAGTACTTCGAGTAGGTCCAGCCGCCGAGGGAGACCTCTACCTTGAGGTTCGGGTACTTCTTCTCCAGCTCCTGCAACTGGTGGAAGTTGCCGACGATCGGCATGCCGTAGGCGTCGGCGGTACCGTCCACGCTGATGTCCGAGCCGTAGGACTTCTGGTAGTCCGCGAAGGAGTCGCCGCCGCCGTCACCGGCGTTCGGGTCGTTCTCGCCGCCCGGGTCCGGGTCGGTGGCCTTCGTGGTCTCGAAGCAGGTGAGGTTCGTCGGGTCGATGTTCTCGAAGTCGTATATCAGATAGTTGAGTTTTCCGGCGAGGCCCTGGGTGTCGAGGTTCTTGGGGTAGAAGGCGTTCTGGTAGATCGACCACTGGTCGAAGTAGGCGATCTTCAGGCCGCCGGAGGTCGCCGCGGCTCCGGTGGTGTTGGTGGGCGCGGCCTGGGCGTTGGTCGCCCCGAGCAGCGCGATGCTCGTGCCGATCGCGACGGCGGCCGCGGTGGTCGCTGCCGCGAGTACGGCCCGTCTTGGTCTACGCATTTCTCCTGGCTCCAGTAAGGGTGGGAGGTGGGACGGGAGGTGGGACGGGAGTGCGCCGGACGGTCGGATTCGACGCAGTGCGGGCGCCGGATCCGACCGAGCTTGGGTTGGGTGCGCGCATGGGTGGGTGCGCACGGTGGGTGCGCATGGTGGGTGCGCGCAGCAGTTCGAGGCGACCGGCGTCAGTTCACGGACGCGGGAATCCCGGGCGCAGGAGCAGGCGGCCAGGGCTGGCCGGGCACGCTGAACGGGCCGAGCGCGCTGAACAGGCCGGGCACGCTGGGCTGGCTGGTTGAACGGCGATTCGACACCATCGTCGTCGCGACTCCAATCGGGTGAACGGCCACCGGCCGTCCGCTGCGGGAGCCCAGACCGGCCGAGGGGCCGGGTGGGGCGGTCTCACGCCGCGCGGGGCAGGTTGGCTCGATCCGACGGATGCGCCGTCCACCGGAGAGGGCAACATCAACGGTCTACCGACCCAAATCACGCTTGTCAAGATAGGTCTAGTCCAATCGGACTAGACCAGACAACGATGTCGACAGGTCAGCAGCCGCAGGTGATGATGTATCGCCCTGGTTCCACCAGTGTCACTTAATCTTGAGTTGAGGCTTTGTTGGCCGCCTGGCGCCGCCGTAGCCTTCGTCCTCGCCGCCGGGTCCGCCACGTCGTCCGCCACGTGGTCCGTCCTCGTGCGTCGCCGCCTCGCCGTGCCAAGCGGTTACCTCGCCGTGACATATTGGTGCACAAAACACGCGACCCTCGCCGCTCAGCTGCGCGTCTTTGCCGCCAAAGGATCACGGCGCACAGATCCGGATAGGGGCGATAACGATGGGCGGGCAAAGACGGCGGGGGCGGGGACAGCGACCGGGGCAAGGGCGAGAGCAGGGACAGGGGCAGTGGCAGGGGCAGGAACCGGGGCAGGAACCGGGGCTACGCCGGTCGAACGGGGGTCCGGTCAAGCGCAAGCGCAAGCCGCTCAAGTGGATCGGGCTGTCGCTGGCCGTGGTCGTGTTCGCAGCGGGCGGAACGGCCGCGTACGTGTACGTGCACTTCAATCAAAACCTCAAGAGCGCGCCACTGCTGCCAAAGGGCGTGACTCAGTCTCCTGAGGTGTCGAACCAATTCGGCCAGACCGCGATGAATATCCTGCTACTCGGCAACGCGGGACGGATCAACGCGGCGGATTGCCACCTCGGCGGCGCGTGTATCGACACCGCGCCAACCGCAGACACGATGATGGTGATTCACTTGGCCGCCGATCGCTCAAACATGACGGTCATGTCGATCCCGCGTGACTCGATCGTGAACCTGCCGGCCTGTGCGCAGGATCCGGTTGACCTGATCAACGCCTCGCTCGCGCACGGTCCGTCATGTTCTGTCGAGGCCGTGCACGATCTGACCGGGCTGACCATTGACCACTTCATCGAGATCGACATGGCCGGGATCGTGACCATGTCGAACGCCCTGGGCGGCGTGCCGGTGTGCGTCACGAACAACATCGAGGACCGCTACTCGCATCTGAAGCTGCCAAAGGGCCGCACGGTCATTCAGGGCACGCAGGCGCTCGCCTGGCTGCGCACCCGGCACGCGTTCATCAACGAGGTCTACCGCGAGCAGGCGCAGCATCTGTTCATGGCGGCGCTGCTGCGCAAGCTCAAGGACAACGCCTCTCTCACGCATGTCATGACGCTCTACTCGGTCGCGGACTCGGCGACGAAGGCGCTGACTGTGGACTCGCAACTAAGCAGCGTGACGGACCTGCTGAGCCTGGCGCAGGAGATCGGGAAGGTACCGACGAGCCGGGTCACCATGCTGTCCGTGCCGACGGTGGACTATTCGGGCCCGAATACGTCCTGGCGGCTGAGCCAACTGCAATTCCAGCAGCCTGAAGCCGACCAGATGTTCGCGGCGATCAAGGCGGACACCGCCTACACGCGTGCCACGACCAGCGGCGGTTCGCCGACCGCCGCGCCGGGAGCGACCGGGTCGTCGGCTCCCTCGTCGTCCGCTGCGAGTAATGGATCACAGAGTTCTGCTACGTCACTGGCCAATAAGGCGGCAGTACGGGTACTGATCAGCAACGGCAGCGGTATCAGAGGCCGTGCTGCCACGATCCGGGCCGCGCTGGTCAGCGACGGGTTCAGCGGCACGCTGTTGACCACCGGCAACGCGGATCCGACCGGCACGACCGCGCTCTACTACCCGGCGAACCGGGCGGACTCGGCTGCGGTGGCCGCTGCTGCGCTCGGAATCCCGAGCGCAGCAATGCACGAGTCCGCGAGCGCGAAGCAGGTGACGGTCGTTATCGGTAGCGACTGGACGAGTGGAACGACGTTCCGGGCGGGTGCGGCTAGTAGCGGCGGTGACAGTGGAAGTAGCGGCGGAAGTGGGAGTGGCAGTGGCGCACAGTCAGCCGCAACAGTCGCGTCTTCTCCTCCGGACAACTCGTTGATGACGAACGGCGCAGACGCGAAAGCCTGCGTCTACGTGCCGCATCCGGAATGGTGAAGCCGCAGGCACGCGCGCACACACCCAGCGCGCCGTGCGCAGCAGCTTCTTCGTAGGTTCGTCGGGGCTTCGCCGTACCGTGACATCGACACCCGCGCCACCTTCGCCGGGATCGGCACGGCGGGCGGGACCTCGTTCTACAACGGGTCGGACGGCGCGGTGCAGTTGATCGTTGATCGTTGATCGTGGACGTTTTCGGCTACTTCTCGAACAGCTGAACGTACCGTCGTCGGCGCAGTTTCTTTTGCGAGAGCTGTGCCGGCGACTTTCGTCATCCTGCGTCACGGATAATGTCAGATATCTCGGCCGTGGATTATTTCGTCGGCCTGCGACGAAATGTCGCTTTCGTGCGACGAAATAGTTTCGGAGCTCGGGCGAAGATCCGCCACAAGCCGGTGCCACGGAAATTCTTCGAAGGCGTGCACCGCGTACACCCAGCTCTCGTCGGCGACCGGCACGAACACGATCGCGGCGAGCAGCGGCTCGCCCGGCTGGAGACCGGCACTCTCGTTGATGGCGTTTTCAGGCAGGAAAAGCGGCTGCTCAGCGAGCTGACGCGCGTGGTAGGCGCGTTGCCGACAGGCGGCGGAACAGTAGCGGCGCGGCCGGCCGACCGCAGCCGGAGCGGGAAGCGCGGCATCACATACGAGGCAGTTCATCGGCGCACCTTTCCCCGATAGGTCGCAACATGAATGCGACGGAACATACTGTTGTGCTCCGTCGAAAAAATCATGCCATAAGCACCGAAGCCGACAATACGGCCGATCGAGTGAAACGTAACTCAGGGCATTGACGCTCCTGCGGCTCCGCTGTTTCTCTGAACGTGGCGGAGCACTCCGGAAATCGACCGGAATTTCCCGCTAAACCAGTCAACGACCGCGCGGCGCACTCCGCCGGTCACACTTCCGCCGGTCGCAATCCGCGGCGCACCGGCCGCCGCACCGGAATCCGAAGGAGCATTCCCATGGCGGGCACCGACTACAGCCTGACGGTCGTCAACAACTCCACCAACTACGTCGACATCTGCCTCTACCAGAGCGCGCCGGACCTCGGCGTGCCGGACGTCAGCGCGCTGGCCTGGCTCGCCGAGCCGGCCTACCCGACCACCACGGTGACCTTCACCTGGAGCATCGACTACTCGTTCGTGTGGTCCAACAACGGGACCCTGAAGCCCGGCTCGGTGTTCGCGGCCTCCCAGACCTGGCCCGCCGACCCCGCCGGCAAGAGCGCGCCCCAGCAAGCGCTGCTCACGTACGGCAAGGGCGCGTACACCTTCAACAAGGGCGCAACGCCGGTGCCCACCCCGGAACCGGGCAGCCTCTACATCCACGAGGACGCCAGTGTCCCGCTGCGCCAGGCCAGCGTCGGCATCGGCATGTCCGGAGCTGCGGCGTTCGCCGTGCCGGCGCAGCCGAATCAGAACCTGGTCTTCACCACGCACCCCGAGTACTGGGTCACCGCCGGGACCTTCACGCCCGGCCAGATCATCGACGAGGAGCAGGTCAGCGACAAGGCCGGGATCGAGTTCCTGCCCGGGGTGTTCGCGATGACCGCCACCCTCAACGCCGACAACACCTGGACCGTCAGCGCCAACTGACGTCTCGCGTAGCGCGGCGGTTGAGAGTGAACCACCGCCACCGCCACCGCCACCGCCGACGCCGACGCCGACGCCGACCGACACGACAGTGAACAGCGCGGAAGGAGATGACATGCCACTGACGGCGGTAGACCTCTACGCCTTCGGCAACGCCGCAGCGTTGACCACTCCGAGGCCGAGCGACTTCCCCGGTCCGCCGGGTCCGAACGACAACGTCGGGCCGTACCCGAACGCGGGCGCCTATTGCGGAGCCTCCGTGACCACCAACGCCCTGACCTCGGGGCTGACCGGTGTTTACTACAAGCTGGACGCCGGGACGAACCTGGTTGGGATGGACGTGCATCCAGACCCAACGTTGACTGACCCGAACCACCAGCTCATTTATCCGACGGTGATCATGACGTACAGCGCGTTCCAGAGCGCCGTGCATGGCCTGAACTGGGTCAAACAGGGCAGGATCCGTCTGGAGGAGGCGGACTCGATGGCGATCCCGCTAAGCCTGGCTGGCGCGTCCGGCTTGCCCAGTTCGTCCGGTACAGGCGGCACTGGTGGCACGGGCGGCACAGGCGGCACGTCCGGCGACTGGGACAAGGCGCTGCGCTCCGCCGAAGCTCTCAAGCGAACGCTGCCTGGTGTCAGCAGCAGCGATGCCGAGGCCTTGCATCGTCGGTTGCGCGAGGCGCTCGCCGCACGGGACGACGCCGCGCTGATCCTGCTCGGGGTGCTCGATCCCAAGCACACCGAGGCGCTCTTGCCGGAACTGCTCGAGCGGGCGCTCAGCCATCGCGACACCGTCGCGGTCCGGCGGCTGCTCGGTCGTCTGCCGGCGGCGAACGCGAGGAAGTCCGTGCCGGCGGCCGTGCAGGGCCAGTTGCGCAAGACGCCGGACGACGACGCGCACCGCAGGATGGCGGAATTGCTCGCCTTCCTTGGCCTCGATGCCGCGCTGGCTGCGCTGATCCGGTCGGCAGCGAACAGCTCGGACGCCCATGTGCGTCAGGTCGCCGAGGACTTCGGCGGCTGAGCCGGGCTGAGCCGGGCTGAGTGAGCACCGCACAACGACCGTCCTGCGCGCGACCGCACTCGCGCGCAGGACGGTCAGGCGCGTGTAAGTACTCGAGGTGTCGAGGCGGGATCTGTCCCGTTCAAACGGACAACAGTCGACCGGGATCTGTCCCGTTCAAACGGACAAGCATCGAGCCGCGACGTGTCCCGCTCAAACAGACAGACCTTCGGGCGAGTGTCCCGCTCAAACGGACAAGCGGCTAGGCAGGTTGTCCCGCTGAAACGGACAAGCATCGAGCCCGGCTCTGTCCGGCTCAAATGGACAGGCGTTCGGGCGAGTGTCCTGTTGAAACGGACAACGCTCGACCGGGACCTGTCCCGCTGAAACGGACAGACGTTCGGGGCGGGTGTCCCGCTGAAACGGACAAGCATCGGGCCCGGCTCCGTCCGGCTCAAATGGACAGACGTTCGGGGCGAGTGTCCCGCTGAAACGGACAAGCGGCTAGGCAGGTTGCCCCGCTGAAACGGACAAGCATCGAGCCCGGCTCTGTCCCGGATCAGGAATGACGCCGCGTCAGGATCTCCTCCGGCAGGCAGAGTCCGCTGGACAGCGCCTTGCGACCGGCGTCTGTGATGGTCACCGCGCGCGTGGAGCCGACGCGGCTCATCCAGCCGTGTTCGAACGCGTGGTGACACAGTGCGGCTCCGACCGCACCGGCCAGATGCGGGCGACGCTCGGTCCAGTCGAGGCAGGAGCGCACCGCCGGGCGGCGGGAATTCGCCTGCACCTCGACGCCCAGGTCGGCGAGCCACGCCCCGCCCGCGCCGGTGAGTCTGAGCCCCCGCCCCCAGTCAATCAGCCCACGCTCCGTCATCGCCTCCGCGATCGCCACGCCCACGACTCCGGCGAGGTGGTCGTAGCAGGTGCGGGCGTGCGCGAGCGCGCTGCGCCGATTCGCCGCGGACAGAGAACTGACCGGCGTCGCACGTTCCGGCGCGATCGCGGCAAGGTTCTCAATCAGCTCGGCAACCTGCTGGTTGGCCAGCCGCACGTAGCGGTGTCGGCCTTGGCGCTCCTCGGCGAACAGGTTCCCGGCGACGAGCGCGTTGAGATGTTCGGTCGCCGTCGACGCCGCGACCCCCGCATGCCGCGCGAGTTCCGTCGCGGTCCACGCCCGGCCGTCGAGCAGAGCCAGGCAGAACGCGGCGCGCGTGTCGTCGCCGATGAGCCTGGCCACCAGGGCGAGATCCGGGCTGTTGGCACCGGCGTCGGCGGTCACGTGCGCGAACTTGGCGTTCATGTCTTCCATTGTGGTCCGCGACACTTCGGCGGGCGCCGAAGTGATCGCTGCTTACGCTCGCAATCATGAACGCACCGATCACCGCCGCGAGCACTGCTGCTATCAGGTCGGATGCGGCCGAGCACGTCACGATCACGCCGAGCATCCTGTACTTCGGTACGCCGGTGGTCCTGCTCTCCACCGAGAACGAGGACGGCTCGGCGAACCTCGCGCCGATGTCCTCCGCGTGGGCGCTCGGCCAGACGATCGTGCTCGGCCTCGGCCGCGAAGGGCAGAGCGCGCGCAATCTGGCTGCGCGGCCCGAACTCGTGATCAACCTTCCAGCTCCGGCGCAATGGCGCGAGGTGGAGCGGCTGGCCCCGCTGACCGGCCGCGATCCGGTCCCCGCGTCGAAGCACGCGGGCTGTCGCTTCGAGCCGGACAAGTTCGGCGCGGCCGGGCTTCGCCCCGAGCCCTCTCGCACGGTGCGGCCGCCGCGTGTCGCGCAGTGCCCGCTGCAACTGGAGGCCGGCGCCGCCCGGATCGGGCCGGACGTCTCCGGATCATTCGTCATCGTCGAGGCGGTCGTGCGGATGGTGCACGCCGACCCGCGCATCGTCGTCCCCGGGACGCAACACATCGATCCGCAGCGGTGGAGTCCGCTGATCTACAACTTCCGCCACTACTTCGGCCTCGGACCGCAGCTCGGCCACTCCTACCGCAGCGAAACCCCGCGCGACTGATCTTGCGCCGCGTCGACGATCCGGACAACAACGAGGGATCCGGCGACCTGCTTCAGATCTACGACTGCAACAGCTCGGCGGCTGGTCGAGCACTGAGAAACGCCGCGCGGGAAGCGTCCGCGCGGCGTGGCCCCGGCAGTTGCCATCGGCCGGCGACCTACAACGGTCTCAACCCACCCGGCCGAGCCCGCCGAGGATGCCCGGCACCGGCTCGGCCGAACCGGGTTCCGGATGCCAGGCACCGACCCACACCAGCCCGGGCGGCACCAGCTGCGCATCGCCGAACAACGCGGCGACCTCGGCTCGCGTGCGCAGATGCGCGCTGACAGTGGCCTGCTTCGTGGCGTCGGCGAGACCGTGCATGTCGACGTCGGTGGCGTCCGTACTGATATGCGAGATCGCGAGATACGACCCGGGAACCAGAACTTTGCGATAGCGGGCCAGCATCGCGGCCGGATTCTCGACGTCGTCGAAGTACTGCAACACCGAAAGCGCCAGCACCGCGACCGGCCGGCCGAAATCCAGCAGCCCGGCGACCGTCGGGGCGGAGAGCACGGTCTCGGCGTCGCGTAGATCGGCATGCGTTATCGTCGCGTTCTGATTGCCCTCGAGCATGCGCGCGCTGTACGCGACCGCGACCGGCTCGCTGTCGACATAGGCGACCTTCGCGTCCGGCGTGACCCGGGCGGCGACCTCGTGCACATTGCCCACGGTCGGAATCCCGGAGCCCAGATCGAGGAACTGGGTCACCCCGTTGCGGCACAGCCAGGTCACCACGCGGCGCAGAAAGTGCCGGTTGTCCCGCACCATCGGCACCACGCGCGAGTCGATGGCGATCATCCGGTCGCCCAGCTCCCGGTCCACCGCGAAGTTCGAGGAGCCGCCGAGCCAGTAGTCATACACCCGCGCCGGGTTGGGCACCGTCACCTCTGGGTCGAAGTGCACGCCACCATCCGCCATCAGTCGCCTCCAGCTCGCTCGCCCGCTGTCCGTCAGCCCCAACCTAGCGTGTAGGCAAGCGGGCTGGCGACGGGCACAGCTCGGTGCTCTCCGGTGCCCCGGGCGCGCTTCGCTGGGTGCGCGACCAGGCCGGATCGCCGTCCGAGCTGCGCCGTCGCCGCCGCCTCCTCGCCGCCGGCGTTCTCACGCGGCGGCGGGAACCTCCTGCGCACGCCAGACCGCGATCGGGCTGCGCACGGTGAGCTTCACGAGCGTGCCTGCCGAGAGCTGTCCGCCGGCGGGCATCCGGACGAGCAGTTTCTCCGGCAGCGGGCGCACATTGTCGGCCGACTTGCCCTGCGGCCGCACGGTGAGCATCGCGTCGTGGCCGTAGTAGTCGCACCGCTCCACAAGGCCCGGGATGCCGGCGCGGGCCGAGTCGGCGGCGGCCTTGTCGTCGCATACGTCGACCGCGAACTGTTCCGGGCGGATCAGCGCGGTCGCGCCGCCCTTGTCACTCCCGCTCTCGCCGCATCCGGCACCGCACTCGGGCAGCACCGCCAGCAGGCCGAGCGGTCCAAGGTCGGCGCCGCGCGGGGTCAGCGTCGCGTCGAGCAGGTTGGCTTCGCCGAGGAAGCACGCGAGCTGCGGGTCCGCGGGAGTGTCGTACAGCTCGCGGGCGGTGCCGTGCTGCACGACCCGGCCCTCGCGAAGGACCGCGATGCGGTCGGCCATGGACAGTGCCTCGTCCTGGTCGTGGGTGACCAGGATCGCGGTGCACGCGGTGGCGCGCAGGATCGACAGCACCTCGGCGCGGACCGTCGCGCGCAGCGCGGCGTCAAGGGCGGAGAAGGGTTCGTCGAGCAGCACCAGATCAGGACGCGGCGCGAGGGCACGGGCGAGGGCGACGCGCTGCTGCTGGCCGCCGGAGAGCTGGTGCGGGTAACGGCCGGCCATGCCGGCTAGGTCGGTGAGCTCGAGAAGTTCCTCGATGCGGCCGGACTTACGCAGCGCTCGCGGTAAACCGAATCCGACGTTGTCGCGCACCGTCAGATGCGGGAAGAGCGCGCCATCCTGCGGTACGTAGCCGATGCGCCGCTTCTCCGGCGGCACCGCGCTGCGTGCGTTATCCACGGTCCGGTCGCCGAGTTCGATCCGGCCGCGGTCGGCGCGCTCGAATCCGGCCAGCAGGCGCAGCATGGTGGTCTTGCCGCTGCCGGACGGTCCGAGCACCGCGGTCAGCGCCCCGGTGTGGATGGTCAGGTCCACGCCGCGCAGCACCGGCGTCGCGCCGTAAGACTTATACAGACCACTGATACGTACGAGCGACGCCGGGGCCTCGGCTTCGGCTGCGGCAGTTGCCGCCGCGATCCCGATCGCGGCGGTGGATTCGGTCACGGCCGGCGCCCGAAGCGGTGAGCGCGTCACGATGTCGCGTTTCGACGCGCCGCCCGGTTTTGAACCGCGCTGTGATGAACCCTTGGGGAGATCAGCGATCTGCGTCATGGCTCTCAGGCTCCTCGTTTCTTGTCGAACCACACACCCAGCAGATAGCCGGGCACGACCGCGATGGCCACGATCGCCGTCGCGTAGGGGGCCGCTGCGGCGTACGACTGGTCGTTCTGGAACGCCCAGAACTGAGTGGCCAGCGTCTTGACCCCGGAGGGCAGCAGAAGCAGGGTCGCGGTCAGCTCGGTGACCACGGACAGGAACACCAGGCAGAATCCGGCCGCCAGTCCCGGCGTGATCAGCGGCAGGGTCACCCGCACCAGCGCGGCGAGCGGCCGCTTGCCCAGCGAGCGCGCGGTCTCCTCGAGCCGGGCCGGGGCGTGCGCCAGGGAGGCGCGCACCGAGACCAGGGCGAGCGGGCAGAACAGCACCGAGTACGCCGCGACCATCAGGATCGGGCTCTGATACAGCGGGAAGGCGAACCGCACCGCGAAGAAGATCAGCGCCATCGCGATCACCAGGCCCGGCAGGCCCTGCACGCTGAGCGTGAACGATTCCAGCACCTTGGAGAACGGGCCCGGATGCCGCTCGACCAGCAGCGCGACGGGCAGCGCCAGCATGATCGCCCCGGCGGCCGCGAGCACCGCGTACAGCACCGTCGTCTCGGCGGCGGCCGGTACCGGGGCGACCGCGGGCAGCGTGGTCGGCTGATCGCGGGTCAGCCAGTAGCCCAGCGTCGAGATCGGCACGCCGAGCGAGAGCCCGGTCAGCGCCAGGCAGCCGGCGGTCACCGGGATGACCCGCAGGCCGAGCCGGTGGCGGATCGGGGGGCGGCGCGCGCCGCCGCCCGCTCGGGAGACCCGGCCGTGCCGCCCGGCGGCGAAGTGCCTGGCCACCAGCACGCCGAGGCCGAGCAGTACCAGCACCATGGCCAGCGCGCTGGCCGCGGAGGTGGAGAAGGCCACGGTGAACTCGGTGAAGATCGTGGTGGTGAAGGTCTGGAAGCGCAGGATCTCGAAGGCGCCGAACTCGGCCAGCAGCGCGAGGCACACCACCAGGCAGCCGCCGATCAGCGCCGGACGGATCTGATGCAGGGTCACCCGGCGGAACGCGGCCAGCGGGCTCAGGCCCAGCGAACGCGCGGCCTCCTCCAGGCCCGGATCGGCTTCCCGCAGCGCGGCCTTGACCGGCAGGTAAACCAGGGGGTTGAGACTGAGGGTCATCACCAGTACCGCGCCGGTCAGCCCGTGCAGCGAAGGCCACAGCGAGGACCAGGTGTATCCGACGATGAAGTCCGGAATGGCCAGGGGGATGACGATCAGCGCCGACCACATCCGCCGCAGCGGCAGGTCGGTGCGCTCGGTCGCATAGGCCGCCGCGGTGCCGATGATCGCGCACAGGGTGGTGACGCAGAGCGCGAGTTCGATCGTGTTCAGCAGCAGGTGCCCGGTGAGCGAGCGGAACAGCAGGTGCTGCAACGGGGCCCAGCCGGACTGCGCGGCTTCGTAGACCAGGAAGATCAGCGGCAGCAGCACCAGCGCGCAGGCGGCGAGCGACAGGCCGATCAGTACCGGCGGGCGGCGGGCCCGGCGCGCGGCGACCAGTGCGGCGACATCAGCGGCAGAAGGCTGAGTCAGGGAGGGGGAGGAAGGCGCCGCGAGGGCGCCCTCCTGCATCGTCGGGGCGCTCACAGCAGTTGCGCCTGCTGGAGCAGCGAGACGGCGGTCGAACCGTCACCGAGCTGGTCGATCGCGACCGTGCCCGGCTTGAGCGTGGACAGCGCCGGCATGGCGGCGTTGGCGGCGCTACCGGGCAGCAGCGGGTACTCGAAGCTGTCCGAGTCGGCGATGATCTTCTGCGCCGGGGGCGAGGCCAGGAACTTGACGAACGAGGCGGCCGCGTCCTTGTGCTTGCTGGAGGCCAGCGTCGCGATGCCGGAGACGCTCAGCACGTAACCGGGGTCGCCGGCCGCGAAGTAGCTGATGCGCGAGTGCGCCTTGTCGAAGCCGCCGTCGTCGACCGCCTGCCGGTACCAGTAGTAGTTGTCGACGACGCCGATCTGCACCTGGCCGGAGTCGACGTCCTTGGTGACCGTCTCGTTGTCGGGCAGCAGATGCGCTGCCGCGTTGGCCTTGAGCCCGTTGAGCCAGTCCGTCGCCGCCTTGGTGCCGTACTTCCCGGCCAGCGCGGTGATCATCGGCTGCAAATCGGTCTCGCTGCCCGCGAAGGCGAGCTTGCCCTTCCACTTCGGATCAGCCAGCGCCAGCGCCGAGGTCGGCACCTGCGAAGCAGGCACGCTGCTGGACACCACCAGGCAGGTCACGCGGGCGGTGATTCCGACCCAGTCACGCTGCGGTGAGTCGTACTGCGCCGGCACCGCGGCGAGCGCTTCGGCCGGGGCCTTGGCCAGCAGGCCCTTTTCCTGCACCTGCTCAAGCGACGGCGAGTTCTCCGCGAAGAACAGGTCAGCCGGAGACTTCGAGCCCTCCTGCAGCAGCTGCTGGGCGAGTGAGCCCTCGTCATTGCTGCGGACGGTCACCTTGATCGTGGGGTTCAGCTTCTCGAACGCGGACACCAGCAGCGCGGTGGTCTGCTCATGCTGGCCGCTGTACAGCACCAGGTTGGTGGTGCCGCTGGCCTGAGCCGCCGTCGCGGAGGTGCCACCCAGCGTGCTGCACCCGCTGGCCGTGGCCGCGAGGGCTATTGCGGAGAGAGGGGCGGCGATCAGAAGGGTGGTGCGGCGCATCGGCTACTCCAGGGCAAAGGTCGGCGGAAGGACTCCGGGCTGAGGCTCGCTCGCCTCAGTTAGGTTAGCCTAACCTTACTTACGATTCGACTTCGCGCAAGCCTCCCGGTGAGCATTTCTCCGGCGGTTTCCGCAGGCCTCGAAATCGCGACCGAAATTCGGGCACGCGTCATCGATTCCTGATGAGTGGATCGGTATTCCGGTCGGCTGAGCTGCACGCCCAGCCGACCGGACCGCGTTGGTACAGCCCGACTTTCGAAGGCTGAACACGGCCGTGTCACAGGTTCGGTTCAATCCTCGGCCCGGTCGGCCATCGAACCTTGACGCCGGCGGCGAGCCACCCCTAACCTCGGCGCAGCGCCGCGCTTCTTAGGTAAGGCTAACCAAACTTAGAGGCCCGAACGATTCGGCGCTCGTCTTCCGTCTGTGCGCCCCCCGCGGCACCACGCACCCATGCAGCTTTGGAGGGTTCTCCATGACCACCGACCGATTCCGGCTCAGCCGGCGCACGCTGTTCTCAGCCGGCGCCGCCACGACGCTGGCCGGCACCGCTCTCGCCACGACCCCGGCGGCGGACGCGGCGACCGCGCCACAGCACCGGGGCCGCACCCGCGAGTACTGGATCTGCGCCGACAGCTTCCAGCACAACCTGGTCCCCACCGGCCGCGACTTGATGACGGGAAGCACCGTCAAGGCCGCCGACTCGACGTTCTGGGCGATCGGCTACCGGGCCTACTCGCCCGGCTGGAAGCAGGTGCTGCCCGGCGACGATCAGATCGGCCCGAACACCGGCATTCCCGGCCCGACCATCCGCGCCGAGGTCGGGGACACGGTCGTGGTCCACTTCCGGAACAACGACACGCATTACGGCTGGCCGCACAGCATGCACACGCACGGCTTCAGATACTCCCCGGCCAGCGACGGCGCCTATATCGCGACGCAGCCGAAGCTGCCGGGGCGAGCGGTGATGGTCGGCGAGAGCTACACCTACACGTGGACCGCGGTCGAATCCTCGGTCGGCACCTGGCCCTACCACGACCACTCGGCCGCACAGGGCATGGGCTCGATGGGGCCGGGCATGGAGCTCGGCGCGGAACTGGGACTGTTCGGCATCGTCGCCATAACCGACCGGCACACGCCCGCCGTGGACCGCGAATTCGTGCTCTTCTTCCACGACCTCTACCAGGACGACGTGTCCTCGCTTTCCCAGGACTACGACTGCTTCAACGGCGCGTCCCATCTCGGCAACACCCCGACGTTCACCGCCCGGGTCGGCGAGCGGGTGCGGTGGCGGATCGCCGCGCTCGGCAAGGAATTCCACGTCTTCCACGTGCACGGACACCGCTGGCGCGATGGCGGCGGCCGGTTCGTGGACGCGCAGATCCTCGGGCCGTCCACGACGCTGACCGTGGAATACACCGAGGACAATCCGGGCGACTGGCTCTACCACTGCCACGTCACCGACCACATGGCCGGCGGCATGGTGGGCCGGTATTTAGTGCACTGATACACCACGCGACCCGACGGCGCACCTACGCGGCGCGATCCGAGACGAACTCGGATCGCGCCGCGTGGTGCTTTTTACCCCACCCCATTCACAGTGGCCTAATATGCGCGCCTATTGGACTTGCGCGCCCACGAGATGCCCGACCAGAAAGGTCATGCCGGTGGCCAGCGCGCCGAGCGCGAACTGCCGGAAACCGCCCATCCCGGCAGGCCGCTCGGCGGCTCGCGCCACGACCGCGCCACCGCCGAACGCGAACAGGCTGGCCAGGATCAGCGACACCTTGAACGAAGCCGCGCCGATCAGATAGGGAATCAGCGGCGTCAGCGCGCCGACCGTGAAGGCCGCGAACGAGGCGCCGGCCGCGGTCCACGGCGAGGGCAGGTCATCGGGGTCGATGCCCAGTTCCTCGCGCGCGTGCACGGTCAGCGCCTGCTCCGGATCATCAGAGAGCTGCCGGGCGACCTCGAGCGCGAGGGTGGGCTCGAGCCCCTTGCCCATGAACACCTCGGCCAGCTCGGCCAGTTCCCGGCCGGGATTGCGTTCCAGCTCACGCCGCTCCGCCTCGATCTCCGCGCTGGTGACCTCGTTCTGCGAGGTGACCGAGATGTACTCGCCGGTGGCCATCGAGAACGCGCCGGCGACCAGACCCGCCAGTCCGGTCAGCAGGATCGTGTGATTCGTGGCGTGCGCTCCGGTGGCGCCGGCGATCAGCGAGGCGTTGGTGACCACGCCGTCCATCGCACCGAACACCGCCGCGCGCAGCCAGCCGCCGGTCACGTCCCGGTGCTCGTCGGAAGGCGAGCGGTTGCGGCCGAAGTAACGCGGTTCGGGCGGCGGGGGCGGCAGCCGGCGCAGCAGCGCGAGCGTGGCCGGGCTCAGGTGGTTCATCGACTGCTGCGGCGGCGGCGCCGTTTGGGTCTGTGCGCCGGGCCAGGACGGTGCGGCCTGCGGCGGATATCCGGGCGGTCCCGGCATGGGCGGCGCTCCCGGCGGCATCATCCCGGCCATGGGCATGACGCCCGGCGGCATCATGCCTTGTGGCATCGGCGGCATGACCTGCGTCGCGGTGGGCTGCAGATTCTGCGCCGGCAGTGTCGGCCAGCCGCCGCTCGATCGCAACAGTTCGTCGTAGAGCGGCGACGAGGTCCCTGACGCGGACGGCGCCGCACCGGGCGGGTAGGAGCCGTCAGGTGCGAAGGTCGGCATGGACACGGCTCATCCCCCAAGGAAGTAAGACATCGAAATCTCCTGCCTGCTTTCAATCAGCAGCTTGCGTGCGCGGCGAGATCGCCCGCCCGTGGTGTCATCGCGGTGGTTCGAACGCGGTCATCGCCCGCCGATTCGCGCCAGCGGGTTCGGGATGTCGATGTAGACCGGCCGGTCAGCGAGCGCGCCGGCCCCGTTCCCCGCTTCGGCTCCGGTCCCGCCGATCGCGGTCAGCAGGTTCGCCGCGCACCGCAGCGTGTCCGCTTCAAGCAGCATGGTCACCGGCTGCGGCACCGTCCCGGCGCGCCGCGCGAACCGGGTCAGGAAGTTGCGAAGATCGTCGAGGAGCACCATTTCGTCGGCCAGGCGCTGCGACCCGAATGCCCCGATCAGACCCATGAGGTTCTCGACGCCGAGCTGATGCCCCAGGCGTTCGTCCGCGACGGCGTCCTCGACGATCGCCTCGCTGTCCTGCCCCGCGCGCGGCACCCATTGCGACAACCGCTGCGCGCGCGACGCGGCGAAGTAAGCCCCCTGATCACTGCGGTGCCGGCCGCCGACCGGCCAGCCGCCCGCGTTGACGGCCACGAGCGTGTTCTGCCGGTGAGCGTCCAGCGCGATGCCGTGCTCGGCGTAGAGCCAGAGAATCGGCTCCGCCACGGCCTCCAGGTATCGCCCGAACCACTCACGCGACACTTCGTGCACCCGCCGGTGCGAGCGGACCGCCAAGCCCTTGACAAGGCAGGCGAGCATCGACGGATCGGCGCCCGGACGCTCAGCCACCAGGCCGGCCAGGCAGTGCACCAGATCGCCGGGGCCGAACGGGTTCTCCCGCAACGTCACCTCGAGTCCGGTGCTCGCGTTCGCGGCGCCGGGCAGATCGACGGCGAGCCAGGCCTGGTCGCGCACGATGTCGAAGCCGGGATGCGCGGCGGCCATCTCGTTGCCGAGCCCGGCCTCGAGAATGCGGTGCATCTCCACGCCGCGGCGCAGTAGTGCGCGCGTGTCCTCCCGAGACGCTCCGCCGGTTCGCAGCGCGAGCGGGAGGGTGAGCATCAGGGGGCTGTCAGCGCGGTACACGGTCCGCAGGGACGAGGTCGGATGCCACATCTGGCCCGCCGGGCCGAGATCGCGCAACCGGCCGGAGCCGAGCAGCGCCTGGATCGAGGGATCGCCGAGCAGTTCGCCCGCCTGCCACGGATGCGCCGGGATCGGCACCATGGCGGCGGGAACGTCGAGGCCGGCGCCGGCGATCGCGGCCAGGACGGTCTCGGCGGACGCGGACCGCGCGCTGTCGCTCGACACCAGTTCCGGCGAGACGGCGAACCAGTGCAGCGGGAACCGGCCGCGCAGCTCCGGCGAGTACGCCGCGAGTTCCGCCGAGCTCAGCTCGTCGCGGCTCTTGGGCGCGGGATGCAGCGGGTGGCCGGTGATGAGCGCCTGCTCGCTGGACAGGAACGTCGTGGTGCCGGCCGGATCGCCCGGCCGGTTCCACCGCTCGGCCAGAAACCGCGCCGTGTTCGCCGCCGAGTAGGCGACCCGCCCGACCAGCTGAGCGGCCAGGTCCTGCTGCTCGCCGCCGATCACTTCGAGCGCGAGCACGGCGGCGAGCGTCGCCGGGTCCACCGGCTTGTGCACCGGGTCCACCCCCGGGCCCCAATGCTGGTCGTCGGCGTACCGGTCACCGGCGTTCGCCGAGTCGACGAAACCGGTATCGACGTGCCCTGTGTCGACCAGCCGGGCCGGACCGAAGCGGTGCCAGCCGACCGGCGACCAGTACGTCACCGGCACCTCGATACGCACGTCGGAGTGCACCAGCGTAAGCCGCAGTATCCGGTCCGCGGGTTCCGCGATCGCCTGCTCGCGCACCCAGCAACGCAGCAGGTTGCCGATGGTGGCGCCGTCGGCCGCGAGCGACGGCTCGGGTCCGGCGGCGAGATCGGCGCGCGGAGCGTTTCGGGCGAGACAAGCTCCCGACGCGGCCGGGCGCACCGCGCGGGCGGTCTCGGTCAGCATCTTTCCTCCTTGAGGCCGGGCCACTCCTGCTCGGCGGCAGACCCGAGTGCCGACGTCGCCTGGCCGCACACCTGCGAGGCAACGCCTGCATCCGATTCCGCGTGGATCGCGTCTAGGAGGACAAGGCGACTGTTACTGAGGGCAAGGGTCGCGGCGCTCTGGTGGGGGCGGCCGCGGTAGAGCGTGGATGGCAACGTGCCTCCGGGAGGAGTACGAGGGCGAAGAAGGCGGCTTCGCCTAAGTGACTCGTTTAGGGCACGCACGACATGCGCAGCGTCGCGGTTCAACGACGCGGGCGTGAAGTTGAGCGGTCAACGTTGCCCGGAGCGCGGAGCGCGGGCGCTGAACCGATCCGATACGGCGCGCGTGTACGGGGCCATGCCGATCCAGTCGCCATATCCCGACGAATCATTGAGCTGCGATACCAGACCGCAGTTCATCGTCAACCCACTGATCGTCACCGACCCCAGCAATTGGATCCCTGCCACCGAACTGACCAGCGGTGCTTGCCTGGACGTGCTCTTCGAGCTGCCATCCCGGCTCTGGGCCGCTCCGCCGCACGCCGCCGTCACCCTGGCGTGGAAGACGTACACCTACCGCCTTGCTCAGCCGTTGGCGGCGGCATGGACCATGGCCCGGGAAATCCCGCTGCTTTCGGCGGACAACGTCATGTTCCAGTTGCTGCCCAACCAGCCGTACATCTCGATCGGGCTGCGGCGGGCCACCTCGGCCGTGCTGCCCACCAGTGCCTCGCGTCGCTCGGACGGCGCGGTGGTGCTGCCCGACGAGGAGCGCCAACTCGACTTCCTTCGCAGTACTCTGATAGAAGAGCACCTGGTCCCGCTGATGCGGAACACGACCGCGTCCAGGAAGATCGGCGAGCGCGCGCTCTGGGGCCAAGCCGCCGCGGCCTTCGCCTACGCCTTCGCCGACATCTCCGTCACCGCGGCCGCCGACGCCAACCGGTTCACCGCGCTGCTGCCCGTGCCCGGACTGGCCGGGGTCGGCGAAGACGACGCCGTGTGGCGCGATACCTGCTGCCTGGCCTTCGCCTCGCCGGCACTGACCGCCTGCCACGACTGCGTCACCGTCTCGCGCGCCCGCCGTTCCCCGCGACGACTCGTCGGCCAAGCCGCACGCATCCTGCACCGCGAGTCGCGCGCCCACGACCACAACTACGACTGCTGACACACTTCCGTACGCGGGGCCTCGTCCCCTTCTCCGCGCCCGGCATCCCGCTCTTCCGTTCACCCGCTCATCCGCGCGCGACGCATCCACACATCTCCCGGTCATTCGACCGTGTCCCGCACGCTCACGCGGGTACTCCGGTCCCATGGACCTACACCGACACGGCGCGGGCAAGGAAACCGAGGACGTGGAGCCGCCGGCCGCCGGCGCACCGAAGAGCGGCCGTGACATCGCCGCCATCGTCGGCGAGATCGTGCGCGGCGATCCGGCACAGCAGCGTTCCGGTCGACTGATCTCCACGTTGGCGGGCGTTCTGCGCCGGCAGCGACAAGGCCGCGGCCGCGGCTATGGGGTGCGCTCCTTCGGGCAGCGCATGGCCGACGAGGTCTTGGCCGTGGCGCCGCGCCTGCCGGTACGTGACCTGGCGACCCTGCGCGAGCAGTTCCCCGGCCGTGGCCCGGATCAGGTGGCGGACGCGCTGATCGACGGCGCGACGAAGGCCAGCGCGGCGGTGGGCGCCGCCGTGGGCGTGTGGGCGCTGCTGCCGATCGCCCCGCTGTTCGTGGTCGAGGTGGCGGCCGAAACCCTTGCGGTCGCGGGGATCGAGATCAAGCTGATCGCCGAACTGCATGAGGTGTACGGTCTGCGCGCGCCGGGCTCGGCAGTGGACCGGATGACCGCGTACACGGCGGCTTGGACGGATCGGCGCGGCGTGGTGCTCGCGCCGGGAAACCTGGTGCTCGCGGTGGGTCCGGCGCTGCGCAGGCGGCTATCGCGTCGGCTCGCGCGGCGGGCCGGCCGCAGTGTGCTCTCGCTCGGTCCGCTGCTGAGCGGTGCGGCCGCCGGTGCGCTGGTCAACCGCCGCGAAACCCGCCGCCTCGGCCGCATGATGCGTGCGGAGCTTCGCCGCGTCAGCCCCGGCGGCAACCCCCGCGCCTTCTAGCCTGCCGGTTTGGAAAGTCTCGCCGGGGCCGCGGGATCTGCCACGCACGCTCGCTGCGTTGTCGGATCGTCCGGGTCCGGGTCCAGGTTCGGGTCCGGGGTCGGCGCTGAAGCGGCGGCGGCGACTCGGCTCGGAAACGCCCCGGTGGCGGCGGCCAGAAGTTCGGCCGCCGCCACCGACGTGCAGAGAGTGCGGTAGTGCAGTAGTGCAGTTTGGTGCTGTCGTGCGGTTGCGCAGTTTGGTGCGGTAGTGCGGTTTGTGCGGTAGTGCATTTTCGTGCGGTAACACAATTTGTGCGGTTGTGCGGTTGCGCAGTGGTGCGAATTGCTCCGCCGCCACCGCGGCGGTCCGACCGTGGTCGCGGCCGGTGGACTGTCGCGGTAGCGACGGCGGTTCCCACACTCGCCCCTCGGTCCCGGCCCAGTCATCCGCCACCTGGCGGATATCGCCGCCCGTTCCGGAACCGCCGCGACCAGGCAGCACGCGCAAGAGCCAATCTCCGCCATGTGGCGGATGACTGCGCCCCCGCCGCTCCGATAGTTCTGAAGCCTGCCGTCGCCGCCGCCAGATCACGGTCCAGCCGTCCGAAACGGCGGCCACCTCCGTGTGGACCGTACCTCCCGGCGGCGACGGCATACCGGACTAGTGGAGCCGATCGCGATGTACAGACCCACCGCCTCCGGGCGGCGATGACAATGCTCGAACCGGCCGATCCCTGGCTACGCCCGCGCCGCCCAGGACCAGGCGCGAGGCCCGCCGGCCTGGCCATCACGACGGCGGACCGCCCCGACGACCACGTCCCGCTGCCCGCCGTGCCGGTAGCCGCGGGATGGGCGCGCCGTCGCGCCGTCGAACTGCTCACCGCTCGCGGTCTGCACCCGGACACCGCCGACGTCGTCAGCCTGCTGATCTCCGAGCTGGTCACCAATGCCCTGCTACACGGCCTGTCCGCAGCCGCCGCGACCGGTTCGCCTGCGCGCTGCGCCCGCTGCGGCGGGCAGCTCTGCCTGAACCTGCGCGAGGAGCCGGGCGGGGTATTGATCGAGGTCTTCGACGCGGCGACCCTCCCGCCGCAGCGTGCGGAAGGAACGTTCGGCACGACATCGTCGTTCGACGCAGAGCCGTTCAATGCGGGCGTGTTCCACGCAGAGTCGTTCAAGACCGCCCGATTCGGTACTGACTCTCTCGATGCCGACACATTCGACACAGACACTCTCAACACGGCCGCGCTCGCTGCGGCATTCAACAACGGCGCGCTTGGGGAGGCGGCATTCGACGAGGCGTTTGACGAGACCGAGTTCAACGACACCGAGCGCGGACGTGGCTTGATGTTGATCGCGAACCTGAGCGAGGAGCAGGGCTATTACCTGCCGCCTGCCGGCGGCAAGGTGGTCTGGTGCGTCGTGAAGGCCGAGGTCTGAGACCCGCGGCGGTCAGCCGCCGGCTCAGCCACCGCTTGAACACCACCGGCCACCGACCCGCCGCTCGGCCCCGGTAGCCGATCACCGACCACGCCGCACAGCGCGAAGAGCGCTCGCCGTACCGCGGCGCGCCGCCACGCACTTCGCGCCGATTTTGCGCGCCTTGACACGGTCACGACATACCCTTGGTGCATGACGCAGCCACCGGCACCATTGGCCGGGAGGGAACGCGAGCTCCAGAGTATTCGAAGCCTGATTCAAAACGCCGAGCGCGGCAACGGCGGCGCCCTGTGGATCGTGGGCGAGCCCGGCATCGGCAAGAGCGCCCTGCTCGACGCGTTCGAACAGAACGGCCGCGGTCGTGGTTTCCGCGTGCTGCGCGGCGCCGCCCGGCAACTGGAGACGGGCCTGCCCTTCGCCGCGATCGGATCCTGTCTCGGGATCGACGGCCCCGATCCGCCCGCCGCCGCGGCGCGCGTCGGCGATGCGCTGCGAGCCGGCCAGAACCCCGAGGAATCCTCCTTCGCGCCGTACCGGGAGCTCGTGATCATCGAGACGATCCTGGGCGCGGTGGACGAGTGGTGCGCCGCGGGTCCGGTGGCGATCCTGCTCGACGACGCGCAGTGGGCCGACCGGCAGAGCCTGCTGGCGCTCGGCCGCATAGGCTCGATGGCCGGCCACCATCCCATCGCGATCGGGTTGACCACTCGCGCGGTCCCGCAGAACGAGGACCTGGTCCAGCTCCTCGACGACCTGGAGAGCCAGGGCGGCGAGGCGTTGCATCCCGGACCGCTGTCGACGCCGCAGGTCGCCGAGCTGATCGAGCGGCTGCTCGGCGCCCGGCCGGATCGCGGCCTGCTGCAACTGGTCACCGGCGCCGCCGGCAATCCGCTGTACGTCACCGAGCTGGTCGCGGCGTTGAGCCGGGAGGACCGGATCCAGATCGCGGGCGGTGTGGCCGGCTATGCGGCCGACCCCGCCACGACCGGCACCGACACCGGACCGCGCGAGCGTGCGCAACTGCCCGGAACGCTGGCCGAGATCATCCTGCGTCGACTGGACTTCCTGTCCCGTCCCGCTCGCTCGACCCTCCAGCTGGCCGCGGCGCTCGGTGAGGGCCTGAACGTCGCCGAGCTGGCGGTGATCCTCGGCAAGTCCCCGGTCGAGCTCTACGCCATGATCGAGGAGGCGGTGCGGGCCGGGCTGCTCGTCGACGGCACCGGTGAGCTGGTGTTCCGGCACGACCTCATCCGGCAGGCGCTGAGCGAGAGCCTGCCCGCGACGGTGCAAGACGGTCTGCGCACGCAGGCCGCGCACGCGCTCGCGGACTCGGGCGCGGCTGTCGAGCGCGTGGTGCGTTATCTCTCGGACGACACCGCGCTCGACTCGCGCATGCTCGACTGGCTCGCGGGCTCCGCCGATGCGCTGGTGGTGCGCGCGCCGCGGGCCGCCGTCGAGCTGCTGAAGCGGGCGCGCACTCGGGTGGAACCCGGCGACCCGCGCAACTCGGTGTTCTGCCGCCAACTGGTCCGGGCGCTGCTGTGGGTCGGCGAGCCCTACCGGGCCGAGCAGGCCGCTCGCGCCGGCCTCGCCAAGGACGACGACCGGGACGCCGAGGTGGCGCTGCGGGAACTGCTCATCCACGCCTGCTTCCAGCAGGGCCGGATCAGGCTGGCCGGGGCCGAGGCACAGGAGGCGATGCGGCTACCCGGCCTGACCGTCCCGCAGGCGTCCCGGTTCGAGTTCCTCGCCATGCAGTGCCGGCTGACCGTGGGCGGACTCGATCCGGCCGAAGAGCCCGCCGCGCGCCGGATGATGGCGGTCGACGACGGCGAAGTGCGCGCGTACGGGCTGAATTATCTCAGCTGTCTGCGATTCATGACCGGCCGCTACGCCGAGGCACTCGAGCTGGGCGAGCAGGCGCGCATGGCGATCGCCGAGCGCGACGCGCTACCGGAGTGGACCTCGGGCAACGAGCTGAACCGGGCGATCTGCCTTGCCGAGCTCGACCGGCTGCCCGAGGCCGCCGAGGCGTTCGAGTCGGGTACCCGGCGGGCCGAGGCGCACGGCAGCTTCTACTGGTCCTGGTACCGGATGGGCACGGCCGGCGTGCACGTACTGGCCGGCCGCTGGGACGACGCGCTCGCGGAGATCAAGGCGGGGCTGGACACCGCCGAGGCGCTCGGTCCGCGCGGGCTGAACGGCGGCTGGGGTCTGCGCAGCCAGCAGGCGCTGCTGGCCGCTCATCGCGGCGACCTGGAGACCGCCGTCGGGCTGCTGCACGCCGACGAGCCGACGCGCCGCGAAACGTTCTACGGATACCTGCGGCTGTGGGCCGAGGCCCTGGTCTATGAGGCGCAGGACCAGCCGCTCGCGTCGCTGGACCTGCTGTTCGAGGCCTGGCAGAAGGCGGGCGAGCTGCGCCGGCATCGCGGGCTGCACTATGTGTGCCCTGATATGGCGCGCCTGGCCGCGACGCTCGGCGATACGCAGCGCGGGCGACAGCTGGCTGACGATGTCGAACTGCTCGCGGGCGCCGAACCGGTGCCCAGCATGCGCGCGACGGCGCGACTGTGCCGGGCGCTGGCGCAAGGCGATCCGGAACTGATGCGGCAGGCCGAGCAGGACTACCTCGCCGCGGGGCGGCCGCTGTATCAGGCCTATGCCGCCGAGAACGCCGCGGCGCTGTTCGCACGGGACGGCCGGCTGCCGGAGGCGCGCGCGGCGTTGGCGACTGCCGCCGAGCTCTACGAAGGTCTGGAGGCGCGCTGGGATCTCGCGCGCGCGGAGCAGCGGCTGCGCCGTGAAGGTGTGCGCCGGTCGGGACCGGGCGCACGGCTGCTGCGCCCGAAGAGCGGCTGGGCGTCGCTGACCGAGACCGAGCGCCGGATCGCCGCGCTGGTCGCCGAGGGCAATTCGAACCCTGCCATCGCGTCCCGGCTGTTCATCTCGCGGCGCACGGTGCAGTCCCACGTCTCCAGCATCCTGGCCAAGCTGAATCTGACCTCCCGGGTGGAACTGGCCGTGGTGGCGCACCAGCACGCCGGGGACTGAACAGCCGCACGCACGCACCCCGGCGCTCAGGCGGCCGCCCGGGTACCTCGGTGCGTCGGCGGGCCTGCGTCCTGGCAGACTGGATTGCCGAAGGTGATCAGGAAGCCGTAACAATCGCTGCGCGGGCCCGGCCCGCCGGATCGAGGGAGGCCGCCGGTGCCGACACGCGCCGCACACACGGACGGCGAGGCGCGCCCGATGCTCTCCCGCGCCACCGCGGAGGGCGAGCCGTCCCTGCTGTACGTGATGAAACAGGTTGAGCTCGCGGTGCGCGCGGAACTCGACGAGCTTGCTCGGCCGGCCGGCCTGACCGCGTTGCAGTACACCGCGCTGACGGTGCTTGAGCGGCATCCGAACCTGACCTCCGCGCAGCTGGCCCGCAACTCCTTCGTGACCGCGCAGGCCATGGCGGACATGGTTGCGACGCTTCAGGAACGCGAGCTGATCGAGCGGCACCGGGACGAGCAGGACCGCCGCCGCCTCGTGCTCGCGCTGACCCCGCAGGGGCGGCGGCTGCTGTGCCGGCTGCGCGATCAGGTGGCGGCGCTGGAGGACAGGATGCTCGCCGGCCTGACTGATCATCAGATCCTGCAACTGCGCTCCAGCCTGCTGTCCTGCCGTGCGGCGTTGTCGGGTCACTTGCCGCACTGATGATCAAGTTAACCCTCGAAAATTAATCATCAGGAAACCTGTACGTCTCGGGTTGCATGTGGCACCCTCGCCCCAAGGACGCAACCACCCGGACGCAGGAGGCCACCGTTGTCCAACCCTGTGCGACTCGACACCCCAGGCTCGACTGAGCAACCGCACCGCTTGAGCCCCGGCACGCTGGCCGCAGCCGCGATCGCGGTGTGCGTCGCCCAGGTCGCCCTGGCCATCCCGGCCGTGCTCAACGGCCTGTTCCAGCAGGACCTCGGCACCAGCTCGGCGCAGCTGACCTGGATCTCGGACGCCTTCCTGGTTCCGGTGACGCTGCTGGAGCTGACCTTCGGTGTGCTCGGCGACCTGTTCGGGCGCAAGCGGCTGCTGGTGTTGGGCACCGCGGTGCTGATGATCGGTCAGCTCATCAGCGTGCTCACGCCGGGACCCGCGAGCTCCACCGGTACCAGGGTGCTGGTCCTGTGGATCGGCCAGATCCTCTCCGGCCTCGGTGCCGCGGCGATCTTCCCGACCAGCTTGGCGATGGTGGCCGCGGGAACACACACCGCCCGCGACCGTTCCCGGGCGATCACGGTCTGGGCCGCGGCGCTTTCCACCGGCGGCTTCGTCTCGCCGGTGCTCGGCGGCTGGTTCGCCAGGTACCACTTCGGCACCGACGAGTTCGCCAGCTGGCGCTGGGCCTTCGTCGCCGTGATCGTGCTGGCGGCGATCAGCACAGCCGTCTCCGCGGTGTGGGCGCGCAACTCCTCCGCTCCGGCCGGGCGCTCGCTGGACTGGTTCGGGCAGGTCACCATCGCGGTGGCGCTGTTCGCCCTGCTCTACGCGGTGATCCAGGGCCCGACCAGCGGTTGGGGCAGCGGCGGCGTGATCACCGGGTTCATCCTCGCGGCCGTCTTCATGGCGCTGTTCGTCGTCGCGGAACGGCGCGCGGCCGCACCGCTGCTGCGGCTCGACCTGTTCGCCAACCGGGCGTTCTCCATCGCGGCCGTGGCCACGGTGGTCGGCATGTTCGCCTTCCTGGGCACCGCGTACGCCACCAGCATCCGGCTCTCCGCGATCCAGGGCTTCACCCCGCTCAAGACCTCGATCGCCTTCCTCTTGCTCAACGGCATGGCGCTGGCGATGGTCCCGCTGACCTCGCGGGTGCTTGAGCACTACAACCCGCGCTGGACCCTCGGCATCGGCTTCGTGCTGATCGCCGGCGGCGACTTCTGGCTCACCTCGCTTTCGGCGGCGAACCTGTCCGTCGCCCCGGTCATCGCCCCGCTGCTGCTCGTCGGGGTGGGCTTCGCGCTCGCGCTGTCCTCGGTGACCGCCGTCGCGGTCAACACCGTGCCGAACCACCTGGCCGGAATGGCGAGCGGGTCGACCAGCATGCTGCGCGACTTCGGCTTCACGCTCGGCCCCGCCGTCGTCGGCGCGATCGCGCTGAGCCGCGCCGCCGCCGAGATCTCGAACAAGGTCAACAGCAGTCCCGCGCTGTCCAAGGCGCTCACGGCCTTCAACGGCTCCGCGGCCGCGGCGCCCGCCGCGCAGAAGCCGCAACTGGAGGCGGCGATCGGCGCGGTCAACTCCGGGCCGCTGGGTGCGAACGCGGTGCCGGGAACGGTCACCCTGCCCACCGGTCAGACCGTGCCGTTCAACCCGCTCAAGGACACCGCGTTCCACGCCCTGGACCACGCCTACTCCATCGGCTACCTGGTGTGCGGCCTGTCGGCACTTGTCGCCGCGCTGCTGGCCGTGTTCGGCCTCGGCGGACGCACCCACGAGGCGCTGATCAGCGCCGAATCCCTCGCCGAGGATCTGACCGCGGTCGAGTGACCACCGGGCGCGGCCGGGCCAGGTGCCCGGCCGCGCACCTCTCCACCACGACCGCAGGCCGGCATCGCACCGCCCCCACGTCGCCGACATGGCCGCCGGGATCGCCGCCAAGCCCGCGCCGACCTTCTAAGGAGCCTGATCGATGCCGACCGTCACCGCCGAAGGCGCCACCGTCCACTACACGAGTGCCCGCGAGACCGTCGGCGGCCAGCACCCCGCACTGGTGCTGGTCGCCGGCACGGGCCTCGACGCGCAGCTCGGCTTCGGCCACCTCGCCGATGCCTTCGCCGCGAGCCACACCGTGTACCTGCCCGACTACGCCGGCAGCGGGCTCACGACCGAGCCGCGGGGTCCGCTGACCGTGGTCGCCGAGGTGCCTGGCTTCCTTAACGTGTCATGACGAGTTATGACGAACTGTGACCATCCGGCACCGTGTCCAGCATTTGCTCGGCCATCCGCCGCGCGGGCTCGTCCACCAGCTCGTTGGCGGCGCGGAACAGGTCCTCCGCGGCGGCGGCCGGCCACTGCTCGGGCAGATGCGCCGCGGGCAGGCGCGGATCGGCGCGCACGATCTGAAGCCACTCGGTGAACAGCAGCAGCTTGGTGCTGAGCGGATCGCTGACATCAGGCCGCTGCTTCGCTTCGGCGAACGGGCGCCAGCGGGTGAGGAAGTCGGCGTAGCGCGCGGCCAGGGCGGGCAGGTCCCAGGTCTCCTCGATCATCCGCCCGATGTCGGTGCCCGGTTCAGCGGTGGAGCGGAAGACCTTCACGTGCGCCTCAAGTCCGAGGCCCGCGACGATCTCGGCGACCTCGGCGCGGCCCGGCGCGATCCACACCCCGCCCCACAGCGGGCCGAAGCCGGCCCAGGTCAGCTGCGAGCGCAGGTCGTGCCGCTGCCGCTGCCAGGATTCGGGCAGCGAGAAGCCGAGCAGGGTCCAGGTGCCGTCCCAGTCGCGGTTGACCGGACCGGCCTTCCAGATCCGCTCCTCGCCGTCGCGCAGGATCACGGTCGAGCGCGCGGTCAGCCCGAAGTACATCTTCCGGCCCTCGCGCTGGCGGCTCAGCAGGCCGCGGTTCACCATCCGCGCGAGGGTGGATCTGGTCGCGGGCTCGCCCACGCCGTTGCGGGCGAACACGTCGATCACGCTGCCCGAGTACACGCACACGTTCCGGCCGAGCACGTAGTTGCCGAGGAAGGTGAGCATGAGCGACTGGGGGCGCAGCGCGGTGCCCGGCTGCGCGGAATCTGCATCCACGCTGCACAACGTACCCTGAAGGGCAAAAGCTATGCACGCTATTGACTGCGATCGAAATAGTGCATAACTTCGAACTGGGCCGGCGCGGTGCGCGAGCGCGCGGCTGCGGGCATTGGCGGACGGCAGCGACGAGGGACTGCGAAAGGCGGCAAGGGTGACGACGCAAACGGAGAAGCACACGGACCTGACCGGAAAGGTCGCCGTGGTGACCGGAAGCGGGCGCGGCCTCGGCCTGGCCTACGCGACGGCGCTGGCCGCGGCCGGCGCGGCGGTCGTGGTCAACGACGTGGACGCGCAGGCGGCCGAGTCCGCCGCGAAGCAGATCGCCGACGCCGGGGGCCGCGCGGTCGCGCTGGCGGCGGCGGTCGGCCCGACCGAGACCGCCGAGGCGCTGGTCGGCACCGCGGTGGACGCCTTCGGCCGGTTGGACGTGATGGTGACCAACGCCGGCGTGCTGCGCGACCGCGTGCTGTGGAAGATGTCTGACGACGATTTCGACACCGTCATCGACGTGCATCTGCGCGGCACCTTCACGTGCGTGCGCGCGGCGGCGAACCGGATGCGCGAGCAGGGCGAGGGCGGGCGCGTGATCGTCGCCGGTTCCCCGGCCGGGCAGCGCGGCAACTTCGGCCAGACCAACTACTCCGCCGCCAAGGCGGGTATCGCGGCGATGGCCCGCACCTGGGCGATGGAGCTGGCCAAGGCGCAGATCACCGTGAACGCGGTGATTCCGGTCGCGGCGACCGCGATGACCCGCACGATCCCGGTGTTCGCGCCGCATGTCGACGCGCTTGAGCGGGAGGGCACGCCGCTGCCGGACGCGCTGCGCAAGGGCGAGGGCTTCGGTACCGCCGAGGACGTCGCAGGGCTCGTGGTTTATCTCGCCTCGGACGCTTCGGCCGAAGTGACCGGGCAGTGCATCGGTATCGGCGGGGACAAGCTCGCCCTGTGGTCGCACCCGCAGGAAGTGAGCGTCGCCTACGCGGACGGCGGCTGGAGCGCGGACGCCATCGCCGCGGCGTGGCCGGTGTCGGTCGGCCGCGACCCGCAGACCTATGGCATCCCCGCCCCGCAGCTGTGACCGAACACCCTTAAAAACATGTGGTTGTCGGCACCGCGGCGGGGATCGCTGGCAGAGGCACCGGAATGAGGGCAGCAGCATGCTGAATCTGGACGAGCTGGTCGCGATCGACGTGCACACGCACGCCGAGGTCTCCGACTCCGGCGCGGGCTCGCTCTCCCGCGAACTCGAGGAGGCCTCGTCGTCGTACTTCAAGGTCGATGCCGGGCACCGCAAGCCGACGCTCGACGAGATCGCCGCGCACTACCGGGAGCGGCGGATCGCGGCGGTGGTCTTCACCGTGGACGCCGAGGCGGCGACCGGCACGCCGGCCGTGCCGAACGAGGAGATCGCCGAGGCGGCGCGGCGGCATCCGGACGTGCTGATCCCGTTCGCCTCGATCGATCCGGCGAAGGGTCGCGCCGGGGCGCGGCAGGTGCGCCGGCTGGTGGACGAGTACGGCGTGCGCGGCTTCAAGTTCCACCCGAACGTCCAGGCGTTCTACCCGAACGACCGTGACGCGTACGTGCTCTACGAAGCGATCGAGGCGGCCGGGGCGATCGCGGTCTTCCACACCGGGCAGACCGGGATCGGCGCCGGCGCGCCGGGCGGCGGCGGCATCCGGCTGAAATATTCGAACCCGTTGTTCGTGGACGATGTCGCCGCGGACTTCCCCGATCTGCCGATCATCCTGGCGCACCCGTCCTTCCCGTGGCAGGACGAGGCGCTGGCGGTGGCCACGCACAAGCCTCAGGTGTACATCGACCTGTCCGGCTGGTCGCCGAAGTACTTCCCGCCGCAGCTGGTCCAATACGCCAACACGCTGCTCAAGGAGAAGGTGCTGTTCGGCACCGACTATCCGCTGCTGACCCCGGACCGGTGGCTGGCCGACTTCGCCAAGCTGCCGATCAAGGACGAAGTACGACCGCTGATTCT
The DNA here is from genome assembly GCA_035763685.1 of Actinocrinis sp. GTDB lineage: Bacteria > Actinomycetota > Actinomycetes > Streptomycetales > Catenulisporaceae > Actinocrinis. Next base: position 41,042 of record DASUAR010000244.1, on the reverse strand, counting down.
CAAGCAGAACGCCGCCCGGCTGCTCGGCCTCGCAAAGCCCTGACCGACCTTGACCGACCCAGCCGGATCCTGAGCCACCCGATCCGCCGGCATCCCGTTGACCGCGCCCGAGCGAAGGAGCCCATACCATGCGGAACCAAGGACTCGGCTCCTGGACGGCGCGGCGCGCGCGCAAGACCCCCGGCGCGGTCGCCGTCGTGCACGAGGAGACCCGATACACCTACGCGCAGCTGCACGAGCGGGCCACCCGCCTCGCGCATCACCTGCGTACGCTCGGGATCCGCCGCGGCGACCGGGTCGCGTTCATCGCGCCGAACCACCCGGCCTTCCTGGAAGCCCTGTTCGCGGCCGGCCAACTCGGCGCCGTGTTCGTACCGCTCAACACTCGCCTCAGCCCGCGTGAACTCGACCACTGCGTCTCCGACAGCGGAGCCGGCATCCTGATTCACAGCGCCTCGTGTACGTCCGTCGCGCCGGGGCAGGTCCCGACGCTGCGCGTGACCATCCCGATCGACGACGACTACGAGCGCGTCGTCGGCGGCGGCCCGCGGCCGGAGCCGATCGACGAGCCGATCTCGCTCGCGGACACGTGCCTGATCATGTACACCTCGGGCACCACCGGCCGGGCGAAGGGCGCGCAGCTGACCCACGGCAACATCATCTGGAACAGCATCAATGTTCTGGTAGACACCGACTTCGCGCACGACGAGGTCACGCTGGTGACCGCGCCGCTGTTCCACACCGCGGCGCTGAACATGACCTGCCTGCCGACGCTGCTCAAAGGCGGCACGGTGGTCGTGGAGGCGGCGTTCGATCCGGCGCGCACGCTGGAACTGGTCGAGCGGCACCGGGTGACCGTCATGTTCGGCGTGCCGGCGATGTACCAGGCCGTGGCCGCCGACCCCGCCTTCGCCACCGCGGATCTGTCGAGTGTCAGAAGCCTTCTATGCGGCGGCGCGCCGGTCCCCGAGCCGCTCATCCGCACCTATCTGGACCGCGGGCTGTCGTTCATCCAGGGCTATGGCGCTACCGAGGCGTCCCCCGGTGTGCTGCTGCTCGACGGTGAGCACGCCTTGTCCAAGGCGGGCACCGCGGGCGTGCCGCACTTCTTCACCGACGTCCGGGTCAGCGCCCTGACCGGCGAGCCGGCCGAGGTCGGCGAGCGCGGCGAGATCGAGGTGCAGGGCCCGAACGTGATGCGCGGCTATTGGGGCGATCCCGAGTCCACGGCGCAGTCGCTGCGCGACGGCTGGCTGCGCACCGGGGACGTGGCGATCGTGGACGGCGACGGGTACGTCAAGGTCGTCGATCGCGTCAAGGACATGATCATCTCTGGTGGCGAGAACGTGTACCCGGCCGAGGTCGAAGAGGTCTTCTACAGTCACCACGCGGTCGCCGAGTGCGCGGTGATCGGCATTCCGGACGAGCGTTGGGGCGAGGTCGGCCGGGCGATCGTCGTGCTGCGCGAAGGCGTGCCCCGAGACGAGACGATCGCCAAGGAACTGCTCGACCACCTCGTCGGCCGGCTGGCGAAGTACAAGATCCCCAAGTCGGTGGTCTTCACCGAGTCCCTGCCGCGCACCGGCGCGGGCAAGGTCGTCAAGGCCCGGCTTCGCGAAACCCATGGCGATGCCTAGGGCACCCAGACGACGCGCCGCCGCACCCAGACCCACCCGATCCCCAGGAAGGCCCCGCCCCATGCCCCGCACCGCAAACGGACTCGACGAGCTTCGCGCCCTGGCCGGCACCGACCTCGGCCACACCGATTGGCTTGAGATCACTCAGGACCGGGTGGACACCTTCGCCGACGCCACCGACGACCACCAGTGGATACACGTCGATCCCGAGCGCGCCGCGACCGGTCCGTTCGGCGGCACCATCGCGCACGGCTACCTCACCCTCTCGCTGATCATCCCGCTGTTCAATCAACTGCTTGATATCACCGGCACCTCGATGAGTCTCAACTACGGCCTCGATCGGGTGCGCTTCCCGAGCCCGGTGCGGGTCGGCGCGAAGATCCGGCTGCTCGGGACCGTGGACTCGGTCGAGCCGGTAGCCGGAGACGGGGTGCAGATGCAGCTCACCTTCACCGTCGAGATCGAGGGCGCACCGAAACCGGCCTGCGTCGCCCAGGCTCTCTATCGCCACTACGCCTGATTCGCGCGACGCTTCGCAGGAAGAGGGAAAGCCGTTGTCCGCTATCAGAACCGAGATAAACCCGCCGTCCGGCGAGCTATTCATCAATGGTGCCTGGATTGATTCCGCGACCGGCCGCCGGGAAATCCTGGACCCGTCAACTGGCGCGGTCATTGCGGCGGTCGCCCAAGCCGGCCCGGCCGAAACCGACCGCGCGATAGCCGCCGCGCGCCGCGCGTTCGACGACGGGCCGTGGAGCACGATGGCGCCGCGCGAGCGTGGCAGGATCCTGCTACGTGCGGCCGAGATCCTGCGCGGGCGCGCCGAGGAGTTCGCCCGGCTCGAATCGCTCAACACCGGCAAGCCGATCACGTTCAGCCGGATGGTCGACGTGGCCACCACCATCGACCAGATCGAGTACTACGGCGCCCTGGCGGCCGGCATCGAAGGCGCGACGCGGCGCACCGGCGCCTCAGCGTTCGCCTACACGCGCCGGGAGCCGCTCGGCGTGGTCGCGGCGATCACCCCGTTCAACTTCCCGCTGATCCTCTCCTCGATCAAGATCGCCCCGGCGCTCGCGGCCGGGAACACGGTCATCCACAAGCCGGCCGAGGAAACGCCGCTGACGGCGCTGCGCATCGCGGAAGTCCTGCAGGAGGCGGGGATTCCGGACGGCGTGTTCAACGTGCTGCCGGGCGGCGGCGAGGTCGGCGAGGCCCTGGTGCGCGACCCGCGCGTGGACAAGGTGGCGTTCACCGGCTCGACGGCGATCGGCCGCACGATCGCCGCCAGCGCCGCGCAGACGCTCAAGCACGTGACGGTCGAACTCGGCGGCAAGAGCGCGAACATCGTCTTCGCGGACGCGGACATCGAGAAGGCGGTCGGCACGGCGATCGCCGGATTCGTCTTCAACACCGGCCAGTTCTGCATGGCCGGCACTCGGCTTCTCGTGCAGCGCCCGGTCTACGAGGACGTACTCGGCGCGCTGTCCGGCGCCATCGGCCACGTCCCGCTCGGCGATCCCTTCGACGAGAGCACGGTGATCGGGCCGATGACCGGCCCTCGTCACCTGGCCAAGGTGCGCTCGTTCCTGGACCAGGTGGACCGGTCCGCAGCCGGGGCCAAGGCCGTCTGCGCGGGCGAGCCGCAGCTGCCGGCGGAGCTCTCGGGCGGCTTCTGGAGCGCCCCGACGCTCCTCGCCGACGTCGATCAGGACTCCGCGTTCGTCCAGGAGGAGATCTTCGGGCCGGTGCTGACCGTGCAGCCCTTCGACACCGAGCAGGACGCGATCCGCCTCGCCAACGGCACCGCGTACGGTTTGGCCGCCGGATTGCAGACCACGAACATCGCCCGCGCCCACCGCGTCGCCGACCGGCTGCGCGCCGGAATCGTGTGGGTCAACGGCTGGGCGCTGCTCGACGCGGCGATGCCCTTCGGCGGCGTGCACCAGTCGGGCTACGGCCGCGAAGGCGGTCCCGAGGGCCTGGACGAATACCTCCAGACGAAGTCGGTCCTCGTAGCGATGGACTGATCCGGCCCGCGCCGATCGCACCCGCATAAGAGCCTCTGACGCACGGTCCGCGTCAGAGGCTCGCCGCGTTGCCCGATCGCGCATCACCGCGATACGTCGGAGCTATTTGCCACTCGCTACGTCACTCAATTGACCGTCGCCGATTACTGAATGTGCGAGCAGTCGAGCGCCCGTTCGAGGAATTCCGGATCATCGAGTACCGGCTCGATTCATGCGTTATGGTTCAGTGGCATTACCGCACGCTTTCGTATGGTTATTGATCTGCCGGTTTCGAAGGACGTCCGTAGAGCGGGCGCTCGCGCTGCTCCGAGGAGGGAGTCCGAGGCATGGCGCCCGCCACGATGCGACCGCGGCTTGCCCTTGCCACAGGCCAGGCATCCGGGGCCGCCACCCGCGAGTCCCGCCGTCGCGCGGTGCCCACCACGATCGCGGTCATCGCGGCAGTGCTTTACGGCTGGGGTATGCGGCACGGCGCGCTTCAGCCCTACTACGCCGCCGCGGTGCGTTCCATGGCCGGCAGTTGGCGTGCCTTCCTCTTCGGCGGGGTCGACCCCTCGGGCTCCATATCCATGGACAAGATCCCCGGCTCGTTCTGGCTCCAGGCGCTCTCGCTGAGACTGTTCGGGGTGCACGTGTGGGCCGCGGAACTGCCGCAGGTGATCGAGGGCGTGTGCACGGTACTCGTCCTCTACCGGCTGGTGCGCGAATGGATCGGCTACGCGGCGGCCACCATCGCCGCGCTGGCTTTCGCGCTGACCCCGATCGTCGTCGTGCTCAACCGGGACAACCTGCCTGACACGCTGCTGATTCTCCTTCTGGTACTCGCCGCCGACGCCGCGCTCAAGGCCATGCGTACCGGCCGGCTCGGGACGCTTCTGCTCTGCGGTGTGTGGGTGGGCCTGGCTTTCCAGGCGAAGATGGTGCAAGCGTGGCTGCTGCTGCCCGCCTACCTGCTTCCCTATCTGATCGCGGCGCCGCTCACGGCCGCCAAACGGTGGGCGCACGCCGGCTTGACCACCCTGGCGGCGATCGCGATATCGCTCAGCTGGACGCTCATGGCGTGGCTCACTCCGGTCGCGGACCGGCCCTACACGGACGCGACGGTAGACAACAACCCGTTCCAAATGGTGTTGGTCTACAACGGTTTCGGCCGATTCGGCTCGGCCGGGGGCGGCGAGGCGGCCATCATCACCGCGGGCGCGCCGGCCGACGGGCTCGGCTGGCGCACCCTGCTTGCCCACTCCTACGCGCCGCAGATCACCTGGCTGCTGCCCTTCGCGCTGATCGCGCTGGTGACCGGGATTCAGCAGCGCACCCGCCTGCCGCGCACCAGCCAGGTGCGCGCGGGCTACGTGTTGTGGGGCGTGTGGCTGCTGGTCTACTTGGTGCTCTTCTCCACCACCGGCACCTTCCACGGCTACTACACCGCGGCGCTGGCACCCGCGATCGCCGCGCTCACCGGCGCCGGCGTCGTGCATCTGTGGACCATCTACGCGAACAGCCGCTACGCCTGGTGGCTGCTGCCGGCCGCGATCGCGGTGAGCACCGGCTGGGCCGTCTATCTGGGCCTGCGTTATCGCGGCTTCCTGCCGTGGCTGCCGCCGCTGGTCGTGGTGCTCGGACTCGGCGCGGCGATCACGCTGCTGGTCGGCCGGCGCGGCATGTCCGCGTCGGGGCGCGGCGGCATCGAGAACGCGGTCATCGCGGAAGAACGCACCCGGCCCGGGATACGCGCCGGAATCAGCGTCCTGACCGCGATGGCCGTCGCGTGCGTCGCGCTGCTGCTCTCCCCCGCGGCCTGGGGTATCAGTTCACTGAATCCGGCGTACGCGTCGAGCAGCGGGATCCCGCTGGCCGGCCCGGTCAGCGCCGAGTACCGGTCGGTCGTGCTCAAGCATCAAAAGCTGCCGGCGCCGATCAACTTCAACCACCTGTCCGGGCGCTCCGGCAAACTGCTCACCTATCTGCGCGAGCACCACGGCACCGAGAAGTACCTGGTCGCGACGCAGAGCGCTGAACCCGCCGAACCGCTCCTGCGCGACGCCGCCGGATCGATTCTGGTCATGGGGGGATTCACCGGACTCACCCCGTTCCCGACCGGCCCGCAGTTCGCTTCGTTCGTCGCGGACGGAGAGGTGCGCTTCGCCCTGCTCGCCAAGAACAAGCGCGCGAACGCGGCGGTCGGCTGGATCAAGTCCAACTGCATCCATGTGGATCCGCACTTCTACCGCGAGCAGACCGACGTGATGCTCCAGCTCTACGACTGCCGGCCGACGACGTCGTAACGCATCCGCGCCTGCGCCGACCCTATCCATCCGACCCGCACCGCAGCCTTACCCGCCCACACTTCCCGGAGCATCGTGCCGCCCCAATCCAGGCCCGTCAGGACCCAGCCCGCGCCACCGCCGGCCAAGGTCCTCGGTGGCGTGCGCGCGCCCTGGATAGCCGCCGTCGTCTATCTCGCGCTGCTCTCGCTCGGCGCATTGGCGGCGCTGGGCCGGCCGCTCTCGGCGAGCCGGGTGCCGACGGCCGTGGTCAACTCGCAACGGGACCTGACTCGTGACGCGGCACTCGCCATCGGCGACCGGATGGCCGAGGCCGCCGCGGACGTCGACGAGATAGCCCAGCAACTCGGCGAGACCCCGGACGTCTCCGCGCCGGCCTACTTCACCCGGCTCGGCTCGGCGCCGCACATCTGGTCTTCGCTGGTGCTCGTCGACGCGGCCAACAAGGTCAAGCTCGCCGCGGCGGGCCCGGCCCTGCCCGCGGCCGTCGCCGGCCAGACCAGGCCGAGCCGGGTGACCCGGGATCTGCTCATCGGGTCTCCGATCCGAATACGCGTGCTGGCACCGGTACCCAATACGGCCCAGTTCCTGATCGGCGACGTGTCGCTCGGCTTCGCCGCGGCCAAGGACACCCTCGCGTTGCTTGTCAACGGCGACGGGACGGTCCTGGCCACGGACGGCACCGCGCCCGGAGTGATGCGGTCACCACGCGCCCGGATCGTCTCCGCCGCCGCGTCGCAGACCGCTGGCGCGATGGTCGACGACCAGAACGAGCGCACCCCGGTGATCGCTTCGTACGCACCGGTCATCGAGCCGGACGCGCTGCCTTCGCTGCACCTGGCGATCGCGGTGGAGCGGGCCGTCGTACCGCAGGCCACCACCGTGGTCTCCAGCGCCGAGCAGCTACACCTGGCCCTGCTCGCCGGCGTGGCGATGGCGGCGATAGCGCTCGCTGACGGGCTGCTGCTCTACTTCGGCATCGTCGGGCCGATCACCCGTCTCGCCCGCACCTGCCGCGAGGCCGCCAGGGGCGGCTTCCGCACCGCGATGGACATCCCGCGGCACTCCGCCGAGTGCCATCGCATCGGCGAGATCGTACATGCCTCGGTGCTCACACTGACCGAGGCGCCACAGCCGCGCAAACGACGGCACCCGGTACAGATCTCCACCCCCGTGATGCTCGGCTTCGCGGTGAGCGGCGTGCTGTTGTGGTCGGTGGCCACGCCTTTCGCCGTTAACCGATCGGCGCCGGTGATCGTGCCGCTTCAGGTGAACACGGACGAAAAAGCGCGCACGAGCGCCGTCGCGCAGGCCACCGCGGCGCGCCTGGAGGCTTCCTTCGACGCGCTCGCCCCGATGGCGGCGCTCGCGGCCACGCCCGTGAAAATGGACATGAAGGGCTCTGCCGCGAGTGCCACGTTGGCGAACGTGGTCGGCTTCGGGCAAGCCACTTCGTCGCCGAAGCGCACCGCGACGGCGAAACCGACCGGGACCGCCAAACCGAGCGCGAAGGCAAGCGCCACGCCGGCGCACGCGGGTACGCCTTCCCCAAGCGCCGCGCGGCCATCCAGCACGCCCGGACCGACATCGAAGATGCTCCCTGACACGGTCGCCGAGCATCTGCAGAGCCTGCTGCAGGCGATCGTGCAGACGCATCCGCAGTTCGCCGCCGTGTACGTGGTCAACGCGCACGGGGCGCGTATCGCCGGGGCGGGCGCGCAGCCCAAGGCGCATTTCGGCTCGGCCCCGAAGACCGCGACGATCGCGCTCGGCGCCGACAGCGGCACCAAGGCGGTGCTCTACGGCTCGATGCCGTTCCCCGACGGCGGCGCCGTGATCGCCGAGTTCGACTCGAGATATCTGATCTCGTCGATCGGCAGATCCGGCCTCGGGACGGTGTACCTGGCCGACTCCGCCCGCCGGATTCTCGCCGCGACCGGCAGTTTCACCGCGTTCGACCCGCTTCCCGCGGGACCGGACGCGGCGCTGTCCGCGAAATCAGGGTCCGCCGACAGTGGCAGCATGCTGATCGAGGCTTCCACGGTGCACGCGGGCAGCGGCCGTGGCCGGCTCACGCTTTCGGTCACGACCGTGCGGTCCACCGACACCCTCGACCTGCCCGGCACCGAGCTTCGCCACCGCGCCCAACTGCTCGGCATGCTCGGCGTCACCGGGGCGGTGCTGCTCGGCGGCTGGATCTGGCTGATGCTCCTCATGCCGCTGCGCCTGGTGGCCGCCGAGGCGCGCCGGTTCGCCGCCGGGGACCACGACACCCCGATCCTGGCCCGCCGTCAGGACGAGATCGGCGCGATCGCCCGAAGCCTCGACCTGCTGCGGCAGGCGATGACCGAAGGCAGGCAACGGCTTACCCAGGCCGACACGGCCCGTCCGTCCGCGTGGGACGAGACGTGGATCATGCCGGTGCTGCGTGAGCCGAATCCGGACGACACCGACCACATGAGACAGCGGCGGTAGAGGGATCAGGATGCTTTTTCTCTTCTTCGTGCTGCTGATCATCTGCGCGTCGCTGCTCGCGGCCGGCGTGGTGGAGCAGCGGCGGCACTTCGCCAACCTGGACCAGATACAGGTGCGCGTGCTGGTCAACGGCATCCGCGGTAAGTCATCGATCACCCGCCTTACCGCGGGAGCGCTGCGCGGTGGCGGACTGGTCACCGTCGCCAAGACCACGGGCACCGCGGCACGCTTCATCGCGCCGGACGCGAGCGAGGATCCGGTGTACCGGAAGTTCGGCATCGCCAACGTCGTCGAGCAGATCGGCATCGTCGCGCGCGCGGCCGGATACCGGCCGGACGCCCTCGTGATCGAGTGCATGGCGGTCATGCCGGCGCTCCAGGAGATCAACCAGAACAAGCTGATCCGGTCCACCATCGGGGTGCTGTGCAACGTGCGCGAGGACCACCTCGCCGAGATGGGTCCCACGCTCGACGACGTGGCCCGCTCGCTGTCGCGCTCGATGCCGGTGGACGGAATCTGCGTGACGGCGGAGCAGGAGCGCGCGCACATCCTGCGCGAGGAGGCGGCCAAGCGCAACTGCCTGCTGGTCGTGGTCGATCCCGAGTCGGTGAGCGATGAGGAGATGCTCGGATTCTCCTTCATCACCTTCAAGGAGAACGTCGCGATCGCGCTCGCCGTGGCCGACCTGCTCGGGATCAGCCGCGCCAACGCGCTGCGCGGCATGTACGAGGCGCCGCCCGATCCCGGCGTGCTCTCCGTCGAGCGGTACGCCTTGCCGCAGGGGAAGATCGCGCTCGCCAACGTGTTCGCCGCCAACGACCCGAACTCGACCCTGATGAACGTCGAGCAGCTGCTTTCGCGGGGCGCCATCGAGCGACCGCTGCACGTGGTGATCAACTGCCGTCCGGACCGCGTCGAGCGCAACGGGCAGATGGGCCAGATCATCCCGAGCATCGACCCGGAGACGGTGTTCGTGATCGGTGAGCCGTCCAAGAGCGCGATCGACGCGATTCCCGAGTCCTGGCGCGGCGAAATCGTCGACCTCGGCGGCGACAAGCGACCCGTCGAGGAGATCGCGAACCGCATCGCCGACGCGGCGGCCGGCGGCGCGCTGGTGGCCATCGGCAACATCCACGGCCAAGGCGAACGGCTGCTGGAACACCTGGAAGCAATGTCCCGCGCGGTGCCCGCACAGCGCGCGCAGCCGAGCGCGGCGAGGAGCCACCGTTGATCAGCACCACCACCCTTACCTCGCAGGTCGCCACGCTCGGCCTGGCGATCGGCCTGGCGTTCTCGCTGGTCTGCTACCTGACCACGAACCTCTCGCCGGGCGGCATGATCACCCCCGGCTGGCTCGCTCTGATCCTGGTGCAGGACATCCGGCACGCGGCCATCGTCGCCGCGGTGACGGTGGCCACCTTCTTCGGCGTCAAGATCCTGCAGCGGTTCGTGATCCTTTACGGCAAGCGGCTTTTCGCGGCGGTGGTGCTCCTGGGCGTGCTGCTGAGCGCTACGGTGTACATCCTGATCCAGCAGGACTATCCATTCCTGTTCACCGCACAGACGCTCGGCTTCGTGGTGCCCGGCCTGATCGCGTATCAACTGTTGCGGCAACCGGTGCGGGCCACGGTGATCGCCATCACGGCGGTGACCGGCCTGAACTACGTGGTGCTGGCAAGCGGAATACTGCTGGGCGCCCTGCCCACGAACTGAGTCGAGGATTCGGCAAGACGGAGCACGCAATAACGCGAAGGAGGCCGCGGTGCGCCAACGAGAGGTCCGACACTGGTCGAATTCCAGCGTCATCGTCGGAAGCGTCGTGGGAGCGATCGTCGTCGCGGCCGCCGGACTCGCGATCTGGCGCGCCGAGCAACCCGGCCCCGCGCAAGCCGCGGTGGCGGGCACGACGAACTCCGCGGTCGGCCAAGCCCCCTCCGGGAGCGCCGCGCCGGGCTGGTCGGCCACCGCCTCTGCCGCCCCCTTCTCCCCCGGCGCGCTCGACGGGCCGTACACCTACAAGCGCGCCACCCAGCCGAGCCGCACCGAAGTCTTCAGCGCGTCGAACACACTCGTCGCGGTGCTCACGGATGGGGCGCGCACGGTCCAGATCACCGGCCCGAAGCGCACGTTCTCGGAGCCGGCCACGACCGCCGCGACCGTGACGACATCGGCGTGGGTCCGGCTGGCGCCGCAAGCCTGGACGGCCGGAGCGCAGTCGCAGGCCTGGTTCCAGAGCTGGTTCCCGAAGCAGGTCGGCTCCACCGAACCGGATCTGTTCGGCCTCGCGATGCAGTACATGGCCGGAGCGCCGAACCAGCAGAACTCCTCGGGCGTCCGCTTCGCCGGCGAGGCGAGGTTCGGCCCGATCACGTCGAGTACAGCCGCCTATCAGAACCCGCTGGGCGAGCGCGACGACCGGGCCGACTTCTACGACTACCTCGGCACCAGCTACACATTCCAGGACGGCACCGCGAAGCCCAATCCGGCCTGGTACGGGGATCTCGACTGCACCGGCTTCATCAGAATCCTGTTCGGCTACCGGATGGGCTTTCCGCTGCTCAAGGGCGACGAGCGCTCCGCCGCCCTCCCCCGCCACTCCTGGGGGATGGCCACGCTCGGCCCGGGCGTCCAGATCTTCAACGCGGGCGCGCAGCAACCGCCGACCGCAGACCTGGACCGCCTCCAGCCGGGCGATCTGCTCTTCTTCGCGGAGGGCAAGTCGACTCCGGGCACGATCGACCACGCGGGGATCTACCTCGGCCTGGACCAGAGCGGCAATCCGCGGTTCCTGTCCAGCCGGATGGGCGCGAACGGCCCGACCTTCGGCGACGCCTGGGGCCGCAGCGTCCTGTCCGGCAGCGGCCTCTACGCCCGCGATCTGCGCTCAGCCAAACGCATCTGACGCGGCGGCCGTAAGAGGGTGTCGGACCGGAGCTGGGTCGCCGTGATGCTGCCGCCTTTGCCGATGGGCTGACCGTTGACCTCGAATCCGAACCCGCTGAGCCACTCGATGGATCCGACGGCCGTGTGATCTGCTCGATGTAGTAGTACCGCAGCTCCAGTCGCTCGAGCCGCTTGATCGGCTTTGTCGCCCCGAGCAGACGTCCGACCCATCGGAGCTTCACTGCGAGTTGTCCGTCAGACAGGACCATCACACCGAACGGCCAACTCGCGTTGACGCGCCAGCCGCCGAGGCCCGGCATGTTCACGCCGCCAACCCATCGCATGCCCCCCCCTGATCAGGACTCCGTCAGTCTTGAGTCGTGCCACTAGCGTGCCAGAACAGGCGGTCAGCGGCGGCCGCTCACAGTGCGAGGTGGAGATGAACGCGAAAGGCCCCCGCCAACGTTTCCGCTGGTCAGGGGCCTCTTCGTGCTGGTGTGGCAGGTGAAGGATTCGAACCTTCGTAGCTCACGCGACGGATTTACAGTCCGCTCCCATTGGCCGCTCGGGCAACCTGCCTGGTCGGTCGCTCCCGGAGGAGTGACCTCGGAAAGAATAGCTTATGCCGGGGGGTGGTTCGCCACTTGGTTCTGGTGCGGGTCGCGGGTCGCGGTGGCGGCTGCCGCGCCGCCGGGGCCGAGGGGGCGTTGACGCAGGTGGGACGTGGCGCTGAGGCGTGGGGCGAGGCGGGCGACCTCTCGCTGGCCGCGTAGGGCGACTGCTTGGGGGACGGCCGCGCGTGGGAGCCACTGGAGGGGACGGATCCACGGCTGGGCGTACACGTGGGCCTTGCGCTTGGCGATGCCGGCGGCGATTCGCTCCACTGCCGGGGCCAGGGGCGCCGTCCTGTTGGCCGGCCAGGGCAGCCGTGATCGCATCTCCTTGAGCACCGGGTCCTCGTCGGCCGCGCGGACCATGTCGGTGTCGGTCCACGTGAGATACGCGACGCCGACCTGGACGCCTTGGTGGGCGACCTCGCCGCGCAGACAGTGCGCGAATGCCTCGACGCCGGACTTGCTCGCGCAGTAGGCCGCCATGAGCGGGGCCGGGGCGATCGCGGCGAGGGACGCGATTTGGAGCAGGTAGCCCTTTGATTCGACGAGCGCGGGGAGGAGCGCTCGGGCGGTCGCGATGCTGCCGAGCAGGTTGACCTCGATGACCCGATCGAATGCCTGCGGGTCCGTGTCGGCGGTGGGCCCACCGAGCGCGATGCCCGCGTTGGCGACGACGACGTCGATGCGGCCGAAGTGGGCACGGACCTGGTCGGCGACTTCGGTCATGCGGGTGCGGTCGGTGACGTCGGCGGGCCAGGTGGGGGTGGGAGTGAGGGTGGGGGTGACGACGGGAGAGGAGGTGGAAGTAGCGGAGGTGGCGCGGTCACAGGCAGCGGCGGTGCGGGAGAGTTCGTCACTCTCGAGGCCGACGAGGGCGAGACGCGCACCGCGTTCGGAGAGCTTGACGGCTAGGGCGGCGCCGAGACCGCGCGCGGCGCCGGTGATGAGGATGACTGGGGAGGAGGTGGGAGAGGCGGGGGTTGTGGTCATGAGGCGGGGCCAGTGGGGCGGGCGGCGAGGCCGCGGATCAGGTCGGCGACGACGTCCGGCGCCTCGAGCGGGGTCATGTGGCCGATGCCGCTCAGCTCCGTGAGACCCTCGCAGCTTGGCAGCATCTCGGCGATTCGGCGCGCCTGCGCGGGCGGGGTGAGCCGGTCGGCTGTACCGACGAGTACCGCGGTGGGCACGGCGAGGTGGCCGATCGCGTCGCCGAGTTCGACGCCGTCGAGGACGTGGCCCCATGACGCCCTGGACCGGGACGCGCACGCGTACACGATCTGCGCGTTGTACTGCGCGAGCTGCTTCGACGACTGCGGGCCCAGCGTGCTGTATTTCAGCATGCTGCGACCGAGCGGGGTGACCGGGCCGAGCGGCAGCCTGCTGTTCATCAGGGTCCTGGTGGCTAGCGCGCCCCACCTCGGCGAGCGCGCGGCGAATGGGAACAGGCGCGCGGCGGCGGCGAGTTGGGTGAAGCCGGTCGATGCGAGCAGCACGTTGCGGGTGCGCTCGAGGACCTGCTCGCTGAGGGCGGACGCCATGACGGTCATGCCGCCCATGCTGTGGCCGACAAGGGTCGCTTGCCGGCCCGTCGGGAGCGTCGCGTCCAGGACGGTGCCGAGGTCGTCCACCAAGGCCTGCACGCTGTACTGGCCGCGGCCGGGCAGATCGCTGGCACCGTGGCCGCGCAGGTCGTACGCCACGACGCGCAGGTCTTCCCGCAGGGCACTGATAACCGGAGCCCAGAACGGAACCGAACACGTCCATCCGTGGATCAGCACGACGGTCGGCGCGTCGTCCGGGCCGTGCACCTCGACGTTCAGGTGTACGCCGCCGATCGAACTGGGACGCAGCCGAGTGTGTGGCTCCGGTGGGGAGAAGAGGGCGGCGCGGGTGCGGACGCGGGTTCCGGACGGCGCACTGTTGGCGCTGGTGTCGGTGCGGCTCATGATGAGGTGCCTCGCGAGGGGGTGGCGGCGGGGGCCGGGGAAGCGGAGGAGGGGGAGACAGGCGTGGGGGCTGGAACGCGGGCGCCGGCGGTGGTGGGGGCTGAGGTGCGAGCAGGAAAGGGGAGTCGGTGGTATTCGGCCACATCGACGCTGCGGGTGACGCGACGGAATCGGATGGTCGAGGCCGGCCACAGCGTGGGATTGCGGCCCGCCGCGTTGAGGTACCAGCTGGCGCAGCCGCCGGTGTTCCAGACCGAGGGCGCCAAGCGGCGCTCGATCTCGTCGCACCAGGTCTTCTGCGCGTCGGGCCTGGGGTCGAGGGCTGCGACACCGAGCCGATCAAGGGCCTTGATGTAGTCGACGATGTAGTTCAACTGCGACTCGATGATGTGCACCATCGAGTTGTGGCCGAGCCCGGTATTCGGGCCGATCACCAGGCACAGGTTGGGGAATCCGGACACGTTGGTGCCCCGCAGCGCTCGCATGTCGCCTTGCCAGGACTCTGCGAGAGTCACGCCGCCAAGACCGTGTATGTGGTCTGCTATGGGCATGTCGATGGTGTGGAAGCCGGTGGCGAGGATGACTGCGTCGATGTCTTGAGCGACTGCGCCGTCCTTGGAGATCAGGGTATTGCCGTCGACCTCGGCGAGACCGGAGGCGACGACGCTGACGTTCGGGGCGGCTAGCGCGGGATAGTAAGTGTTGGAAAGCAGGATGCGCTTGCAGCCCATGACGTAGTCGGGTGTCAATGCGGCGCGGAGTTCGGGGGCTTTGATGCGCTTGGTCATGTTGCGGCGAGCGAGGCGTTGGGTCGCGCGCAGCAGCCCGGGGCGTTTGGCGAACGCGCCGACTGTCGACTCGCGCGCCGCGTAGATGCCGAAACGCGCGAGCTTCTGGGTCGGCGGCACGTGCTTGTACAGCCAGTGTTCGACAGCTGACACGCGACGGTCCCGGCGCGGCAGGACCCAGGCCGGGGTGCGTTGAAACAGCGTGAGGTGCCCGACCAGCGGCTGGATCTCCGGGATGATCTGGATCGCGGACGCTCCCGTGCCGACGAGCGCGACCCGCTTGCCGGTCAGATCGAAGTCGTGATTCCAACGCGCGGAGTGGAAGACCTGGCCTGGGAAATCGGTCAGACCGGGGATGTCAGGCAAGGCGGGATCGGCGAGCGGCCCTGTCGCGCTGATGAGGATGCCGGCGGTGAACGTGCCGCGGGACGTGGTCAGCCGCCACAACGCGCGGGCGGAGTCCCAGCGGGCTTCGAGGACCTCGGTGTCAAAGCGCAGATGCCGGCGTAGCGCGTAGCGATCGGCGATGTCTTCGAGGTATGCGCGGATCTCCGGCTGCCGGGAGAAGCTGCGCGACCACGACGGATTCGGCGCGAAGGAAAAGGAGTAGAGGTGCGAGGGTACGTCGCAGGCGCAGCCGGGATACGTGTTGTCGCGCCAGGTGCCGCCCACCGATGACGCCCGCTCCAGGATCACGAAGTCGGTGATCCCGTTCTCCCGCAAGCGGATCCCGGCACCGAGACCGCCGAACCCGGACCCGATGACGGCGATGCGGGTGTGGGTGGGAAGGAAGGGGGCGGGGGAAGCGGCGGTCGCGTGGGGTGTGGCACTGGAAGGCGGGGAGGCGAAGGCGGTCGGGAAGGGCGGGGTAGATGCGCCGGTGATCCGATAGCGGTTCCACGGGTCGGGTTCGGCGACTTCGCAGAGTGCTGACCCGTGCGGCGTGGTGAGCGTGCCGGTGGCACGACCGGAGGCGACCGCCGCGGTGAGTTCTTCGTGTGCTGCGATGCGGCCGTGCCAGTGGTAGCGGCCGTCGATCGGCTGAAAGTAACCCCGCAAGTCGACTTGAACAGCGAGTTCGCGTAGGGAGGCCGATGGCGCGGCGGCAGGCAGGGAAAGTGTTGCCGGGCCGCGGTAGCTGTCGTCGCCAGTTGAGTCGGCCATCGAACCTCCTTGTTCGAAAGCGAGCGGGGAGGGGAGATCGGGTCTGCGTGGGTGGGCTGGTGGGTGGGGCGCGGGTTACTGGGCGCCGGCGGCTTCGTCGGAATCGGAGTCGTTGACGTGCAGCGAGAGCTTGGGGCGGGAAACCGGCAACGGCCGATCCGGGTCGATGACGACACCGGCCTCGCGCACCACGCCGGACAGCGCCGCCCACACCAACTGCGTGACGTATTCGACCACGTGGACGCGGCTCATCGAGCGCCGTTGCAGCCACCACTCGCCCGTGCTCTGCACCAGCCCCGTCACGCCGAAAGCCCACGGCTCCGCGGCGCCCGAGTCGAGACCGAAGACGCGCAGGTAATCCCCTATCACCGCGGTCAGCTGCGCGGCGATGAACTCCTTGTCGTGCTGGACCGGATCGACGCCGTCGGCCGTTTCGCCGGCGGAGCGGCGGGCCAGCAGCCAGTAGAGGTTGGGGTTCTCGTCGATGACGGCGAAGTACGCGCCGATCGCCGCGCGGGTGCGCGCAAGCGCCGGTCCCTCGGAGTTGAGCGCGGGCAGCAGCCGAGTGAAGAGCAGCTCGGTGCCGCGCTCGCCCAGCGCCTGGACCAAAGCGGCCTTGTCGCTGAAGTACCGATAGAGGACCGGCTTCGTGACTCCCGCCTCGGCCGCCACCGCGTCCATCGGTAAATCAGGACCGTGCGTTTCGAGGACGCGCAGCGCCGCATCGACGAACTCGGCGCGGCGAGCCGCCCGGTGCGCGGTCCACCGATCCTTGCGGGCATCGCGCGCAGTCGCGGCCTTGACAGGTCCACTCATGTTGAGCACGCTACCAGAAGTAACTGTTACTTCAAGTCATAGGTTTCTCAATCAGGGCGGCGCAGGCGGATGGCGCAGAGCGGCAAGGAGGCTGCTATGGCGGGAAAGGCGCAGGTAAAGGCGGAGGCGGACGGCGGGCGGGAGCAGACGGCGGAGCGGCTGCTGCGCTCGACCGCGGTCCGTTCCTACGATCCCGAGCTCGAGATCGACTGGTCGGCGCCGCCGGTCGACGGCCTCGGCTACCTGCGTGAGGAGCGCTGCTCGCTGTACGGGACCGTACTGTGGCGCTCGCTGAGCCCGCAGCAGCGGCTGGAACTCGGCAAGCACGAGGCGGCCAGCGTCGCCTCGGTCGGGATCTGGCTGGAGTTCCTGCTGATGAGGATGCTGACAAAGCTGGCCTACGAGAACGACCCGACCAGCCGGCACATCCAGTACGCGCTGGCCGAAATCGCCGACGAGTGCAGGCATTCGACGATGTTCGCCCGGATGATCGAGCGGATGGAGGTACCGGCGTACGGCGTGCGTCGTAGCGTGCACCGGCGTGGCAGGCTCCTGCCTCACCTCGCGCACGGCCCGGCGATGTGGGGCGCGGTGCTCATCGGCGAAGAGGTGGTCGACCGGTTCCAGCGCGAGATGGTCGGCGACGAGCAAATCCAGCCGTTGATGCGCATGGTCAACCGGATCCACATCGTCGAAGAGGCGCGGCACATCGGCTTCGCGCGCGCCGAACTGCTGCGGTCGGTGACCGCGATGCCGCGCCGCGAACTGCCCTACCACCGGCTGCTGCTGGCGCACGTCGCCTACATCGTCTGCCGCAGCCTGATCAATCCGCGCGTGTACGCCTCGGTCGGCCTCGACCCCCGCGAGGCACACAAAGCAGCGGTGAGCAACCCGTACCACCGCGAGACCATCCGATTCGGCGGCGAGAAGATCATGCCGTTCCTGTCGGAGGCCGGGCTGGTGGGTGAGCCGGGGATGTACTTCTGGCGCAAGTCCTTCCTGGTCGAGTAACGCTGCGCACTGCGGTCCGGTGAGCGGACGACTCACCCGTTGGTGGGCGTGCCTGTTCCATGACGGTTCACTCGGGAAAGTCCCGATCGTCATGGCACGCCGACGAGGGGGAGGTTCCGTTGCCGACGCCTGCCAGGAGAAGCAGGACTCGTTCACGGATACGACTTGGAGCGCCTGCGATGGTCGCCGCGGCGCTGCTCGGGGCAGGGCTTACCGCCGAGTTCGCCGTGAGCGCAAGCGCGACAGGCATCGCCGGTCACGGGCACACGGACGACCCGCTCGCGACGCAGCTCGCGGCCGAGGCGCGCGCGGTGTCCGATGCGCAGAGCCCTGAATTCCGGCACTTCCAGACGCCCGCTCAGGTGGCCAAGTACCTGCCGGGCGCGATGGCGCAGCATCAGCGGGCCGCGAGCGGCGAGCTTGCGGGCGATCTGATGCGGTCGCAGCGTCTTGATGCTGGGATGGTGTTTGCGGGGAACGGCGGGGGCGACCAGGGTGCGCCGCCTAAGCCTTGTTCGGAGTATTTCGGGGAGCTCACCGCAAGCCAATACCCGGCGGCGTTCGGCAGGCACCTCCCCTTCGCAGTATGCGGATACACGCCCGCGCAACTACGGTCTGCGTATGACACCGATGACGTCACCGGTCGCGGCGTCACGGTCGCAATCGTGGACGCGTACGGCTCACCGACCATCGAGCGCGATGCGAACCAATACGCAACGCGGCACGGCGACAAACCGTTTGCCGCCAAGCAGTACGGCGAGCGGGTCGATCCGAAGGCGTGGACGCTGAAGGAGCTGTGCGGCGGCACCGATTCGTGGGCAGCTGAGCAGACGCTCGACGTCGAGGCCGTGCACGCACTCGCTCCCGACGCGCGCATCCTCTACTACGGCGCGAACTCATGTCAGGACTCGGATCTGCTCGCCGCGCTCACCGACATCATCGGCCATCGCCTCGCGGACGTGATCACGGCGTCGTGGGGCGGCCCGATCCACTCGACCGGCGGCGACATATCAGCAGACGTCATCGCTCGCTATGACCGGCTGTTCCAGATAGCCGCGCTCGAAGGCATCACCATCGACTTCTCCTCCGGGGACTGCGGCGACAACGCGCCGACGAGCACGTGTGGCGGCCCGCAAGGCATCGGATCGTCCGAACCGCAGACCTCGTACCCGGCCTCCGATCCGTGGGTGACCGCGGTCGGCGGCACCAGCCTGGAAATCGGGCGCGATGGCGAAACCGCGGGGCAGACGTCCTGGGGCACCCGGACGTGGCGGCTCGCGCAGAATGCGGCGGGCGCAAAGCGAAGCGGCGGCGGTGCGGGCGATCCACCGGGGCCGCAGTGGCAGCCGCTCGGCTGGATCTTCGGCGGCGGGGGTGGCACGGCTGCGGACTTCGCGCAGCCCTGGTACCAGGCCGGGCGCGTCCCGGCCGCGCTCTCGGGAACGCTGCTCACCGGCGATCCGGCGGCGACCCCTCGGCGCACCGTCCCGGATATCGCCCTCGATGCCGATCCATTCACCGGCATGCTGGTCGGGCAAACCGTGCAATCGACCGACAGTTCCGGTAAATCAGACAGCGTACACAGCTGGGCAGCGCACAGGAAGACAGCAGTGCACAAGGAGACGAGCGTGTACAAGGAGGCCGCGGTCGGCGGCACCAGCCTCGCCAGTCCCCTGCTCGCCGGGCTCGAAGCCGACGCGATCGAGGCCAACCGCGGTGCGGACCTCGGCTTCGTGAATCCCGCGCTGTACCTTCGCGCGCGTACCACGCTCCTGCACGATGTGACCGGGATCACGATCACCGACGACGCGGCTCGCACCCCGCCAGCCGGGCAGATCTATCCACCGATTCAGGGCAAAACAGCAGTACTCGCTTCCCTCGGCGACGACGGCCCGCTGCTCGCGGCACCGGGATATGACGCGGCAACCGGGCTCGGCGCTCCCGGCGACGACTTCCCGCAGCGGCTCGCGGCACGCTGAGATTAACCCCTGCCGGGGCAAGCAGAACCGGGCGCTGCCTGGAAATTCGTCCTCGGGGAAGTAGGGAAAACCCTTGTTGCCCGGCGGCGAATTTCCGGCCCACACCGTCGTAAGCCGCTGACAGTTCGGCGAATACCGGGCAACTTCAATATCTTTTGCGTCCAACCATTGCGCGGCGGCGGCTCCGGGCAGTAGCAATGGTTCGCTGCGGTGCCGCGTGCCGGTCAATCGGGCATAGCGCGCCGGACACCGCAACCAGCCCACCACTCTCGTTCTCCCGCCCAGGGCGGGATGATCTCCAAGGGGAGGAAGGCCACCCATGCCACTCGCCGCACAACGGCGGGCCAGGCGGGTCGCCGCCGCGGTCATACCGACCGCCGCGTTGCTCGCCACCGCGCTCACGTCGGCCGCACCGGCCGACGCCGCAGCGACCAGTTCGTCCATCGCCGTAAGCCACCCGTCCTGGGCCACGCCTCAGGCGGACAAGGGCGCCGTTCCGGCGAGCACCCGGATCACCGCCCGGGTGTATTTCGCCTCGCAGAACGCCGCCGGCCTGGCCGCGTTCGCGAAGGCGGTCTCGGACCCGTCCTCCGCGCAGTACGGCAAGTACCTGAGCGCCGCGCAGGCCGCCGCCAAGTTCGGCCCGTCCGCTGCGAACAGCGCCGCGGTCAAGAGTTACCTCACCGGCCACGGCTTGAGCGTCACCGCGACCGACGCGCACTACATCGACATCGCCGGCACCGCGGCGCAGGTCGAGGCCGCGTTCAACACCGGCCTGCACAACTACTCGACCTCGACCGGCCTGCACCACGCGCCGACCGGCAACCTCACGCTGCCGGACTCGGTCGCCAAGGGCCTGCTCTCGGTCGTCGGCCTCGACGGAGTCCAGAACACCGCGGCGCGCCCGGACTCGACCTCGGTCTCCAAGTCCATCGGCACCAAGAGCGGCAGCACCCCGGCCACCGGCGTCCCTGAGCCCTGCTCGACCTACTGGGGTCAGTACACCGCGACCGGCTTCCCGACCGGCTACACCGCGAGCGAGCCCACGGTTCCGTGCTCTTACGTCCCTCCGCAGCTGCGTAAGGCGTACGGCGTGAGCGAGACCGGCCTGACCGGTAAGGGCGCGACGGTCGCGATCGTGGACGCATTCGGCTCCTCGACGATGCTCGCCGACGCCAACCAATACGCGACGAACCACGGCGACAAGGCGTTCCGCGCCGGTCAGTACACCGAGTACGTCACCCCGGCGGACTGGACGAACCAGGCCGCGTGCGGTACCGCCGCAGGCTGGGCGCCCGAGGAGGCGCTGGACGTCGAGATGGCGCACGGCTACGCGCCGAACGCCAACGTCGTCTACGTCGGCGCGAACTCCTGCACCGACCAGGACCTGCTGGCCGCCTGGCAGCTGATCGTCGACAAGCACCTGGCCGACGTGGTCTCCAACTCCTGGGGCGAGATCATGCACGGCCCGACCGCCACCTACTTCGACACCTCGATCATCGCGCCGTACGAGCAGGTGCTGAAGACGGCCGCCGTCGAGGGCATCGGCTTCAACGTGTCCTCCGGCGACTGCGGGGACAACTCCCCGGGCGCCGCGGCGACCGGCGCGAACTGCGACCCGAACACCACGGAGGCGCAGACCCAGTGGCCGGCCTCCGACCCGTGGGTGACCGGCGTCGGCGGTACCGCGCTGGCCATCTCGAGCGCGTCCGGCAACTACAAGTTCGAGACCGCGATGGGCAACCAGCGCTCGGTCCTGTCCGCCGACAGCAAGTCCTGGAACCCGTTCCCGGGCTACTGGTACTTCGGCGGCGGCGGCGGTACCAGTCAGGACTTCAACCAGCCCTGGTACCAGATCTTCGCGGTGCCGTCCTCGCTCTCGCACACGCTGATGACCGGCCAGAAGGTCGCCACCGCGCACCGGGTGCTCCCGGACGTGGCCATGAACGGCGACCTGCTGACCTCGGTCGCGGTCGGCCTGTCCGACGGCAACCCGTACTCGGAGGCCGGCTACGGCGGCACCTCGGTGTCCTCGCCGTCCTTCGCGGGCATCCTGGCCGACGCGATCCAGGCACAGCACGGCCGGCCGCTCGGCTTCGCCAACCCGGCACTGTACCTGCGTGAGGGCCTGTACACCGACGTCACGGCGCACCCGGCCGCGACGCACATCGGCGACCAGACCCTGTCCGTGGTCTACGACCTCGGCTACAACCCGGACGGCAGCCGCCGCGCCCGCCTGTACTCGATCGGCACGGACTACGGCCTGAACGCGGGCCGCGGCTTCGACAACGCGACCGGCCTCGGCTCGCCGAACGCCTGGTTCCTGTGGTCGTTCGGGCTCGGAGGCTTCGGCTTCTAGGCACAACGGCTAGTAGGCACAATGGTTAAGGCGCCACCGGCACGGCGCCACTGCTGAACCGATCGGCGGGCCGTCCCTGCGGGGACGGCCCGCCTTCGCGTTCCCGCTCGGTAGGCTCTGCTGTCGAGTCAGGAAGAATTCGCGGCCGTAGCCGTATCTGTATCCGTAGCACAGCGAGCCGAGTGAGGAGCGCGACGTGGCGTCCGAGTCCAGCTTCGACATCGTCAGCAAGGTCGACCGGCAGGAGGTCGACAACGCGCTGAACCAGACCGCGCGGGAGATCTCGCAGCGATTCGACTTCAAGAACACCGGGGCGTCGATCGCCTGGTCGGGCGAGAAGATCGAACTGCGCGCGGACGCCGAGGGCCGAGTGCTCGCGGTGCTCGACGTGTTCAAGGACAAGCTGGTCAAGCGCGGTGTCTCGCTCAAGGCCCTGGACGCGAGCGAGCCGCAGCTGTCCGGCAAGGTGCACAAGATCAGCGCGACGGTCACCGAGGGCATCAGCCAGGAGAACGCGAAGAAGGTCTCCAAGCTGATCCGGGACGAGGGTCCGAAGGGCGTCAAGGCACAGATCCAGGGCGACGAACTGCGGGTCTCTTCGAAGTCGAAGGACGACCTCCAGACGGTCATGACCCTGCTCAAGGGCCAGGACTTCGACTTCGCGCTCCAGTTCACCAACTACCGGTAGGCGCGGCGGCTGACGGTCGTCACCCGCGGCCGAGCGGGCAAGCCGTTAGGGGTAACATCCGGACCCGTGACAGTGAACGCGCCGCTGCGGCCGGCGACGGCAGGTTGGTCAGAGCCCGTATTCGGGCCCCCGAGCGCGGACGAGACTGCTCAGGTGGGCAGTGCTCAAGCAGTCGGTGCCCAGGCTCAGGCAGCCGGTGCGCGGGTGCTGCGGCTCGGGCGCGTGGTCGTGCCGCTGCGGTGGCCGCGGAGCCTGGCGGCGTGGGCACTGATCGTGTCGGTGATCGCGACCGCGGTGATGGTCGGCGAGCCGGGCAAGATCCGGAACACGACGTGGAACGACACGTACCGGTACATCACCGCGATCGAGCGCGACCTGGGCAAGAGCGACGCGCAGGCCAAGGCGATCGCGCTCGATTACTACTGCACCGACCTGGCGCGCACGACCGGCAACGCCGCGACGAAGGCCGGCATCCGCAGCGACTGCATCACGCAGTGGACCGCGGCCGGCGGCCTCTCGCCGAATCTCCCCCGGTTCAACCTGATCTTCGATTCGCGGCCGGGTTATCCGCTGCTGGCCGCGCCGTTCGTCGCGGGCTTCGGGCTGAACCGCGGGCTGGCGCTGCTCAGCGTGCTGCTCACGTTGCTGGCCGGCTGGGGCGTGGTGCTGCTGATCCGGCTGGCCGGCGGCGGCACGCTGGCCGCGCTCGCCGGGATGGTGGCGCTCTACACGCTGCCGACCTGGTTCTGGCTGAATCAGTTCCTCACCGAGGCGCCGACACTGGTGTGCACGATCGCGGTGCTCATTGGCGCGGTGCTGCTACTGCGCGGACGCACACGGCTCGGGCTGGTCGTCTCGACGATCGCGTACGCGTGCGGATTCGTCGTGCGGTACTCGACTTTCTCGGTACAGGCCGGAAGCATGGTCCTGACGATCGGGCTGCTCGCCTGGTGTAGTCGCGAGTGGCGCAATCGGCGCGCCGGGGTGCTGGCGCTGTACAACGCGGGCGTGTTGGTCGTGCTGACGCTGCTGCCGGCGGCGTTCGGCTGGCCGGGATTCAAGGACTCGCTCGAGGACACCTTCACCAACCACTACGCCAAGCCGACGCCGCCGAACCTCTACGGCAAGTGGATCTCGCTCAACCGGCACTTCTGGCCGGCCACCGTGAAGAACTACCTGCATGACCCGCTGGTGCCCGCGCTGCTGATCCTCGGCGCGGTGCTGCTGTGGCGATACCGGCGAGACTTCGGCGCGATCGTCGGCGCGGCCGCGCTCACCGGGCTGGTCAGCGCCGCGGCGCATCCGCTGACCTCCCAGCTGGACCGGCTGTACTTCCAGGTGTACCTGCTCGGCATCTGCGGCCTGCCGATCCTGGCGGATCTGATCCGGCGACAGCCAGGAGTGTTCGAGGCGGTGCGGGCCGGCCGGAGGACACCGGAAGCGAAGCCCGGCGCGGCGAACGATGCGACGAACCATTCGGCGAACGGCGCGGCCGACGACGGGCACAGCGCACGGCGAAAGGCGGACCCGGACGCGGCCGGGTCATTCGTGAGAACTACGTGAAGAACCCTCCTTGGGACGATCCCCGGGACGTCGCGCGGTGCTGTCATGGATAGAGACACCGAATCGACGTCCCGCTAACGCACGGGGAGTGACCGAGAAGATGAGCGAGCACGACACGAACCACCGCACCGGCACGCACGACGCGCCGGTCAGTCCACTGCGCCGCGGCACCGTCCGCGCGATCGCCCCGGCATCCGTGGTCGCGATCGTGGCCACGGGGGCGGCGCTCGCGCCGCAGTTCGCCTCGGCCGCGCCGAGCCTGCCGCCGATCTCCGCGCAGAACCTGCTGGTGAAGGTCGCGCAGTCGAAGGTCGACACGTACTCGGGCACGGTCGCGCTGACCACCAACCTCGGTCTGCCGGCGCTGCCGGACATCTCCAACCGGGCGAATCCGCTGTCGCTGCTCAGCGGCACGCACACGCTTCAGGTCGCGGCCAACGGCCCGCAGAAGGAGCGGATCGCGCTGCTCGACACGATGTCCGAATACGACCTCGTACACAACGGCACGCAGGTCTGGCTCTACGACAGCTCGCAGAACAGCGTCGAGCACGCGACGCTGCCCGACAAGCCGGGCGCGGGCGCGAAGACGCGATCCAAGGCCGACCTGCTCGGCAAGGCTCCGCTCACCCCGCAGCAGGCCGCGCAGCAGTTGCTGGCCGCGCTCTCCCCCTCGACGTACATCTCGGTGGACGGCACCCAGTCGGTCGCCGGGCGCGACGCGTACACGCTGGTGCTCACGCCGAAGCAGAGCGGTTCGCTGATCGGCAAGATCACCATCGCGGTCGATTATCACAACGGCGCGCCGCTGCGGGTCGCGGTCTATCCGCACGGCTCGGGAACGGCGGCGTTCGACGTCGGATTCCAGAAGGTCTCCTTCTCCGCGCCGAGCGACGCGCAGTTCAACTTCAAGGCGCCCAAGGGCTCGACCGTGCGGGAAGCGGCGGGCCAGGCGCGGGAGAGCAGCATGGCCGGCCTGAGCGGCGCGAACCTGAACCCGCAGGTCCTCGGCAAGGACTGGCTCTCGGTCGTCGAACTGCACGGCGTGGATCTCAACGCGCTGGCCAACGCGGCCGGCTCGGGTTCGAAGGGCGGCTCGGATCGCGGCAACGCCAACGGGCTGTTCAACGGCGACATCTCCAGCTACCTCAACACGCTGATCGGCGCCGGCAAGCAGGTGAGCGGGGCGTTCGGCAGCGGCAAGCTGTACACGACCAACTTCCTGTCGATCCTGATCACCAACGACGGCCGGCTGTTCGTCGGCTCCGTGACCCCGGCCGTGCTCGAGGCGGACGCCGCGGCGCAGGGGACGAAGTGAGGACGAAGTGAGTCCGGAAAGCCCGACGATCGAGACCCACGGCCTGTCCAAGCGGTACCGCGGCGGACAGCTCGCGGTGGATGGGCTGGAGCTTTCGGTGCCGCAGGGAGCCGTGTTCGGCTTCCTCGGCCCGAACGGCTCGGGCAAGACCACCACGATCAGGATGCTGCTGGGCCTGATCGGCCCGACCGCGGGCCGGGCCGAGCTGTTCGGCGAGCCGATCCCGCAGGCGACGAACCGGGTGCTGCCGCGGGTCGGCGCGCTCATCGAGGGTCCGGCGCACTACCCGTACCTGACCGGCGCGCAGAACCTGGCCCGCTACGACGCGGCCGACCGCGGTGCCGACCCGAAGACGCGCACGGCCCGGGTCGCCGACGCGTTGGAGCGGGTGGGTCTGAGCAACGCGGCGCAGAAGAAGGCGAAGGCGTACTCGCTCGGCATGAAGCAGCGGCTCGGCCTGGCCGCGGCGCTGCTTCAGCCGCGCGATCTGCTGGTGCTCGACGAGCCGACCAACGGGCTGGACCCGCAGGGCATGCGTGAGATCAGAAGCTTGATCAAGTCGCTGGCGGCGGACGGCACGACCGTGTTCCTCTCCTCGCATCTGCTCGACGAGATCGAGCAGGTGTGCTCGCACGCGGCGGTGATGAGCAAGGGCCGGCTCGTGGTTCAGGGCACGGTCGGCGAGCTCGGCGCGGGGCTGCGGGCCAGGCTCGCGGTCACGACGCCGGACTCGGCCGCGGCCGAGACGGTGCTCAAGACGGTGCTCGTAGCCGCTGGCGGCGCAGCCGGAGACGCGGAGGTGCACGTCGAGGGCGACCGCGTCACCTGCGACGCGGACGGGCTCGAGCCGGACGCGGTCTGTGCGGCGCTCGTCGGTGCGGGGGTCCGGGTGTTCGCATTCGGGATCGAGAAGCCATCGCTCGAGGACGCATTCGTGGCGCTGACGGGGGAGGGCTTCGATGTCGCTCAGTAGCAGCGTGGGAAACAGCGGCACGGTGGAAAGCACCGCCATCGAGGTGCCTTCGGGTCGTGCGGTGAGCGGGGGCGCACGCACGGCCGGGCCACGCATCCGGCTGCGCGGTTCGTTCGCGATGAACGAGCTGGCCACCATGTTCGGCCGGATCCGCAACCTGGCGCTGCTCGGCGCGCTGGCCGCGATTCCGCTGGCGTTGGGCATCGCGATCAAGCTGACGACCAATCATCCGAACGGTGGCGGCGGCTTCATCGCGCAGGTCTCGAACAACGGACTGTTCCTGGCCTTCAGCTCGCTGACGATCACCCTGCCGGTCTTCCTGCCGCTGGCGCTCGGCGTCGTCGCCGGGGACTCGATCTCTGGCGAGGCAGGTCAGGGCACGCTGCGGTACCTGCTGGTCGCGCCGGTCGGCCGCAACCGGCTGCTCGCCGTCAAGGGCGGCGCGCTCGTCGTGTTCTGCGTGGTGGCCTCGTTCACGGTGGCCATCTCGGCCTTCGTGATCGGGCTGATCCTGTTCCCGATCGGGCAGGTGACGCTGCTGTCCGGCGAGTCGATCTCGTTCGGCGCGGCACTGGTGAAAGCGGTGATCATCACGCTGCTCGTGGCGGCCTCGTTGCTCGGCCTCGCCTCGATCGGGCTGTTCGTCTCCACGCTCACCGACACGGCGATCGCGGCCATGGCGGTGACCGTGGGCGCGACGGTGCTCTCGGGCATCCTGCAGACGATCCCGCAGCTCAGCTCGATCCAGCCGTGGCTGTTCACGGACCAGTGGACCTCGTTCGCGGATCTGCTGCGTGATCCGGTCTACACGCCGAACATCGTGCACAACCTGCTGATCCAGGCGCTGTACGTGGCGGTCTTCGGCTCGGCGGCGTGGGCGCGCCTCTCGTCCAGGGACGTGCTCGCGTAAGGCGCGCCCACACGGCGCTCATTCCGAAACAGGTGCTTGTTCCGAAAGAGGTGTTTGTCGAGGTGTTAGTTAGGGTGCGGTTCCGGTTCCGCACCCTGGCGCACCGCCGCCGGCCATACCTCCGGGGCCGCCTTGACCGCCGCTCGGTGCGCCCGAGGGCATCGATCCGGTGGGCACACTCGTCGGTCGCGTGGTCGACATGCTCGTCGGCATTCCGGTCGGCATTCCGGTCGGCGCTCCAGACGGCCGGGCGCCGGTAGGCATGGCGGTGGGCATGGAGCCTGAGCCGCACTGTTGTGAGCCGGTTCCGCCGGTTCCGCCGGAACTGCTGGAGCCGGTACTACCGGAACAGCCGGCGAGCACTCCCGCGGCGGTGGCTGCGGCCAGGGCGATCGCGCTGACGCGTAACGCGAGTGGTCGATGGAGCGGCATGGACGTCCTCCTCGGTCGGTGATCGGATTCGAAGCCTGCGTGGCTTGAACCCTCGCCAACCCCGATGAGGAGCGCATTGGGTACAACATGAAGGGAAGCTGAGTGGCAGAACCGTGACAGAACGCGAAGACGCGGCGGGAGTGCGGGCCGGCGCGGCTCAGCTGACCGCGGCTCAGTTAGCGCAGCCCGGCCATCCGCTCAAGGCGGGCGATCCGCTCGGCCATCGGCGGGTGCGTGCAGAACAGCCGGGCGGCGCCGCGGGCCCGTCCGCCGAAGGGGCTGGCGATCATCAGGTGGCTCGCGGTAACCAGCTCGGGCTCGCGCGGCAGCGGCATCCGCGAGGTCGCGTAGTCCAGCTTGTGCAGCGCGGAGGCGAGGGCCAGCGGGTCGCCGGTCAGCCGGGCGCCCATGGCGTCCGCGCGGTACTCGCGGGAGCGGCTGATGGACAGCTGGATCAGCGTGGCGGCCAGCGGGCCCAGCACCATCGCGGCGAGGATGCCGGGCAGTCCCGGGCCGTCGTCATCGGTGCGGCCGATCGGGATCAGCCAGGCCAGGTTGACCGACCACATGATCACACTGGCCATCGCGCCGGCCACCGAGGAGACCAGGATGTCGCGGCTGTACACGTGCGCCAGCTCGTGGCCGATCACGCCGCGCAGCTCCCGCTCGTTGAGGATGCGCAGGATGCCGGTCGTGCAGCACACCACAGCGTTACGCGGGTTGCGGCCGGTGGCGAAGGCGTTGGGCGAGTCGGTCGGTGAGATGTACAGGCGCGGCATCGGCTGGCGCGAGGCGGTGGCCAGTTCGCGCACGACGCGGTACATCACCGGTGCCTGCGGCTCGCTGACCGGCTGCGCCCGCATCGCCCGCAGCGCGAGCTTGTCGCAGGAGTAGTAGATGTATCCGTTCGTGCCGAGCGCAACGAGCAAGGCGAGCAGCAGTCCGGCGCGGCCGTCGCACAGCCCGCCGACAGCGAGCAGCAGCCCGCTCAGCAAGCCGAGCAGGGCGGCAGTCTTCGCTCCGTTGTGACGCACAGGAAGGTTGCTCATCGTTGTGGAGTATCCGCCAAGTCCCGAAGTGGTACACCCCTCCAACGACCGGACGATCACGACCGTTCCCGTGCAGGTCGGGGCGGTTGCGCTGCGTTACCGCGCGGTTGCTGCCGGACCTGAGCTGACCACCCAGGGCCAGGTCTGCGCGGCGTCGAGAGCGGGGTTGGGCCAGAACGAGAATACGACGGCCAGCGTGAAAGCGATGCCCACCGCAAGCTTTGGCGCTACCGCCGGGAGGGCGCGGGTCGGCGAGAGGGCGGCGGCGCTGTCGGGGGCCGCGCCGAGCGTTCCAGCGCTGGTCGCGGTGAGCTGCGCCGCGCCGAAGAGCGACACGTCGAACAGCAGCGCGGCCCAACGCAGGTAGTAGTACAGCGCGATGACCACATTGACAGCCATGATGACGGCGAGCCAGGCGACGTCGCCCGTCATCGCCGCCTTGAACACCGCCACCTTCGCGAACAGCCCCATGACGCCCGGCGGCAGTCCGGCCAGGCAGAGCAGGAAGAAGGCGAGTGCGAGCGCGGCGCGCGGCCGCTGCCGGTTCATGCCGCGATACGACGCCAGTTCGCCACCGGAAGGCAGCCGCAGGTCGGCCGCGACACTGTTTCCGGAATGGGCACTCTCCCCGAAAACCGCGCTGACGACGGCGAACGCCCCGAGGTTCATCACCGCGTACAGGACGAGGTAGGCGACCGAGGCGGAGACCTGAACCGAGTTACTCACGGCCAGCGGCACGAGCACATACCCGGCCTGCGCGACCGTGGACCAGGCCAGCAGCCGGACCGCCGAGCGCTGCCGCAGCGCGATCACGTTGCCGACGGTCATGGTCACCGCGGCGAGCACGGCGAGCAGAATGCCGAGCGAGTGCAGGTACGGACGGAACGCCAGCTCGACCGTCAGGATCAGCCCGGCGAACCCGGCCGCCTTTGAGACGACCGAAAGGTACGCGGCGATCGGGATCGGCGCGCCCGCATAGACCTCGGGAGTCCAGAAGTGGAACGGGACCGCGGAGATCTTGAACCCGAAGCCGACCAGCGTCAGCACCACCCCGACCTCGGCCACCTGAGCCTGCGGGCCGCCGAGCGCCGAGACGTGCGACAGCCCGGCGTTGACCCGGTCGAAGAAGACCGAACCGGTCGCGCCGTACACCAGCGAGATCCCGAACAGCATCACCGCCGTCGAGGCGATGGACATCAGGAAGAACTTCAGCGCAGCCTCTCCCCCGGCCCGGCGGCCGAAGCCGACCAGCGCGAAGGCCGGCAGCGAGAGGGTCTCCAGCGCGACCGTGATGGTGATGAAGTCGCGCGCCGCGGCCAGCACCAGCGCCCCGGTCAGCGAGCTGAGCAGCAGGAAGTGGTACTCGCCGAAGGGCACCTTGAACCGGCGCGGCGCCATCAGCACGACCAGGACCGTGGCGGCCAGGACGAGGGTCTGGAGGGTCAGCGTGAAGTTGTCGACCGAGTAGGAGCAGGAGAGCACTGAGGCCGCGGCGCCCTTAACCCCAGGCACGCAGAAGGTGTTGCGCGGAACGCTCGTGCGGCTGGTCCAGAGCACCAACTCGGCGACGAGCGAGGCGACGATCACGCCGATCGTGGCCCAGGACAGCCACGGCCTGCGGTCCGCGCTCAAGAACAGATCCGCGAGCAGCACCGCGAGCGCGCCACCGGCCACGAGCAGGACCGGCAGCAGCGCGGCGTAGTCGATCGACTGGACGCCGAAGATCGCTGAGATGGCCATGATTACCTTGCGCCTCCCAGCACGTGGTGGACGGCCGGATCGGCCAAGGCCAGGATCACCGCGGGCCATAGTCCGGCGATCAACGTGAGCCCGGCCAGCGGCGTCCAGCTGATCAGCTCACGCGGCGTCAGGTCCGGCAACGGCTCGTAGCGGTTGCCGCCGCTCGGGCCGGCCACCGTGCCCATGCACAGTCGCCGCACGACCAGCAGCAGGTAGGTCGCGGTGAGGATCATGCCGATGCCGGCGATCGCCATCAGGATGTGGAAGCCGAGCGAGGTGAGGCCGGCCGCCGGCTTGGTGGCGCCGATGATCGTGTAAAGCTCGCCCCAGAACCCGGCCAGGCCCGGCAGGCCGAGCGACGCCATCGCGGCGAAGACGATCAGCGCGCCGTAACGCCGCGCCCGCTCGTAGATGCCGCGGCCGAGCGTGTACAGGTCCGTGGTGCCCAGCCGCTCCTTGAAGCCGCCGGTGATGAAGAACAGCAGGCCGGTGATCAGGCCGTGCGCGACCGAGGCGAACAGCGCGCCGTCCACGCCGACGCGGGTCAGCGTCGCGACACCGAGCAGCACGAAGCCCATGTGCCCGACCGAGGAATAGGCGATCAGCCGCTTGAGGTCGCCGCCGCGCCGCACCTGCGCCATGCACGCGAGCGCGCCGTACACGATCCCGACGGTGCCGAAGCAGCCGAGCGCGAAGGCGAACTGATGCGCGCCGATCGGCACCATCCCGGCACCGATCCGGATGAAGCCGTAGGTGCCCATCTTCAGCAGCACTCCGGCCAGCAGCACCGAGCCGACGGTCGGGGCGCTGGTATGCGCGTCGGGCAGCCAGGTGTGCAGCGGCCACATCGGCGTCTTGACCGCGAAGCCGAGACCGACCAGGAGGAACGCGGCCTCCTGCACGCCGAAGGTCATCCCGAGTCCGTGCCGCTGGGCGAGGGCGACCATGTCAAAGGTGCCGGCCTTGGCGTGGATCAGCAGGAAGCCGAGCAGCATCAGCGCCGAGCCGAGCAGCGTGTACAGGATGAACTTGTTGGCCGCGCGCCGCCGCTCCTCCCCGCTGCCCCAGCGGTGGATGAGCCCGTACATCGGGATCAGCACGATCTCGAAGAAGACGAAGAACAGCAGCAGGTCCTGCGCCACGAAGGTGCCGACCATGCCGATCTCCAGCACCAGCAGCAGCGCGGTGAAGGCGCGCCCTGATTCGTCCTTCGCCGTGGTCCGCACCGCGTAGAGCAGACACAGCGCGGACAGCAAGGTGGTAAGCAGCAGCAGCGGCAGCGAGATGCCGTCGACACCGAGGTGGAACCGCAGGTCGAAGGCGGGCACCCAGGGCACGTTCAGCTGGCCCTGCATCCGCTCGGCGTGGCCGTAGTCGAACAGCGGGAGCAGGACCAGCGAGAGAAGGAAGACCAGCACGCCGGTCGCGGCGCCGACCCGGGCGGCCTGCCGGGCGGGCAGCGCGTAAAGCACCACGAGTCCGGCGGCCGGTACGGCGAGTAGGAGAACAAGCAGCGTGGCCATGGCTTACCGCACCTGCCCCACGCTGTGTCCACCAAGGAAAACAATGAAGGCGGCCGCGATCACGATCACTCCGGCGAACAGTGCGGTCAGATAGAGCTGGATGTTGCCGGTTTGGACGCGTCTGAGCAGTCCGCCGAGGCTACGCGCGGTGATACCGGCGCCGCGTACGTAGCCGTCCACGACCTCGGTGTCCAGGTAGGCGACCAGCTTCGCCAGCGCCTTCGCCGGCTGAACGATGATCAGATCCTGTACGTCATCGAGGTAGAAGGCGTACAGCGCGGTCTCCCGCCAGCGGCCGAGCAGCGCGGCCGGATCGGCGGCCGGATCACGCCGCCAGGCGTTCCAGACCAGGCCGACACCGAGCAAGGTCACGACGAACGCGATCGCCGAGGTCGGGCCGTCCGGGGCAAGGCCGACTCCGGCCGAAGCCGGGATCGCGACCCCGAAGGCGTTGCCGATCCACGAGCCGAACGCGCCGCCGCCGAGCGCCACGAAGCCCAGCACCGCGGCCGGGACCGCGAGCACGATCAGCGGGACCAGTTCGGTCTGCGGCGCCTCGACGCGGTGGTCGTCCGGCGAGGCATCGGGGAAAGGACCCCAGAACATCTTCAGCCAGAGGCGAGTCGCGTACGCGGCGGTGAGGCCGACCGTCAGCAGACCGGCGATCAGTACGATCCGGCCCGCGGCGGCGAACTGGCCGGTCGCGTCCCACGCGGCTCCGAGGATCGCCTCCTTGGAGAACCAGCCGGAGAAAAGCGGTACGCCGACGAGTGCGGCGAGGCCGACGGACATCGTGCGATACGTGATCGGCATGCGGTGCCGCAGTCCACCCATCTCCGACAGTTCGTTGGATCCGACGCGGTGGATCACGACTCCGGCGGCGAGGAACAGCAGCGCCTTGAACGCGCCGTGCGTGAGCAAGTGGAAGACCGCTGCGGTACGGCCGCCGACCGCCAGTCCGCCGAGCATGTAGGCGAGCTGACTGACCGTCGAGTAGGCGAGCACCTTCTTGATGTCGGTCTGCGCGAAGGCGGCGAGCGCCGAACCCGTCATCGTGATCGCCGCGATCACCGCCATCAGCGTGAGCACGCCTGGCGCGAGCAGGAAGACGGGGTACAGCAGCGCGACGACATACACACCGGCGGCGACCATCGTCGCGGCGTGGATGAGCGCGCTAATCGGTGTGGGACCGGCCATCGCGTCGGGAAGCCAGGTGTGCAGCGGGAACTGCGCGGACTTGCCAGCCACACCGCACAGCAGCAGTACCGCGATGAACGGTGCGTAAGGCAGTCCGTTGACGCTTACGTAGTGCAGGACGTCGTCGATGCGGAAGCTGCCGGTGCGGATACCGAGCGCCGCGACACCGAACAGGAACGGGACGTCGCCGGTCTTGGTCACCAGGAACGCCTTGATCGCCCCGGAGCGCGCGTCGGGCCGTTCCCAGTAGTGGCCGATCAGGAAGTACGAGCAGGCACCCATGATCTCCCAGCCGACCAGCAGCACGATCAGGTCGGCCGAGTAGACGACCAGCAGCATCGCGGCGGTGAAGAGGGAGATGAGCGCGGCGTAGGTCGGGTAACGCTTCTCGTGCCGCATATAGGACAACGAGAAGACCTGTACGCACAGCGCGACGACGGTCACCAGGATGCCGACGAGCGCCGACAGGCCGCTGACGCGAGTGCCGAGCCAGACGGTGAACTGGCCCGCCGGAGCAAGCTCGGTGACCGAGGTGGACACGCCGCCGGTGCCATGCGCGACCTGCACGACGAGCGAGCAGAACAGCGCGGCGGCGATCGGCGCGACCGACCAGAACTTCACGTGCCGCAGGTCGCGCGCCCCGGCGAAAGTCACCGCCGAGCCGAGCGCGGGCAGGGCGATGGTGAGCAGGGCGAAGACGTTCACCGGGCCGCCTCCGTCGTGGCCAGCGCCTGCGCGGTCGGCTCGGGCCGTTTCTCGGCTTCGGCGTCGGCTTCGTCGTCAGGGGCGAGGGCCGCGGCGTCGGCACTCGGCTGGGTTTCGTCGGTCGGCCCGCCGAGCGGCTCGGCCAGCTGGCGCTGCCCGTCGATGTCCGCGTTGCCGCGCTGCCGGAAGATCATCAGCACGATCGCGAGGCCGAGCCCGGTCTCCGCGGCGGCCAACGTGATGATGAAGAGCGTGAAGACCTGGCCGATGTTGAACTGATCACGGATCAGCGAGCCGAACGCGACCAGATTGACGGTCACCGCGTTCAGCAGCAGCTCGATGGCCATGAGCACGGTGATCGCGTTGCGGCGCGCGAGGACCCCGTAGAGGCCGATGGCGAACAGCAGCGCGCCGAGCAGCAGGGGGTACACGGCATGCATCAGGCGTCATCCTCGCTTTCGGCGCCGCGGCGCGAGATGACGATCGCCCCGACGAGCGCGGCGAGCAGCAGCACCGACAGGGTCTCGAAGGGCAGCACCCAGAACCGGAAGAGCGCGGCGCCGTTGGCTGCGTTCGTGCCTTGCGGTACCGCGTCGCGCGGCTCAAGCCACACGGTTCGGTACGCGTCGACAATGACCGTGACGAGCACGCCTGCCGCTGCGGCCGCGACCACGATCGCAGGCAGCTTGTATTTGACGTCGAGCTCGTCGGTCCGGCCGATCGGCGCGCGGGTCAGCACCAGGCCGAACAACAGCAGTACGACGATCGCACCGACATAGATCAAGATCTGCACCCACGCGACCAGTTCCGCGCCGAGCAGCAGATACTCGCCCGCGATTCCGCCGAGGCAGACGACCAGCCAGAGCGCCGCGTGCACCAGGTTCTGCACCGTGACCACGAGCAGCCCGGAACCGAGGACCATCAGGCCGACCAGGACGAACGCGATCTCGACTCCGGTCGGGGAAAGATAGGAGGGCGCCGCGGTCGAGAGCGCCGAGGCGGCCAACGTGGTGCTCACCCCTCCCCCTCCGCTTCGTCTTCGGTGCCCGCATCAGCAAGCGCGACGATCTCAGCGGCCTTCTGCGCGGCGAGCCGCTTGTCCGCCGCCTTCTGCGCCGCCGCGATCTCCTTCGGTTCCTCGGCTCCCGGATCGAGCGCGACCGGAGCGGGCACGGTGAAGAACCACTCGCGCAGCCGGTCCTTCTCGTGCAGCAGATCCTTGATGTCGAATTCGGCGTATTCGAACTCCGGCGACCATTCGAGCGCGTCGAAGGGGCAGACCTCGATGCAGATGCCGCAGTACATGCACAGCGAGAAGTCGATGGCGAAACGATCGAGCACGTTGCGGGTGCGATCGCGGCCACCGCCGGGCGGCGCCGGGACCGTCTCCTTGTGCGAGTCGATGTAGATGCACCAGTCAGGGCACTCGCGGGCGCACAGCATGCAGACCGTGCAGTTCTCCTCGACCAGCGCGATCACGCCGCGGGTGCGCGGGGGCAGCTCAGGCGGCTGATCCGGATATTGGACCGTGTGCGCGGGCCGGGTCATGGTCTTGAAGGTCGTCGCCAGGCCCTTTACCAGGCCCACGCCGGGGAACTGCCGGCCGGCTGACTTGTCCGCGGCGCTCTTTTCGGGCGCTTCTTTTTCCGCAGCGCCCATTTCTAGCGGTTCTTTTTCCGCCACGCCTTTTCCGACAGCGCCATTTTCCGTAGCGCCCGTTTCCACAGCGCCCTTTTCCACAGCGGCGCTCCTGTCCAGCTCGGAGGTCACAGCACCCTCACCACCCCGGTGATCGCGAGTTGGGCCAGGGCCAGCGGGATCAGCGCGGTCCAGGCGAAGCGCATCAGCTGGTCCTCCCGCAGCCGCGGGTAACTGACGCGCAGCCAGATCACCACGAAGGACAGCACCAGGGTCTTGAGCACCGTCCACAGCCAGCCCAGGTGCGCGGAGAACGGTCCGTGCCAGCCGCCGAGGAAGAGCACCGTGGTCAGCAGGCACAGCAGCACGATTCCGGCGTACTCGGCCAGCAGGAAGAAGGCGAAGCGCAGGCCGGTGTACTCGGTGTAGGCCCCGAAGATGATCTCGGAGTCGGCCACCGGCATGTCGAACGGCGGGCGTTGCAGTTCGGCGAGCCCGGAGACGAAGAACACGAGAGCGCCGATCAGCTGCCAGGGCAGCCACCACCACTGCCACTTGTCGACGATGCCGCTGAGCGACAGCGTCCCGGCGGCCATGCCCACCGAGGCCGCGGACAGCAGCATCGGCAGCTCATAGGCCATCAGCTGCGCGGCGGTGCGGATACCGCCGAGCAGCGAGTACTTGTTCGCGCTTGCCCAGCCGCCCATCAGGGTGCCGAGCACGCCGACGCCCATGACCGCCAGCACGAAGAAGAGCCCGAGATCGAGCGCGACCCCGACCTGGCTGCCCGGCCCGATCGGCACGACCACCAGCGCGACCAGGTACGGCAGCAGCGCGACGGCCGGGGCGAGCTGGAAGACCGTGCGGTCGGCGGCGGCGGGCACGACCGATTCCTTCTGCGCGAACTTCACGCCGTCCGCGATCAGCTGCGCCCAACCGTGGAAGCCGCCGGCCTCCATCGGCCCGAGCCGGCCCTGCATGTGTGCCATGGCCTTGTGTTCCATCTGGCCCACCAGCAGCGGCACGACGAGGAAGAAACCGAGGATGACGACGAGCCGCAGGACGACTTCGAGCCACCAGTGCGCGGCGCCGCCCATCAGCCCTCGACCTCGCCGTCCGCGCCAGCCTCGGCCGCACGCTCATCGGCTGGGTTCGTTTCGACTGGTTTCTGCTGCGCCGGCTTCTTTGCGGCCGGGTTCTTTGCGGCCGGGTTCTCCTCGGTCGGCTTCTCCTCGGCTGGGTTCTCCTCGACCGCGGCGCGCTGCGTGGCCGTAGTGGCCATGGCTGCTGTAGCGGATACCTGAGCCCGGGTCAGTGCCGAGGTCGGGGTCGGGGCCGGGGCTGACAGCGGCTTGAGCCACTCCTCCCCCGGCACGCCCGGCGGCAGCATCCGGCGCCGACCCGGCGACGCCTTGCCCCGGTCGTGGTCGGACTCGCCGGGCTCCTTGGCTCCCGGCCAGGCCTTCACCACCCGCGAGGCGAGGATGAACTCCTTGCGCAGCGGGTGCCCTTCGAAGCCGTCCGGAAGCAGCAGCGGCTTGAGGTCGGGGTGTCCGGTGAACACGACCCCGAACATCTCGAACGTCTCCCTCTCGTGCCAGTTCGCGCCCCGGTAGACCGTGGTCGCGGTGGGCAGTTCGGCGTTGTCCCGTGGCACCGCAGTCTTGAGCAGCAGACCTTGGCCGCGCTTGAGTCCGGCCTCAGCGACGGTGTCGGCAGAGGAAGCAGCGGCGGCGTCGGCCGGGGCGCACACGAACGCGGCGATCGTGTAGCCGTTCTCGAGTTCGTCGACGGCGGTCAGCCAGTCGAAGAAGGTAGCGCCGAGATCGTCGCGGGCGGCGGTCAGCGCCGCGATCCAGTGCTCGGGAGGCACCACGGCCAGCACCTGGCCGAAGTTCTCCCGCACCTCGGCGGCGCCGTCGGTGGCCCGCATGAGCACCGGCGTGACGGCCGCGACGAGAGCCCCGGCGCTTTCAGGACTCATCGTCGTACTCCCACTGCTGGTCGCGGGCCGCCTTGTCGAACAACGAGAGCCCATGATCGCGGGCACGGCGCAGCTCGCGGAAGTAGTGCCGGCGGGGCACCTTGATCTTCAGCAGCGTCTCGGTCGAGCTCAGCTCGCCGACCGGAGCCTCGATGAACGGGACCTCGACCGTCAGCGCCTCGGCGGAGGAGGCCACGGGGAGCGGTACCTCGACTGTCGGGGCGTCAGGCGTCGCGGCCGCCTCGGATCCCGCTTCGGCGACGGCGGTTTCATGGCTTTCACGCGCGGGCTGGGCGGGCTGAGCCGGCGGGGTGTCGAACTGCGGCACTTCGCCGCGCGGGACTTCGACCGTTGGTGCCTCAACCGGCGCCTCGACCGGCGTGACCAATGGCGGTTCGATCGCCGCAGTCGGCGCGAGTGGCGCAGTCGGCGCGGTCTCCGGCAGCGCTGCCGGACGCGAACGCTGCCAGCGTGACTTAAGCGGCTTCGACTTCGTCTTGCCCACGTCGGCCTGGCCGTTCGCAGATCCGCGCGCCGCCACCGCACCGCGACCGCCGGTCCCCTCGGCCGCGATCTTCTCCTGCAGCTTGATGATCCCCTGCAGCAGCGCTTCCGGCCGCGGCGGGCAGCCAGGCACGTACACGTCCACCGGGATGATCTGGTCGACGCCCTTGGTCACCGCGTAGGAGTCCCAGTACGGTCCGCCGCAGTTCGCGCAGGCGCCAAAGGAGATGACGTACTTCGGCTCCGGCATCTGCTCGTACAGCCGCTTGACCGCCGGAGCCATCTTGTCGCTGACCGTGCCGGATACGACCATCAGATCAGCCTGGCGCGGCCCTGGCGCGAACGGGATCACGCCCAGCCTGATGAAGTCGTGCCGGGCCATCGACGCCGCGATGAACTCGATCGCGCAGCAGGCCAGGCCGAAGTTGAACACCCAGAGCGAGTACTTGCGGCCCCAGTTGAGCACGACTTTCATCGGCTTGGGCGCCAGATCGAAGCCCGTACCGAAGCCGCGCGCCGGTGCACCGACCCGCGGGATGCCGAGTGCGACCGCGCCCCCTTCCGCGCCCGCGCCCGTTCGGCTGTCGTTGCCGACGCCGTTCGAGCCCGCGTCGCGCCCGGCACCCGTCCCGATCACCGGGACCAGCGCCTCCCCCTCATTCACAGCCACGTCAGCACGCCCTTCTTATAGGCGTAGAGGATCCCGACCGCCAGAAAGCCGATGAAGACGAACATCTCGACCAGCGTGGTAGCACCGAAGCCCGGCGCGGCGAACACGGTAGCCCATGGGAACAGGTAGACGGCGTCCACCGCGAAGATGACGTAAAGAAACGCGTAGACGTAGTACCGCACGTGGGTGTGCGCCCAGCCCTCGCCGACAGGGTCCACACCGCATTCATAGGTGAGCAGCTTCTCCGGTGTCGGCCGGGCCGGGGCCAGCAGCCGGTTTGCGGCGAAGGAGACGGTGACGAACGCGATGCCTAGTAATAACAGCATGCCGACGATCGAGTAGGCGGAGTAATAGGTCGTGCCGCCCGTGCCGCCGAATCCCATAAAGCTCGCCGCCTGCCCTCGCGCGTCAGTCAACCGCCAACCGCTTCGGGGGTTTCTCCCTCTTCCGGGTGGGTCCCCCATGTCATCGCACAAGGGTACTCGGCTCGCTAGAGCGCTCACGGACTGCCGTGCGCCGCACCGGGCCGGGCGGTTCAGCGTCCACTCAGGCGTACGATGGATTGGAGTCGGGAGCTAGGGGAACTACCCGCTCCGGTGATCGAAGCGGCGCAGGCGATCCCAAGTACCGTCCCAGGATGCGGACGCGCAAGGAGGTTCGGTGGCGGGCGAGGCGATCGAAGAGAAGCGGGCAGCCGCGGTCGAGCGGATCGGTGCGGTGGTGATCCGGATCGCGGGTGACTCAGGCGACGGCATGCAGTTGACCGGGGACCGGTTCACCGCGGAGACCGCCGCATATGGCAATGATCTGTCCACGCTGCCGAACTTCCCGGCCGAGATCCGCGCCCCCGCCGGGACGCTGCCGGGAGTCTCGGCCTTCCAGCTGCACTTCGCGGACCACGACATCCTCACGCCGGGCGACGCGCCGGACGTGCTGGTGGCGATGAATCCGGCGGCGCTCAAGGCGAATTTGAAGGATGTGCCGCGCGGCGCGACGATCATCGTAAATACCGATGAGTTCACCACGCGCGCGCTGACCAAGGTTGGTTACCCGGCCAATCCGCTGGAGACCGGCGAGCTGGACGGTTACCACGTGCACCCGGTGGCGCTGACCTCTTCTACGGTCAAGGCGCTGGAAGGGCATCCCCTCTCCCGCAAGGAGGCTGAGCGCGCAAAGAACATGTACGCGCTTGGGCTGCTCTCCTGGCTGTACAACCGGCCGACTGACCGCACGCTGGCGTTCCTCGAGCAGAAGTTCGGCAACAAGCCCGACATCGCCGCCGCGAACCGGGCGGCGTTCCTGGCCGGCTGGAACTACGGCGAGACCACCGAGGAGTTCGCGGTCTCCTATGAGATCGCCCCGGCAGCGCTGCCCAGCGGCAGGTACCGCAACATCTCCGGGAACCTGGCGCTGGCCTATGGCCTGATCGCGGCTTCGCAGCGCTCCGGTCTGCCGCTGTTCCTGGGTTCGTACCCGATCACGCCTGCCTCGGACATCCTGCATGAGCTGTCGAAGCACAAGAACTTCGGCGTGCGCACGTTCCAGGCCGAGGACGAGATCGCCGGCATCGGTGCGGCGCTCGGTGCGGCCTTCGGCGGAGCGCTCGGCGTGACCACCACCTCCGGGCCGGGTGTTGCGCTCAAGAGCGAGACGGTTGGTCTGGCCGTGTCGCTGGAGTTGCCGCTGGTGATCTGTGACATTCAGCGCGGCGGGCCGTCCACCGGTCTGCCGACGAAAACCGAGCAGGCGGACCTGCTACAAGCGATGTTCGGCCGCAACGGTGAGGCACCGGTGCCGATCGTCGCGCCACGTTCGCCGGCGGACTGCTTCGATGCGGCGATCGAGGCGGCGCGGATCGCGCTGACGTATCGCACGCCGGTGTTCCTGCTTTCGGATGGTTATCTGGCCAATGGTTCGGAGCCGTGGCACATCCCGGACGTGGAGAAGCTGCCGGATCTGCACGTTGAATTCGCCAAGCCGTCCGAGGACGGCGAGCCCTTCCTGCCGTACCAGCGTGATCCGGAGACTTTGGCGCGGCCGTGGGCGATTCCGGGTACGCCGGGGCTTGAGCACCGGATCGGTGGGATTGAGAAGGCGGACGGGACCGGGGAGATCTCTTACGATCCGGCGAATCACGATCTGATGGTGCGTACCCGGCAGGCGA
>DASUAR010000243.1:0-21184 GCA_035763685.1 Actinocrinis sp. | reverse complement strand
CTACGGCAAGCTGGCGGACCTCTACGGTCCGAAGAAGATATTCATGTTCGCCATCACCTTGTTCCTGGTCGGCTCCGCGCTGTGCGGAATGTCGCAGAACATGGGCGAGCTGATCGCCTTCCGCGCCCTGCAGGGCCTGGGCGGCGGCGGCCTGATGGCGCTGGTCTTCACGATCATCGGCGTAGTGGTCCCGCCGCGCGACCGCGGCAAGTACCAGGGCTACTTCGGCGGCGTGTTCATGCTGGCCATGGTGCTCGGCCCGCTGATCGGCGGCTTCTTCACCGACCGCAGCCACCTGTTCGGGACCACCGGCTGGCGCTGGATCTTCTACGTCAACCTGCCGATCGGCATCCTGGCGCTGGTCGTCGTCTCGATCGTGCTGCACGTGCGCAACAACCAGATCAAGCACAAGATCGACTACACCGGCGCCGCGCTGGTGGCCGCCGGGGCCTCGGCCCTGCTGCTGGTCACCGTGTGGGGCGGCACCACCTACGCCTGGGGCTCGCCCACGATCATCGCGCTGATCGCCGTCGGCGCGGTGCTGCTGGTCGGGTTCGGCTTCTGGGAGTCGAAGGTGGCCACCGAGCCGATCCTGCCGATGCACCTGTTCCGCAACTCGATCTTCACGGTCTCGAACCTGATCGCGCTGGTGCTGGGCATGGCGATGATGGGCTCGCTGATCTACGTCTCGACCTACCTGCAGCTGGTGGTCGGCTACAGCCCGACGATGGCCGGCCTGGCGATTCTGCCGATGATGGCAGGCATCATGCCCGCCTCGATCATCGGCGGCCGGATCATCTCGAAGATCGGCAAGTACAAGTCGTTCCCGATCGCCGGCACCGCGATCGCCGCGTTCGGCATGTACCTGATGTCCCGGCTGACCGAGACCACCGGCGCGGCCGAGCGTGGCGTGTACATGTTCGTGCTCGGGCTCGGCATGGGCCTGGTGATGCCGGTGCTGACGCTGGCCGTGCAGAACGCGCTGCCGTTCAAGGACATCGGCACCGGTACCTCGGCGAACCTGTTCTTCCGGAACATGGGCGGGTCCTTCGGCACCGCGATCTTCGGGGCGGTTCTGATCAACCGGTTCAACCACTACTCGGCGACCGAACTGCCGAAGAGCGGCGGCCTGAGCAACGGCGGCAGCCCGAACGGCCTGAGCCGCAAGGCGCTGGACGCGCTCAACGTGCAGCACCCGGGGGTCGAGGCGGCTGTGCTGCACATCTTCGTGCAGGCGATGTCCGTGGTCTTCCTGGTCGCGGCGACGACGATGGTGGTCGCGTGGGTGCTGAGCCTCTTCCTCAAGCAGGTGCCGCTGCGCTCGATGGGCGCGCCGATGGCGGAGGGCGCTGTGGAAGGTACCGCATCTGCGGATGACGCTGTGGAAGGCGCAATGGCGGACGCAGGCGTAGGCACGACCGGGGACGCAGCCGGCGACGAGGCCGCGGCCACGAGCGACGCCGCACCGGTAATGCATTAGGGCGTTCCAAGCGACATCCGAGCGAGTGCGTGACGCGCATCCGCTCGGCCGGATCCACCCTCAGCCGGGGGCGCACCAGGCCACTACGCTGGCCAGGTGCG
This sequence comes from Actinocrinis sp., assembly GCA_035763685.1. Classification (GTDB taxonomy): domain Bacteria; phylum Actinomycetota; class Actinomycetes; order Streptomycetales; family Catenulisporaceae; genus Actinocrinis. The sequence goes on along the minus strand of DASUAR010000243.1, from coordinate 19,603 downwards.
CCCCCGTCGTTTTCTGTCCCTGCTCGCGCTGCTCGGTGCCGCGCTAGCGAGTGTGGTGCTGATGGGGGAAGGCCCGGCGCAGGCTGCGGAGCGCGCGACCGATAACGCACCGACAGGGCACGTTGTCGTCATCGGCATCGACGGCCTGCAATGGAGCGATGTAACGCAGGCCGGAATGCCTACGCTGTTCAATCTGGTGCGGCACAGCAGCGCCGCCTCCCTCGTGACCCGCGCCGTGATCAACGACACCTGTCCGGCGGACGGCTGGCTGACTCTGAACAGCGGCACTCGGTCGTTCGCGAGCAGGGTTATGCAGCAGCCGGCCGGGACAAGTAACGCGACGTCTCTGTTTACGCGGCCGCAGACGTACTGCACGCCCCTGCCCGATGCGCCGCAGAGCACGGGTTCGTACGACATTCCGAACTTCACTGCGTATACGGCGCCGAACAACGCCTACAGCTACGCCCCGGTGTTCGGTTCGCTCATGGCACCGATTGCGACAGCGGGAGGCTGTGTCGCGGCGTCAGGTCCGGGCGCGCTGCTCGGAGCAACCGATGCGCACGGCCACGTCGCGGATTACTTGGGCGCACCAGATGACCTCACGCAGACGGCTCTCTCGCAGTGCGCGCTGACACTCGTCGATCTCGGCGGAGTGACTGCGTTACCGCCACCGCCGCCAGCGGAAGGTACCGCGCCGCAGCCGCCGGTCAACCGCGTGTACCCGTATGCGGCCCTCGACTCCGCGCTCGGATCGCTGATCGCGCGGTTGCCCTCAGGAACGACGCTCGTCGTCGCCGGACTCGATGACTCCACGACCGAACCGCAACTGCACACGCTGCTCGTTTCAGGTTCGACGTTCGACGGCGAGCACTGGCTCTACTCCTCGTCGACGCGGCACCCCGGCGTCGTGCAGACCCTCGACCTGACCCCTTCCCTGCTGCGCTGGGTCGGTCTGACGCCGCAGCAGATCTCGGCCGCCGACCCTAAGCCGTTCGTCGGATCGCAGATCACCACGCGCGGCGGCGCGCCATCGGACCCGGCCGGCGCGGTCGTCACCCAGGCCTGGCTCAACACCGCCAACCAGACCTTCGCCCAGACCAACGGCCGGTTCATCACGTGGATGGCGCACGCGATCACGATCCTGGCCTGGGCCGCCGGCCTGGTCTTCGCCGCGATCCGCTGGCTGCCGGAGCGCTACTCCCCCGCCCGGTTCGCCCGCCGATTCCCCCGGCTGCGCCGCTGGCGCACCGGTCTGCGCGCGGTCGTCGTCGGCGGTGCAGCAGCGCTCGGCGCCGTCGCCCCGGCGTCTTTCCTCGCGAACCTGGTGAACTGGTCGGCGACGTTCGCGCCCGGTCCGATCCTGTACGGGACGATCGCGGGAATCAGCGTGCTGCTCGCGGCAGCGGCGCTGGCGGCCTGTCGAGTGGTGCCGTGGTTACGCGGACAGCCTCTGGCTCCTGCCGGGCTGCTCGGCCTGCTCACCCTTCTGATCATCGCGGCGGACGTGGCGACCGGGTCGCGGCTTCAGGCACAGACCCCGTTCGGACTCTCGTACGTCATCGCCGGACGCTTCTACGGGATCGGCAACAGCGCGGTCGGCGTGTACTGCGCCGCCGCGATGATCGGTTCCGCTTGGCTGGCCTCGCTGCTGATGCCGCGTCAGGGGCCAGGTGAGATCCCGGCGCACGTATGGCCGCATACGTTCCGTGAGGCTGCGGAAGGCTGGCTGCGCCGTGCGGTACCAGGGCGCCTCGGCCTGAGCCGGCTGCCGGATGCACAGCGTGCCGAGCGGCGACGCGCGCTGTTCCTCATCGGGGCGGTCGCGCTGGTCGCGGTCGCGGCCTGCGGATATCCCGGATGGGGCGCGAAGTTCGGCGGCACCATCGCGATGGTGCCCGGGTTCGTGCTGTTGCTGTTCCTCATCGCCGGGCTGCGGATCACCTGGCGCAAGGTGCTGGTGGTGGCGATCAGCGGAGTCGTCGTGGTCTCCGGCTTCGCGGTGCTCAACTACCTCCAGCCGGCCGGCCAGCGCTCACATTTCGGCAACTTCGTGGCCTCGCTCTTCGACGGCGGCTGGACCGGCACCATCCACCGGAAGATCGACACGAACCTGGCCTCGATCAACAACGACTGGTTCAGCCACGACGTGCCGTGGATCCTGTTCTGGGCCCTGCTGGCGATCGTCGCGCCGCGACTGATCGGCGCACGGTCGCTCGCCTTGGCGTACGCCCGCGAGCCGTTCGTGCGGTGCGCGTTGTGGCTGGCGCTGATCACGGTCGCGATCGGCTGGTTCGTCGACGACTCGGGGATCCTGGTGCCGAAGATGGCGCTGTTCCTGGCCGTGCCGCTTGGCGTGCTGAGCGTTGCGTTGACGTTGCGGCCGGATGCGTTACCGCACACTGCGGATGACGGCGTGTCAGCTGATGCGACGCCAGACAAAGCCGCTCAGCCGGTCCCTGGTGGCAGCGCGGCTGATCAATCCTTGGCGGACCAGTAACGCTCCGGGTGCACGATCAGGGCGGCCGCGCCGACCAAGCCCGCTTCCTGACCGAGCGCCGCCGGGACGACGCGCACCGAGCGGGCGAACTCCAACCCGACCCGCTCCCGCAGCGTCGCCTCCAGCGGGTTGAACAGCAGCGGTCCGGCCTGGGAGAGGCCGCCGCCGATCGCGATGACCTCCAGGTCGCACAGCACGGTCGCCGAGGCGATCGCGATGCCGAGCGCGCGGCCGGCCCGGGACAGCGCCTTCAACGCGATCGGGTGCGAGCGCCGCGCGTCGTCGACGAGCTCCCGGCCGGTGCGCTGGTCCGGCGCGGCGCCGGGCCGCCAGCCCTGCTCGGCCGCCCATCCGGTCAGCCGCGGGCCTGAAGCGACCGCCTCCAGGCAGCCGACGGCTCCGCAGGCACACAGCGGCTCGTCGGCGTGCACGATCACGTGGCCGATGTGTCCGGCGTTGCCGGTGCGCCCGTCGATCAGCCGCCCTTCGACGATGAGCCCGCCGCCGACGCCGGTGGACACGACCATGCCGAGCATGTCCTCGGTGTTCATCCCCGCGCCGCGCCAGTGCTCGGCGACCGCGAGGCAGATCGCGTCGTTGTGCACCCGCACCGGCACGCCGGGGAACGCCTCGGCGAGCCGGGCGCGCAGCGGGAAATCACGCCAAGCCTCGATGTTGAGCGGGGAGACCACTCCGCCCGGCCAGTGCATCGGCCCGCCGCAGCCCACGCCGACCCCGGCGTACTCGGCCGGATCCGTCTTCAGCTCGCCGACCAGGCCGAGCAGGGTACGGAAGATCATCTCGCCGCTGTCGGTCACGCCGGGATGCGGCGTGGCGGTGCGCAGGTACTCCAGCACCCGGCCTTCGCCGTCGACGACGCCCACAGCCAGCTTCGTGCCACCGATGTCGATCGCCAGGATTCGCTGCTCGGTCATTTCCACGGGCCTGCGTACCTCCGGCGTCGTCGCTGCATTCATGAGCTCGGGCTCGATCCGACCGTACCCGAGCGGACGGCGGCTTAGACGATCTTCGCGTCCGGATCCGCGAAGGCGAGCACGGAGGCGGTGTAGCCGTGCAAGTGATTGCGTCCGCCGACCGGCCCGATCTCGCCCGCGCCGAAGAACCCGGAGACCGCGTTCGTGCCGAGCCCCGCGCGCACCGCGAGAATGTCGTGTCCCGCGCCGAGCGGTTGCGGGAAGAGGTCCCCGGCGCGGCCGTTGCAGGACACCACGAGCGCGCCGCCGATCGTGGCGTATCCGGGGCGGTCGCGGCAGGCGGTGAGCACCGTGTCCAGCTCCCGGCCGGCGCTGGCGGCGTCGCGCAGTTGGAAGCGCACGGTACGGCCCACGTCGACCACATCACCGACCGCGACGCCGCTGCGCTCCGGATCGGTGCCGAGCACACCGCGGATCAGGAAGTCACCGCTCTCGTGCTGGTCCGCGTATTCGTCCATCGCGACGCCCAGGTGCAGGCCGGTCGAGACGGCCTGGCGCTCGCGCTCGTCGAGCGAGTCGAGTATCTCGCGCAGCTTCTCCAGTGCCGGGGTTCCGGCGAGACCGAGCAGCAGGTTGCCGTCCGCGGCGGTGACGGTCATCGTCGGGCCGACCGGGCGGCAGCCCTGGCTGACCGCTATGGCCGCGTCCACCGGTCCGCCGAGCATCACGCCGACCGCGCCTTCGTCGTAGGTGGCCGCGCCGCGGATCAGCCGGGCCGAGCCGCGTCCGGCGACTCCGGGCACCAGCCCGCCGACGAAGGGCAGGCCGGGCAGCGCCTCGTTGGAGCGCTCGACGAAGCCGTCCGCCGGGAAGCTGTGCGGATCGGCCAGCACCAGCACGACCCGGTCATCCGGCCACGGCTCAGGCAATCCGCCGACCGCGATCGAGTCCGCCTCGCGGGTCGCGCGCAGATGGAAGGGCCGCACGCGCACGCCCGGCAGCTTGCCCGCCCACACGGCCACCGCCGGTTCGCCGCCGAGCAGCGGGCCGACCGCGCGGGCGTCGCCCATGACGCCGGGGGTCAACGCCCCGACGACGACGCAGCGCTCGTTGCCAGTGGCGGTGACCATGGCGTTCACCGTGGCGGCGACCCGGTCGGCGGCCTCGGGGTCCGTCACTCCGGCGAACACGGTGACCAGGTCGGGCGCGCCCTCGATGGTGGAGAGCGCGCCGTAGGTAGCGCGCCGCGCGGCGCGCTCCACGTCCGTGTCCACCGCCAGGCCCTCACCGAAACGCGACATGTCATCCATGATTCCATCACCGGCCGCGCCGGGTTACTACCGTTGTCGGACATGTGGTACCGAACCGGGTGATACTTCCTGCCAATCGGCGCCGGCGGGCCGGAAATCGCCGCGAACCTGAAAGTCCGCTGCAACGCGATGCCGGGATGAAGCGTCCTTAGTCACGACCGAACGCACGCGGGTGAAACAGGTTCGGGGACGGTCGAAATGAGGGGCGTATGCGCGGCGGGGCGACCACAGCGATAAGCCGACGCGGGTCGGGTCGGCGGGATCCAAGTCGGCGCACGGTTCGCGGGCTCGCGGTCCATGGGCGCACGGTTCGTGGGCGCGGCTCGACGCGACGCGGTTTGGGCCGCTTGCTGGCGGCGCTGCTGAGCGCCGGAGCGCTCTGTACGTCGGCGGCCTGTTCGGTCACGACCGTGCCGGCGTCCCCGGCCGATCCGCAGCGAGCAGCCCACTCCGTCGGCCAGACCGGTGGCGACGTGATTTTGCACCTCGGGATGCCGAGCCCCACCCCGACGCTGCACGGGCCGAAGAACTGGCCGCGGCCGTGGGATCATCTCGACGACCCTTGCTCGGGGCCCCCGGTCATCGCGCACCGCGGCGAGGGCGGTATCGACGCGCCGCTGCCGGAGAACACCGCCACGGCCGAACTGGCCGCCGTCGCGCAGGGCGCCTCGATGCTCAACGCGGACGTGCGCTGGACCAAGGACAACGTGCCGGTCGCCATCCACGACGCGTCGCTGAACCGCACCACGACCGGTACCGGCCCGGTGCTTTCGGTCACCGCGGCGCAGTTCACCGCGCTCGACTTGAAGTCGAATGACGGCAAGCACCGGTTGCCGCACCATCAGCACCCGCAGACGCTCGCGCAGTTGCTGGCCGCCGTGAAGCACACCGGCGTGCCGATCGTGCTGCAAATGGAGGCCGATCCGTTCGCGGCCGGAGGGGCGGGTCAGGCCTCGATAGACACGCTGGTCTCGGTCATCGCAGCCTCCGGATACGCCGGTCACGTGGTGGTCGGCGGCTGGGAGGCCGACGACGTGACCGCGTTCTCGGCCGCCGCGCCGGATGTGATGACGGCGTACATCCAGGAAAGCGGGAACCCGTCACCGTCATCGATCACGAAGATGGGCGCGCGGATTCTGTACATCGACTTCGCTAAGATCACTCGTGCGCAGGTCGTCGCGTGGCGCGCGGCGGGCCTCGCCGTGTGGGTGTGGACGCCGCCGTTCTCCGTCCAGTGGGCTCACCTGCGCGGGCTCGGGGTGGACGCGATCGCGACCAACTGGGTGCCGGCTTACACGCACTGGTCACTGCCGTGCGCCGCGGTGCCGTTCTCGTGAGCGGGGCGGCGCTCGCCGAGCGCGCTGCTACGCGGGCTTACGCGCGAGGCCGAGCACGTGCGAAGCGGTGGGGTCCGGCAGGTAGCGGCGCGGCGGGAACCGGAAGCGATCCATCGTGCTGACCTGGAATCCGGCGGCCGCGACGGCCTCGCCGGTTTCCCGCGAGCAGTGACAGCCCGCGCCCAGCAACGGCCAGACCGTGGCGTCGAGCGCGCGCTGCCCCAACGCCGCCGCGCGGCTGCGCGAGCGCACGTGCTCCATGAAGCGGAACTCCCCGCCCGGACGCAGCACCCGCCGGACTTCGTTGAACGCAGCCTGCTGATCCGGCACCGAGCACAGCACCAGCGAGACGACCACCGCGTCGCATGAGGCGTCGGCCAGCGGCATCTGCTCGGCCACGCCGCCGACAACCTCGATATGGACATCCTGCGATACCCGATCCGCGGCCTGCCGCGCCAGTGCGCGCAGCGTCGGTTCCGGTTCGACGGCGACCAGCCGAGTGACCTCGGGCGGGTAATGCCGGAAATTCAGGCCGTTGCCCGGGCCGATCTCGACGACCTCGCCGCTGAGCCCGTCCAGCAGCCGGCTGCGGTACTGCGCCAGGCCGCCGCGGTCCATCGCCACCGAGACCCGCGAGTAGAACTTGGCGAACCAGGGATGCGCTCGCCTGCGGCTCCGCGGGGCGCTCGGCGAGCTCTCCGTCACTACTTCTTCACCCATACCTGATAGGTAGTCGGTCCGTACGCGGTTTGCACGTTGTACTCACTGACTATTCGATACGGGCTGATCGGCGAGTGCAACCCCTTGAGGATCGCCTGGTCGACTTCGGGTGTCGTGGTGCCGTCGATCGCCACGACCTGGAAGTAGCCCTGCTCCACCGCGGTCTGGTACGCGATGTCGCCGGTCAGCCACTTGCCCTGCCAGTCGAGGTAGAGGAAGGCGAAGGTCGAGGTGAACTGGGACGGCTCGGCGTTGGTGTCGCCGCGCAGGTAGTAGATCGGCACCTCGTCGATCTCGACCAGGTAGTGCCCGCCCGGCTTTTGGTACTGCTTGATCGTGGCCACCAGCCGGTTCGCGTCCGGCCAGCCGCGGAACATGATGTGCGACTGCGACATGCCGAACGCGAAGGCCACCACCGCGGCGCCGATGCCCAGTTGCAGCCGGCCGAAGTGCCCGCCGACCAGCCGCACCAGCCCGTAGCCCGCCAGCGGCGCGGCGAACATCAGGCCGAAGCCGATGTGCTTCTGCAGCGCGACGTCGGTGTGGATGCGCAACTGGTTCGCCGGAGCGAGCAGCGCGGTGCCCAGCATCAGGGTGACCAGCGCCGCTCGTCCCCATGTGCCGAGCGAGAGCCGGCCGTCGGCGTCGGGGCGGTACCGGAATATGTAGTACAGGCCGCCGACCACGGCCACGGCGAAGACCGGTGCGCCCCACTTGCCGATCTCGGTGAGCAGCGTCTGCGTGGAGGTGCCACCCTGCGCTCGCGCCGTGGTGGTCTGTTGGATGCCGTGCACGTACGTCGGTCCGGCGAGCTTCAACGCGCCGTACGCCATCGAGCTGATCATCGCGGTGAGCGATATCGGACGCAGCAACGCCCAACGCCAGCCGTGATGCGGGATTGCCACGATGCACGACAGCGCGATGACCGTCGGTATGAAAAGGAGCGAGGCGTACTTGGTGCCGACCGCGAGCAGCATCGGCAGTACCGCGAGCGCGTAATACGGCCAACTGGAACCCGCGCCGCGCACCACGATCCACGCCGCGAGCGCGAGCAGGAACACGCAGGGCGCGTCGTAGGTCGCGAACCCGCCCATGAAGATCGCGGAGGCGGTGGTCCCGAACAGTCCCGCGCCGCACAACGCCGACCGCACGCCGAACAGCCGGCGGCCGATCAGGTAGACCAGGCAGGTCGCGCCGAGCATGAAGGCCAGGCTGAGCAGGCGGGCGGCGAACACTCCGCCGATCTGGTCGGCGATCGCGCCCACGATCGGGTAGAGCACCGGGGCGCCGGAGAAGTAGGCGGCGAAGTTGTCGACCGGCTGTCCGTTGAGCAGATGCGCGAGTTCGAGGTGGCCGGAGTAGAGGTACAGCGCCTCGTCCTCGAACGCGGTGTTGCTGTTGCGCAGCGACAGGAACGCCTGCAGGAGGAGGATCGCGAGCAGGATGCCGCGGCGCGGCGTCGGGATGAACCGGGACAGTCCGGTGTGCCGCTTTCCGGCGAGCGCGGAGTCGGCCTTGCGCTCGGCCGCGCGCAGCGCGCCGACGTTGATCAGCGCGGTCTCGATCCGGTCGGTCGACCAGTCGGCCGGGCGGATCAGGATGCCGGTTTCCTCGTAGGGTGCGGCGTCGCGCCAGGAGACCTTGTCGCCGAACCGTTTCGGGGTCGGCAGGTTGACCGGGGCGTGCAGCGCGCCGGGCGAATCAGGCTCCGACGACAGTGCGGTCCCGGTGGGCCGCGGCGGCTCGGCGGGTTTCCGCGGTTCGGCCGGATGTGCGCGCGGCGGCTCGGGCTCGGCCGGCGCCGGCGCCGGCGCTGACGTGGTCGGGTTCGCCGAGGTGGGCGTCGGTGCGACCGGTTCGGCGAGCACCGTCATCGCGTCCGGGGCGACGATCAGGTCCGGCGGCGTGGCAGCGTTCGGGGCGATGATCAGGCCGGGCGGCGTGGCCGCGTCCGGGGCGACCTGCTCGGGTATTCGGACCCCGCCGGTCGGATAGACCACCGTGAACTCGGGCTCGCGGGCCGGCCGGTCGAATACCGCTTCGTCGAATGCTGAATCGCCTGGTGCCGCGCCCCCGGCCTGCGGGCCTTCGGGTTCGGCAGCCGGATCGCTGAGCCGATCGAGCCGCTTGTGCGACTGGAAGAGCTCGAAGAGCAGGTCGCGGCGCTCCTGCGCGGTCCGCTCCGCCGCGCCGGGCTCCTGCTCGTCGGTCCCCGGGGTTCGTCCCGCGCCGTTCATCGTGCTGCTCATCGGGTCGCGCTCACCGTGAATCCGAACTCGGAGGCCGCTACGGCCGACTTGAACGCGGCCTGCACCGCCGGCCGGTTCTCCAGCCGCCAGTCGCCCTGGCGGTTGTAGTCGTACCAGACGAAGCCGAGTATGTCGTCATGCGTGGCCACGGCGTTGAACAGGGCGTTCACCGAGGAGACCTGGTTGGATCCGGACTGCACGCCGGTCTCCGCGATGATGAACGGCTTGGCGGTGAACTTGCGGATGTCGAGCAGGGTCGGCAGGAACAGCGAGGAATACGTGTGCGGACCGTTGACGGTCCAGTATCCGGTCACGCCGATCCAGTCCACGTACTGGTCTCCCGGGTAGAGCGGCTGCAGCTGGATGTTGGGCACCGGATAGATGTCGTTCGGGTCCCAGATCCAGATGACGTTGGTCGCGCCGACCTTGGCGAACAGATCGTGGACGTGCCGCCAGGCGGCCACGAAGTCGGCCGCGGCAGTCTGCTTCGTGCCCCAGGGGTACCAGTCGCCGTTCATCTCGTGCCCGAAGCTGAGCGCGATGGGCAGGTTCAGCGAGCGCACCGAGGCCGCGAACCGGTTGACGTAGTCGTCTGAGGCGCCGGCCGCGATCTGCTGCATGGTGACCCCGAACGGCTCCCAGACCTGGAAGTAGAGCGCGCCGTAGGCCCAGGCGTTCTGCACCGCCTGGCTGTCCAGACCGGTGTTCCATCCGACGTACGCGCCGAGCAGATTCGGCTTCTTACCCACCCATGAGGCGAACTGCTCGGCCGGGGCGATCGATGAGGGCGCGCCCGGCATTTCCAGGCCGACGTACTTGCGGGCCGGCTTGATCAATGGCTTGACGTTAAAGGCGGGCTGGGTCAGATCCGGCGCGGCGGAACTGCCCGCGCCGACCTGGGAACCGGCCCCGCCGCCGGGGCCGGCGGAGGGAGTCATCTTCCACGTCGCGGCGTCGCGCACGACCGAGCAGCCGGATATCGCGCCCGCGAAGAGACCCAATGCGAACAGCGAAGCCAGGAGGCGGCGCGGACGGATCATGCCGCCGCGGACTTCGGCCGGGACAGCACGCGCGCGGCGGTCGCCGCGTAGAAGAGCCCTGAGGCGAGCAGCACCATGAAGTTGAACGGGTCCATCGTGTACATCCGCCAGAGGCACAGGCCGACCCACGCGGCGGCGGTGACCGCGGTCCAGCCGATCATCCCGATCCAGAACCGCTTGTTGCGCCCCTGCTTCTTCGACGCGGAGCCAGAGGGCTGCCAGCCCATCCGGTTGTTGCGCAGCACGTCCCAGATCGTGAAGACGTGCGCCCAACCGTAAACCATCCGGCAGGCATACGCCTCCAGCCGGTACGGCGCCCGGTGCCACAGCGGGAAGATCACGCCGGCGTAGATGAGGCCGGGCACCACGTAGATCAGGTTCGTGATCTGCAAGTCCTGCGGCAGGCCGATCAGCAGCGCGATCGGCACCAGCGGCAGCACGAAGGTCATCAGGGCGGTGTGGACGTAATAGAAGAACCCGGACAAATAGCTCAGCCGCACCCGGAACGGCAGCTTGGCGTGCCAGAACTTGCGGCTGCCGAGCATGCTCATGTTTCCGGAACACCAGCGATACTGCTGGTTCACGTACGCGGCCAAGTTATCGGGGCACACGCCGGTGGACAGCGCGATCGGCAGGTACTTCAGCCGCCAGCCGCGCAGGTATAGGTCGAAGCCGGTGTGCACGTCCTCGGAGTGCTCGATCAGCGTCATGCCGCCGTTGTCATCAAGGGCGGCGCGCCGGTAGACCGCGCAGGTGCCCACGCAGATGGCGCCGTCGTACCGGGACAGGGAGGTCTGCACGGAGCGGTAGAACAGCTCCTGCACCGCCCCCGCGCCGCGCTCCAGCCAGTTCTGCGAGTCGAGCACCCGGAAGAACTGCGGAGTCTGCACGATCCCGACGCTCGGATCCGCCATGTGCGGCAGCGTCTCGTCCAGCATGTCCGGCCGTGGCGCGAAGTCCGCGTCGAGCAGCAGGATGAATTCCCCACGCGATATCCGGTAGCCGTAGAGCAGGTTCCCGGCCTTCTTGCACCAGCCGCGGTTGGAGCGGCCCGCATATACATAGCCGAATTCTTGAGCCATGCGACGTAGCTGCGGGCTGTCCGAATCGTCCAGTACGTACACGTTGACTTCGCCGCGGTAGTGCGCCGCCATCAACGCGACGTGGGTCCATGTGTTGCGCAACACCTCGACGGGTTCGCCGCACACCGGCAGCAGCACGTCCACCGAGGGATAAGCCGCGGGCTGCCAGGAGTCGACCAGGGCCCGGTGCGCGGCCAGGTCGAAGTCCTTCGCGGCCGCGTTGACCACCAGGGAGACCGCGAAGTAGGCGATGGTGAAAGTCAGAAAGGGCAGATAGGCCCAGAACCAGGGGGAGACCTCGACCATCCGCGCCTGGCTGTAGATCAGGAATCCGAAGCTGATCACCGACGCCCAGATCAGCAGCATCGCCTTGCGGTTGACGTACGAGTATTTCTCTCTGTCGTCAGGGGGCTGCGGAAGCGACGGATCGGCCGCCACGGGCCGGACCACGCGCGGGATCCGGCGGGCCGCGGACGGCGCGGCGGTCTGCGGTATCCGTTCGACGCGAGCGCCCTCGACCACATCGGTCACGTCGAGCCACCCCTCCCGGACCACGAGGTCGAACCATCACGAGCCCGGCAATGCTATCCCCATTCGCGCGCCGCACAACAGCGTGTGCGGCCCGGGTAACTTTCAGCGGACTTTTCATGAGAACCTCTTGAAGTCGGCGCACTACCGGTGGGTAGAATCCCCAATCACCCCGGCCCGCAGCGTGGTGGCCTCCACCGCCGGCAGGGTTCAAGCACCACCGCACAGCACGTAAGGGGTCGCATGGAAAGCGCCGCATCCATTCTCGACGGCATGCGCGCGGCGGTCCCGCTGGGGCGGGTGAAACTGGACGAATCGCAGGTACGACTACTCTCCGGCCTGACCGAACGCCTGGTGGCGGCACGCCCCGACGCTCATGCGGAGTACCAGCGCTTTCAGGGGATACGCGAGCGCGGGCTCGACCTGCCGCGGGACATGGTGACGCACTGGCTGGCCGGTCGCACGGTGCTGGTCACCGGTGGCACCGGCTGCATCGGCTCGATGCTGATGGAACAACTCGCGGCGCTCGGTCCCGGCCGGCTGGTGAGCGCGAGCCGGGGAACGGTGCAGCCGTGGCGGCTGCCGCCAGGCACGGAATATCGCGAAGCGGACATTCGTGACCGATGTCAGATATCAGAGCTTTTCGCTGAAATCAGACCCGAGATAGTGTTCCACGTCGCGGCCCAGCGCGAACCCGGCCGCGCCGAGGTGGAGGTGCACCGCACGGTCACCACGAACATCCTCGGCACCCGCAACGTCCTCGACGCGGCGGCCGAACACGGCGTGCGGCACGTCGTCTGCGCGTCGACCGGAAAAGCGCTGCGGCCCTACTCCCCCGACATCTACGCCGAGTCGAAGCGCGTCGCGGAATGGCTGATGACCCGCGCGGCAGCCGACTCGGAGCTGCTGATCACGGCGGCGCGGTTCACCCATGTCGTGGACAACTCGATCGTCGCGGACCGGCTGCGCAGCTGGTGCAAGGCCGGCGTGATCCGCCTGCACAGCGCGGAAATCGACTTCTACGCGCAGTCCGCGCTGGAATCGGCGCAGCTGCTGCTCGCCTCCGGGCTCAACCCGCGGCGCGGCGCGGTGCGGATGTTCGCGCTGCGCAACCTGGACTGGCCGGTCAATCTGCTGGACCTGGCGCTCGGCATGATCGTGGAAACCCGGTCGAGTTCGCCGATCTACATCGCCGGATACGAGAGCGGATACGAGCCGGAGGCCTTCCCCGGCCTCTACGACCCGCGCACGGCCGGGTGCCTCAGCCCCCTGATCAACGCGTTCGAGGCGGCGGCCGTGGTGCCCGGAGACTGCACGGAGACCGACGCCTTCGAGCTACGCGCCCCGAGCGATGACGCGGCCGCGCTGGAGGCGCTGGCAGTGCTCGAAGAAGCCTGCGAGAAATCCGAGGATCCGGCGCACCTGCGCGGTCCGTTCAAGACCCTGTCGCTGGCGCTGCTCGACGGCACTCTGCGAGACGTCCCGAAACCCGCGCTGCAGCGGTCGATCCAGCTCGCGACGGCGCGCGGCGCGGGGAGTCAGGCGCACGACGGGCTGCTCGACGCCTTGCGACGCTGGGCCGCTTGACGCGCGGCCACTTTCCCGGATCCGACGGCCAAGGTAACGCGCCGGGCGGCAAGCCACCGGCCCACCGCCCGAACAAGCCCTAACTCGCGAATGCTTGTTGCTGACCGCTAACTTCCGTGCCCGACGGACAAGTACGGAATCAGCTCATTGATCTGCTCCTGGAAGCCGGCCGGCACACCGGTCTCGTTCAGCGCCGCGCGCAGCTGGCTGACGCCCTGCTGAATCGAGGACTTCGAGCCGATCTCCTGCTGGAGCGTGCCCACCGCATGGTTCAGCGGGCCCTGCGCCTGCTGTGGAATCTGGCCGGCCGCCGCGGCCTGCGAGATGGTCTGCTGGATCTGCTGGAGGGCCTGGCCCGGGCTGGCCGGAGCGGTGGCCAGCGGGGTGGCCGAGTAGGAGGGCACCGACGTCGCACTCGCGCCGCCGCCGGCCGCCGGACTCGCGGAATTCGATCCCTGAGTCGGCGACGCCCCGGTACTCGCTCCCGGTGTCGTCCCGACGCCGCCGGCCTGACTCGCCGCGGCGCTCGGCGAAGCACCGCTCCCGCCGCCCTGTCCGGCTGTCGTCGGCGCGCCGGTCGGCTTCGCGGACGGCGAACCGCTTGCGCTGCATCCCCAGGCGATCGCGCCGACGACCAGCACGACGATCGCGACGGCGACGTAGAGTGCTGACTTAGGCCGCCGGGACGGGGAGCCGTGCCGTCCGGACGGTGCTGCGGTCGGGGTCAACGGCGCGGAAGCCAATCCAGTCGCCGTACCCCGGCCGGAACCGCCGCGTCCGCCCCGGCCTCGGTTCCCGCCGACCGCTTCCGCGCCGACGCCGACCGCGACACCCGCGCCGACCAGTTCTCCCGCGACCGCCGTCTCACCAACGGCCTCGGCGTATCCGACCTCGGCCGCCGCGCCGGCCTGCGCCTGCTCTACGACTTCGCCTTCGGCCTCTTCTACCGCCTCCGCAGCCGCCACCACCGCGCCCGCGACGACCACAGCCTCGGCGGCCTCCACCACCGCTACCGCCGCTTGCGCCTGCGCTGCCTCGGCGACGTCCTCCCGCACCCGCAGCGCGGCAACCAATTCGCCGACCGCCGGGCGTCCGCTCGCCTCACCGAGCGCGGCGACCAGCAACGCCGCGAGCTGAGCGCGCAACCCGTAGGTCGCCACGAGATTCGCCTCGGCCCAAGCGCGACGCCGCTCGATCAGGTCCAGCGTCAGCAGTTGCGGCGCGGCCGCGCTCTCAGGGCTCGAACCCGCGTCGAAGCCGACTCCGAACTCCGCCTCGACTGCCTCGACCCCGGCCAGCGCGATGCAGGCCAGCCATGCCAGCGCGTATACATCGGCGGCGGTGCTCAGCTCGCTGCCGGAGGCGACTTCGAGCGCGGCGGCCGCGGCCAGGTCGATCAGCAGCACACCGCCTTCGGCGAGCAGGAACGAATAAGCGGACAGATGTCCGTGGACGACCTCGACCTCGTGCAGCACCTTCAGCACGTCGGCGATCCCGATGAGCACCGCCAGGATTTCCGCCTCGGTCAGCGCGCCGCGCAGCAGCACAGTGGCCAGGCTCTCCGCCTCCACCGGCTCCAGCACCACATATCCGACGCGCTCGACCACCACGTCAGCGGCCTGCGCGCCGTCCGCCTGCGCCGCCACGACCTCCCGCTCGACTTCCATTTCACCGAAGTCCAGCACCACGGGCAGCGCCGGGTGATTGAGCCGGCGCAGCGTGGAGACCACGCCCGCCAGCTCGGCCCCGGCGGCGCAGGTGCCGCGGGACGCCGCGACCTGAAGCCAGACCTCTACATCACGGGTCTCGTCGAGGGCGAGCCAGTACTCGTATTCAACGCCGGTCAGCGTGCTGTCAGCGACGGCGAAGCGGGTCAGCCGCTCGACCACGCGGTAGCGGTCGGCGACGAAGGCGCCCTGCTCGATTGCGGAAATCCCCACCACGCGCGGCACTGTACACCAGAACACGGCGGGCACCGGCCCGCCGTGTTCGGACCGTGATTTTGCAGGTCCGCCCGCGATTTCAGCCGAGCGCCCGGGCCAGGTCGGCGAGCAGGTCGGCGCGGTCCTCGATGCCCACGGACAGCCGGACGAGGTCGGCCGGAACCTCAAGCGGCGAGCCGGCGGCCGACATGTGCGTCATCCGGCCCGGATGCTCGATCAATGACTCGACTCCACCCAGCGACTCACCGAGCGTGAACAGCTCGGTGCGGCCGCACAGCTCGACCGCCGCCGCCTCGCCGCCGGCGTGCCGGAACGAGACCATTCCGCCGAAGCCGCGCATCTGCTTCGCCGCGATCTCATGCCCCTGATGCCCCGCGAGGCCCGGATAGAGCACCTCGCTCACCTTCGGGTGCTCCGCGAGCATCTGCGCGACTGCCGCGGCGTTCTGGCAGTGCCGGTCCATCCGCACCGCCAATGTCTTGATACCGCGCAGAGTGAGCCAGGCGTCGAACGGTCCGGCGACCGCGCCCATCGAGTTCTGATGGAACGCCAACCGCTCCCCCAGGGCGCTGTCAGCGACGACGAGCGCGCCGCCGACCACGTCCGAGTGACCGCCGATGTACTTCGTCGTCGAGTGCACGACCACATCGGCGCCGAGCGCGAGCGGCTGCTGCAAGTACGGAGTCGCGAAGGTGTTGTCGACCACCAGCAACGCCCCGCTCTCCCGCGCGATCCCGGCGAGCGCGGCGATGTCCGACACACCGAGCAACGGGTTCGACGGGGTCTCGACCCAGAGCGCCCGCGTGCGTCCCGGCTGCACCGCCGCCCGAACCGCGTCGAGGTCGCCGAAGTCGACCGCGGTCCACTGCACGCCCCACCGTTCGTAGACCTTCGAGAACAGCCGGTAGGTGCCGCCGTACGCGTCGTTCGGGATCACCACGTGGTCGCCGGCCGCGAGCACCGTGCGCAGCAGACAGTCCTCCGCCGCCAATCCGGACGCGAACGCCATCGCGCGCGTGCCGCCCTCGATGGCGGCCAGGCACTCCTCCAGCGCGGTCCGGGTCGGGTTGGCAGACCGGGAGTACTCGTAGCCGCCGCGCAGCCCGCCGACGCCGTCCTGCTTGTACGTGGAGACCTGGTAGATCGGCGGGACGACAGCCCCAGTCAGCGGGTCGGGCTCCTGCCCCGCATGGATCGCGAGCGACGAAAAGCCCCAGCCCTCCGGCTGCCCGCTGCGCTCTGCGCTCACTCCGTGCTCCGCGTGCCCGCCGTGACCCCGGTTCGCCTGGCTTTCCTGGCCGCCCGGGTGATCCGCGTCATGTTTCGACTCAGTCATGCCGCCAGGCTATTGGACCGCCCGCGCCGCTGTGCACCGCCACTCAGGCCACCGTCCGGGTCGTTCCGCGCTGCCCGGACCGGCGAGCCCGCCGCCGTGCGACCACCCGCCCGTGCTCGACCCGTGTAGCCACGAGTATCGCGGCGCCGACGGCCGCGATCACGACCAGCGCCAGCACGAGGGCGACCCACTCGCCAGGCAGCGCCTGCTCAAGCGTCCCGCGCGTGCGCGAACCCGCCGCGCTCGCCAGCCGAACCGCCCCGTCTCCCGCACTCCAGATCATCACAGCTCCTAGATTCGCCAAGCTGGAAGATCCACCGGTACCCCGTCGTCGCCACGGCACCCTCCCCGTACTCAGAAGCGCCATCGCCGGAATCCGGCGAGCGTCAGAAGCGTTAACAGGGCAGTCAAAGAAGGAGGCCCCCGGCCGTGTTCCGCTTCACCAATCCGTACAAGGACCGCCTCCCCGGCCCCGGCGAGGCGCTTCCCGGCAGGCCCGAGCGCCCGTTCCGCCTGGCCGGCAAGCACACAGTCCTCGGCACCCCGATCGAGGAGCTGCCCGAGGGCTACCAGCAGGCGGTGTTCGGCCTCGGCTGTTTCTGGGGCGCCGAGCGCAAGTTCTGGTGGCACGACGACGTGTACTCGACCGCGGTCGGCTACGCGGGCGGCAGCACACCGAACCCGACATACGAAGAGGTCTGCTCCGGCCAGACCGGCCACGCCGAGGTCGTCCGCGTCGTCTACGACCCGAAGGTGGTGTCGTACGATTCGCTGCTCAAGCTGTTCTGGGAGTCCCACAATCCGACCCAGGGCAACCGGCAGGGCAACGACGTCGGCACTCAGTACCGTTCGCTGATCCAGTACTTCACCGAGGACCAGCGCAAGGCCGCCGAGGCCAGCCGCGCCGCCTACCAGCGGGTGCTCACCGCCGCCGGCCACCGCCCCATCACGACCACGATCGAGCCGGCCACCGAGTTCTACTACGCCGAGGACTACCACCAGCAGTACCTCTCGGACGCCAAGAACCCGGACGGCTACTGCGGCCTCGGCGGGACGGGTGTCGCTTGCCCGGTGGGTTTGGCTTCGGCCGAATAGGCGTTTCGCGATGGTCCCCATGCACTCGGCCGGACCGGTGCGGCATGCCCGATGGGGCTGGCCGAGCTGGCGGCTGACCAGATGGCTCCCGGCTGCTCCGAGCGGTCACCCGGCCGGCTCCCACAGAGCTGAGATCGGCAGCGCCGCGAGATCCTCGCCGAAAGGCAGTGACTCGGTACCGCAGTACAGCAGGATTCCCGCGCGGAACCTGTGGCCGAGCCTGCGCTGAAGCAGGCGCAGGCCGCGAAAATCCTCTGCGCGTGCAGTCTCGGCCGCCTTCACCTCGATGGCGACGATGTTCCCCGCGTTGTCCTCCAGTACGGCATCGACTTCTACCTGGTCACGATCGCGGTAGTGGAAGAGACGGGCCGAGACGCGAGCCCACGTCAGTTGGCGTGACCGCTCCCCAAGCACAAAGTTCTCCAACAGACTGCCGGCGGCTGCCTCACCGTCACCCGCGGCCATGAGGAATCCCGCGAGTCCGCTGTCGATTTTTGCAGCTACGCGGATCAAGTCAGTTCAACCGAGCTGCTTGACTCTCACGTCGCGTCAGGCTGCATAGTCGTTGGTGTCGACCGAGAACTCGATGCACGATCGGGGGGACGGGAGTGACGCCGGAGGAACAGCCGCAGATGCTCGGCGCGCGGCTCTACGACGCGATCGGCGGCGCCTACACCGCGACACGCCACACCGAGCCGCGGATCGCCTCGCGGATCTGGGCCGCGCTCGGGGACGCACAGACGGTGCTTAACGTCGGGGCCGGCACCGGCTCCTACGAGCCCTGCGACCGCGACGTGACCGCGGTGGAACCGTCGGCCGTCATGCGGGCGCAGCGGCCTGCCGATGCGGCACCATGCGTGGCCGCCGCCGCAGAGAGACTGCCGTTCGCCGACCGGTCCTTCGACGCCGCGATGGCCGTCTCCACCGTCCACCACTGGCGAGACCCGATCGCCGGGCTGCGCGAAATGCGGCGCGTCGCCCGCCGTGTGGTGGTGCTCACGTTCGACGCCAGCGAGCCCGGATGGCAGGACCGGTTCTGGCTGACCCGCGACTACCTGCCCGAATTCGCCGATCTGCTTGCAGACTTCCCCTCGTTGCCCGGGATGATCGACGCGATCGATGCCCGCGCGGAACCGGTGCCGATCCCGTGGGACTGCTCCGACGGCCTGTTCGAGGCGTACTGGCGCCGCCCTGCGGCGTATCTGGAGGATCGCGTTCGCCGGGCCGTGTCGGTGTGGACGAGGGTCGGCCCGGAAGCCGAAGGCAGGGCGGTGCGCATCCTCAGCGACGACCTCGCCTCCGGCCGGTGGGCCGAGCGCAACCACGACCTCGCCGAGCTCGACGCCGCGGACCTGGGCCTGCGCCTGCTCGTGGCCTAAGCCCCATCGCCCCGAGCATCACGGTCGGACGGCGGTCGAGTCGGCCGCGGGAGCACGCTGCGGTATGCGGGGCTCGCGCGACCCCGTAGGCTGGCGTTATGGACTCCACGAGCTGGATCATCGCGACGGACACCGGCAGCTACTGGGGCAAGTCGTTCGGGAAGGACGGGGTGACGTTCGTACGGGCCAACGCGTACCAGTACACCTCGGTCGAACTGGCCACTGCCCGGATCGCCGAATTGGCCGCCGCCGGCGATGCGCGCGCCTACCACGTCGAGGCTTCGGCGCCCGCTCGCCGGCGGTACTGAACCCACCAGGCTGGCGCAACGCGTCGGGGCCGCCGGAACGTGTCCGGCGGCCCCGAGTTCTTGCGGGCGTTGCCTCAGATCAGAGCGGCAGGATGTTGGCGGCCTGCGGGCCCTTAGCGCCCTGGGTCACCTCGAAGCTGACGGCCTGTCCCTCTTTCAGTTCGCGGTAGCCCTGGGTGGCGATCGCAGAGTAGTGGGCGAACACGTCGGGGCCGCCCCCGTCCTGCTCGATGAACCCGAAGCCCTTCTCCGCGTTG
>DASUAR010000242.1:0-15994 GCA_035763685.1 Actinocrinis sp. | reverse complement strand
CTTCGTCCCGCGCCTGGACGACAAGGGCCGGCTGATCCTGCCGGCCCGGTTCCGCGAGGAGGCGGCCAGGATCGACGGAACGGAGCGGCTGGTGATCACGAAGGGGCAGGAGCGGTGCCTGTCGGTGTGGCCCGCGTCGGCGTTCGCCGAAGCGGCCGACCGGATCCGCCGTGCCCCCTCGGCGGGACCGCTCGCTTCACCCCGCGCGGTCCGCGACTACTTGCGGGTGCTCTACGCGGGCGCCAGTGAGCAGTCCTTCGACAAGCAGGGCCGGATCACCCTGCCGCCCGCGCTGCGCGAGTACGCCGGCCTGACCCAGCAGGTCGCCGTGGTGGGCGCGGACACGCACTTCGAGCTGTGGGACGCGGCGGCCTGGGACCGCTACGTCGCCGAGAAGGAACCGGCCTTCGCCGACCTGGACCAGGACGACCTGTTCCGGGGGGTGGCGCCGGACCTGCCCTGACCGAGCACCCTGAGCAACACATTGCCCAGGCCAACGGACCAGGGCTGCGATCGCCGCTGGAAATGCGGCGCGCCGCGGCCGTGGGCCTCCACCCGCTCACCCGCGTTCTGAAGCCCCTTCCCCGGTTCCAGAGCGTTCGTGAGTACATCCGAGCGGGCGGGGACCTACGGCCGCGGCGCCACCTCCAGTGTCGCCCCGCCGAGGCGTATCGGTGTGCTGCGTTGCCATGGCGTGTCGCGGCGCGCCGGGTGCCGGCTGTCGTGGTTCGGTGCCGGTGAGCTGCGGTGGAATACTGGCCGGCATGGTGAGCGATCCGCGGCGCGGCGGCGACAAGGTTCGAAAGGGTGATTCGCGACCGGCTGCCGAGCCGGATTCGAGCGACGATCCACCAACCCCCGGTGAAGCCGGGCACGTGCCCGTCATGCTCGAACGCTGCGTCGAGGCCCTGGCCGCGGCGGCGGCCCCCGGCGCGGTCTTCGTCGACGCCACGCTCGGTCTCGGCGGGCACAGCGAGGCGCTGCTCACCCGGTTCCCCCAGATCCGGCTGATCGGTCTCGACCGCGATCCGCAGGCGCTCGAGCGTTCGGGCCGGCGGCTGGCCGCCTTTGCGGACCGGGTGGAACTCGTACACGCGATCTACGACGAACTTCCCGCGGTGCTGGATCGGCTGGGTGTGCCGCGCATTCACGGCATCTTGTTCGACCTCGGCGTCTCCTCGCTGCAACTCGACCTGCGTGAGCGCGGCTTCGCCTATGCGTATGACGCTCCGCTGGATATGCGGATGGACCAGGGCGCAGCGCTTTCTGCCTACGAGGTGGTCAACGGCTATTCGGCTCCAGAGCTCGCTCGCATCCTGCGCGAGTACGGCGAGGAGCGCTTCGCGGGCCGGGTCGCCTCGGCGATCGTCGCCGCTCGCACGAAGGAGCCGATCGCGACGACCGGCCCGCTGGCGGAACTGGTGCGTACGGCGATTCCCGCGGCCACGCGGCGCACCGGCGGGCATCCGGCCAAGCGCACGTTCCAGGCGCTGCGGATCGAGGTGAACGCCGAACTCGACGTCCTGGAGCGGGCGATCCCGGCCGCGGTCGACGCACTCGCGGTCGGCGGCCGGATCGCAGTGCTCGCCTATCACTCGCTGGAGGACCGCCTGGTCAAGCGGGTCCTGGCGGCCGGCGCCGCCTCGACGGCTCCGCCCGGCCTGCCCATCGCGCCGCCCGGCACCGAGCCGTTGCTCAAGCTGGTGACGCGCGGGGCCGAGGAGCCGACCGAGGAAGAGGTCGCGCAGAACCCGAGGGCCGCGTCGGCGAAGTTCCGGGCCGCCGAGCGGGTGCGGGAGGGCGCGGTCGCGGACCGGCTCATGAGCCGTGAGCGGAAGAACACCGGCAAGGGCGGCGGCAGCGAGCGGAAGAGTGCGAACCGGCGCCGCTGAGCCGACCTGAAGCTGAGTCAACCTGAAGAACTGGCTGTAAATCTGAGAATAGGGGCCACAGGCCGCGCCGTTGCACCGCCCGGCTCGGGCCGTGCGGAATACTGGCCGCCATGGTTGCAGCAGGCACGGGGGTGCGGCGATGAGCCCGGGGCCGCCCGACCGGCCGCCGGCCGCGGTGCGCCGCCCAGGCAAGGCGGGTCCGGTCGCCGTCATCGAGGGCTTCGCCGGCCGCCGCTCCGTGGTCCCGTTCGCCATCCTCGTGCTCTGCCTGCTCGCCGTCGGACTGGTGCTCCTGCTGCTGCTCAACACCGCGCTCGACCGCGGCGCCTTCCAGATCCAGGCCGCACAGAAACGGCAGAGCCAGCTGACTGACCAACAGCAGGAGCTGCAACTGCGCCTCGCCGGGCTCGCCGCCCCCGGCGCGCTCGCCTCGCAGGCCGCCGCGCTAGGCCTGGTACCGAACCCGCGGCCGGTGTTCCTCGACCCCGGCACCGGTGCGGTGCTCGGCGTCCCGACCCCGGCGCCGACCACGGCTCCACCCGCGCCGGCGGCGTCCTCATCGCCGTCGCCGAATGCGTCCCAGTCACCGTCGGCGTCCGCGAGCGCCACGGCTAGCGCGTCTGCCGGAGCTGCTGGCCGCGCGATGCCGCCGGCGAACGCCCCGGCCGTGCCCGCCTCGCCGAGCGCATCACCCAAGTCCCCGGCCGGTGGCGCTTCGGCTTCACCGCAGGAGGCCACCATGCCGACCGCTTCGGCCTCAGCCACCGGATCGCGCCCGTGAGCCCGGATCGCAACGGCAACCGCCCGCAGAAGGGCGCGGCAAGTGGCCGCGGTGTACCGCCGCGTCGCACACCCGGTCAGCCCGCCAAGCCGGGCCCGGCCGCGCGGACACGCTCCGAGAATCGGTTCACGCCTGCCCCGTCACGGCCCCCGGCTGCGCCAGTCGTCTCCGCGAGACCGCTGCGGCTCGGCGATCCGCGCCGCCGGCTGCGGGTTGGGATGATCGCGATGGCGTTCATCCTCTCCCTCTTCGGAGGCCGGATCTTCCAACTCCAGGCGATGGACTCGGCCGGCTACGGCGCCAGCGCCTCGGCGGACCGGACCCAGGACTACGTGCTGACCGCGACGCGCGGATCGATACTGGATTCCGCGGGCCAACCCCTTGCCGAATCGGCCGACGCGGTCGACGTCACCGCCGACCCGGTGCAGATCAGATCCCTCAAACAGGACCCCGCGGTCTACGCGTCCAAGCTCGCGGCGCTGCTCGGCGACCCGCCGGGCAACGTCGACGTCCTCGCGCTGCGCAACAAGCTCTCCAACGTGACGACGCGTTACGTGATGCTGGCCAACCAGGTCACGCCACAGGTCTGGAACCAGATCAAGGCGCTTGGCTTGTCCGGGGTCTATGGCGTACCGCACGCCAAGACGGTGTACCCGAGCGGATCCCTGGCCTCCAACGTCGTCGGCTTCATTGACGGCTCCGGAAAGGGCGCAGCCGGTCTGGAGGGCGCTTACAACAGCACGCTGGCCGGCAAGAACGGCCGGATCTCCTATCAGGCCGCCGCCGGCACCGAGATCCCGACCGCCGGCATCAACGAGCAGGCCTCGGTGCCCGGCACCTCCATCGAGACCACGATCGACAGCTCGATCCAGTGGGCCGCACAGCAGGCGATCGACGCGCAGGTCGCCAAGTCCAAGGCGGAATCGGGCACGGTCGTGGTCATGGACCCGCGCTCCGGCGCGATCCTGGCGCTGGCCACCTCGCCGAGCTACGACCAGTCGAACCTGGCCGCCGCGAACCCCGCCGACCTCGGCGACCGCGCGGTCTCCGAGGTCTACGAACCGGGATCCGTGGCCAAGGTCATCACGATGGCCGCGGCCATACAGCAAGGCGTCGCCACGCCGACCACGCGCGTCGTGGTGCCCGGCGCGATCCTGCGCGAGGGGACCACGTTCCGCGACGACACCAACCACGGCACCGAACAGCTCACGCTCACCGGCGTGCTGGCCGAGTCAAGCAACATCGGCACCATCGAGACCAGCGACAAGTTCGGCCCCAACCGGGACCAGCTGCTGTACCGCTACATGAGCGAGTTCGGCTTCGGCCGGCCCACCGGCCTGCACCTGCCCGGCGAATCGGCCGGCATCCTCGCGCCGCCGTCCAAGTGGAGCGGATCGCAGCGGTACACCATCCCGTTCGGCCAAGGTCTTTCGGTCAACGCGGTACAAGCCACCAGCGTGTTCGCGACGATCGCCGACGCCGGAGTGCGCGTGACGCCCAATCTGGTCAAGGGATACGTCGATGCGAACGGCCGATTCACCGCGGCCCCGGCCGCGCAGCGCACCCAGGTGGTCTCCGCAAGCACCGCGCACCAGGTCGAGCAGATGATGGAGTCGGTCGTCTCGGAGAAGGGCACCGCGCCGGCCGCGAAGATCGCCGGATACCGCGTCGCGGGCAAGACTGGTACCGCAAACCGCTATGACAGCCGGTGCGGCGGCTACTGCGGCTACACGGCCTCCTTCATCGGATTCGCCCCGGCCGACGACCCGCAGCTGGTCGTCTCGGTGGTGATCCAGAACCCGACGAGCGGCCCGTACTTCGGCGGCTCGATCGCGGCCCCGGTGTTCCAGAAGGTGATGTCCTTCGCCTTGCAGAGCAAGGCGATCCCGCCCACCGGGACCAAGCCGCCGGACCTGCCGGTCACCTGGTGAGGCGAGCGGAGGCGATCGGCGGGCGGACGGCCGGTGATCGCGCAGTGACGATCTGATAACGGTTCTGTGAGCAGTCGAAACCTGCCGGGATCTTCCGGGGTCGCTGGCACGCGGGCACGCCGGGACACGGTAGCCTGCCCGTCGTGCCGAACCCGCTCAAACAACCGCCCCCCGCGACCGGCCAGCCGAGACCGGGACACACTCCGCAGCGCAGCCTCGCGGAATTGGCCGAGGCGGTGCCCGAAGCGTCGGTCATCGGCACGCGCGACGCGCATGCGGTACTCATCACCGGCTTCACGCACGATTCGCGGGCCGTGCTTCCCGGCGACCTTTACGCCGCGATGGCCGGCGCCACCGTGCACGGCGCCGAGTTCTCCGCGCAGGCCGCCGAGCGCGGCGCGGCGGCGATTCTGACGGACCGTGACGGAGTCGAGCGCGCGGCTGCGACCGGGCTGCCTGTGATCGTTGTGCCGTCTGTGCGCCCGGTACTCGGCCCGATCGCCGCGACGCTCTACGACCAGCCGTCCGCGCACCTGAAGATGCTCGGGGTGACCGGCACCAACGGCAAAACCACGGTCAGCTACCTGATCGACGGCGGTTTGCGCGCGGCCGGCTACCACACCGGCCTGATCGGCACCGTCGAGACGCGCATCGGCGATCGAGCGATCAAGTCCAGCCGCACCACGCCCGAGGCCCCCGACCTTCAGGCGCTGCTGGCGATGATGATCGAGGACGGTGCCGGCGCGGTCGCCATGGAGGTCTCCAGTCACGCGCTGGCCTACGGCCGGACCGCTGGGATCCGCTACGCCGTCGCCGCGTTCACGAACCTGACGCAGGATCACCTCGACTTCCACGCCGGCCTCGAGGACTACTTCGAGGCCAAGGCGAAGCTGTTCACGCCCGGCTACGCCGAGTTCTCGGTGATCAACGCCGATGACGGCTACGGCCGGCGCATCGCGCAGCGGCTCACCGACGCGGACCTGCCGCATTGGACCTTTTCCGCGCGCGGGACGCCGTCAGCGCACTGGCGCGCCGAAGCCGTCGAGCCGATGCCGGAGGGCTCTCGGTTCACCCTCGTCGGCCCGGATGACATCCGCCTGGCCGCGTCGGTCCAACTTCCCGGCGATTTCAACGTCTCCAATGCGATGGCCGCCATCATCACCCTCATCGCAGCCGGCGTTGAGCCGCAGACCGCGGTCGCCGGTGTCGCGTCCGTGCCCGGCGTACCCGGCCGGATGCAGCGAATCGACGCCGGACAGCCGTACCTGGCCGTCGTGGACTACGCGCACACGCCAGACGCCATCGACACGCTCCTAGCCGCCATCCGGCCGGTAACCGCAGGCCGGGTGCGTATCGTCATCGGCTGCGGCGGCGACCGCGACCGCGGCAAGCGGCCGCTGATGGGCGCGGCGGCTGCGCGCGGGGCCGACGAGGTCATTCTCACCAACGACAACCCGCGTTCCGAGGACCCGCTCGCGATCCTCGAGGCGGCGGCCGCCGGAGCCCGTGAGGCCATTGCGGCAGGGGCCGCGTCGACCGTGCACGTCGTACCGGACCGCGCCGAGGCCATCGCCGAGGCGGTGGCCGCGAGCCGCGCCGGAGATGCGCTCTTGGTCGCGGGCAAGGGACACGAACAAGGACAGGAGATCGCCGCAGTGGTGCATCCGTTCGACGACGCGGCGGTGCTGCGCGCGGCGGTCGAGCGATCGCAGGCTGACAGGTCCGCGCGATCCGCGGCGTCCGCGTCCGACAGGTCGGAGCCGCAGTGATCCGGATGACTCTGGCCGAGATCGCGCAGGCGGTCGAGGGGACGTTGACCGCAGGCACGGACGGCGGCTTGGCGGTCACCGGCCCGGTCACCGTGGATTCGCGTGCGATCGAGCCGGGGGGCCTGTTCGCGGCGTTCGTCGGCGAGCACGTGGACGGCCACGACTTCGCCGCCGCCGCGGTCGCGCAGGGCGCCGTGGGCGTTCTGGCGAGCCGTCAGGTGACCAGCGAGGCCGGGCACGTCACGGCGGCCCACATTCCAACAGTGCTCGTCGCCGACGTGCAGGACGCTCTCGGCAAACTGGCCTGCGCCGTGCTGAGCCGCCTGCCGCGGACCACCGTGATCGGGCTGACCGGCTCCTCCGGCAAGACCTCGACCAAGGACCTGCTCGGCCAGGTCCTCGCGGCCCACGGCACGACGATCGCTCCCAAAGGCAGCCTCAACAACGAGATCGGGCTGCCGCTGACCGTCTTGCGCGCCGACGAGGACACGCGGTACCTCGTGCTGGAGATGGGCAGCCGCGGGATCGGCCACCTCACCTACCTCTGCGGGATCGCGCCGCCGTCCGTCGGCCTGGTGCTCAACATCGGCAGCGCGCACGTCGGCAAGTTCGGCTCGAAGGAGCAGACCGCGCAGGCGAAGGGCGAACTGGTCGAGGCGCTGCCCAAGGACGGCCTGGCCGTGCTCAACGCCGACGACCCGCTGGTCGCGCCGATGCGAGAGCGGACCGTCGCGCGCGTGCTGACCTTCGGCGAGCGCGCCGAGGCGGACGTGCGCGCCACCGAGATCGAACTCGGACCGGACGGCCGCGCCTTCTTCCTCCTGCACGCGGACGCCTACGGCGAGCCCGCACAGGTCGCGCTGCGCGCGGTCGGCGAACACCAGGTCGCCAACGCGCTGGCGGTCGCGGCCGCGGCGCTCGGCCTCGGCCTGCCGATGCCGGCCGTAGCCCGCGAACTGTCGGCGGCCGTACCGCTCAGCTCGGGGCGGATGGCCGTGTCGGAACGCGCAGACGGCGTCGTCGTGATCGACGATGCCTACAATGCCAACCCGGAATCGGTCCGGGCCGCGCTCAAAGCGCTGGCCGCGCTGGCCCGTGCCCGGCCCGGCGCCCGCGCATGGGCGGTGCTCGGGGAGATGCTCGAGCTGGGCGAGCGGTCCGGCGAGGAGCACGACGCGATCGGGCGGCTGGCCGTCAGGCTGCGGGTGGACCGGCTGGTCGCGGTCGGCGAGGGCGCCGCGCGCGTGCACGCCGGGGCCAGCCACGAAGGCTCGTGGGGAGAGGAATCCGTGATGGTGGCCGACCCGGACGCGGCCTTGGCGCTGCTGCGCGAGCAGCTACGGCCCGGAGACGTGGTGCTGGTGAAGGCGTCCAACTCGATCGGCCTGAGCCGGATCGCCAAGGCGCTGCTCGACGACGATCTGCCCAGTGACATGCACAGCCACGCGCCCGGTCGGTCGCCCGGCGCGGGGCACGGCACCGCGGAGGCCGACCGGTGAGGGCGGTCCTGTACTCCAGTGTCATCGCGCTGGTCTGCTCGCTGGTCGGCACTCCGCTGATCATCAAGATGCTGGTCAAGCGCGGCTACGGCCAGCTGATCCGGGACGACGGGCCGAAGAACCACCTGACCAAGCGCGGCACGCCCACCATGGGCGGGATCGTGATCGTGTTGTCCACCTTGATCGCCTACGGCGCGACCAAGCTGGCCACCCAGCACTGGCCGAGCGCCTCAGCGCTGCTGGTGCTGTTCCTCATGACCGGGCTCGGCGCGGTCGGCTTCGTGGACGACTTCATCAAGATCTACAAGCAGCGCTCGCTCGGGCTGCGGGCCAAGGCCAAGCTGATCGGCCAGGCATTGGTCGCGGTGATATTCGCGGTGCTGGTGCTGCACTTTCCCGACCAGTACGGCCTGACTCCTGGGTCGACCAGCGTCTCGTTCCTCACGGACACCACGCTCGTGCTCGGCCCGGTGCTGTTCGTGGTCTGGGCCTACCTGCTCATCTCCGGGACCTCGAACGCGGTGAACCTCACCGACGGCCTCGACGGCCTGGCGACCGGGGCGTCGGCGATGGTGTTCGCCGCGTACGTACTCATCGGCATCTGGCAGTACGGCCAAAGCTGCGTTAACGCGCCCGGTCCGGGCTGCTACGCGGTGCGTGACCCGCTGGACCTGGCGATCGTGGCCGCGGCGCTGATGGGCGCCTGCTTCGGATTCCTGTGGTGGAACGCCAAACCGGCGAAGATCTTCATGGGCGACACCGGCTCGCTCGCGCTCGGCGGCGCGCTGGCCGGCCTAGCCATCTGCTCGCGTACGGAACTGCTCATCGCGCTGCTCGGCGGCCTGTTCGCGATCATCACACTGTCCGTGATCATCCAGGTGGGCTCGTTCAAGCTGCGCGGTAAACGGGTGTTCAAGATGGCCCCGCTCCAGCACCACTTCGAGCTGATGGGCTGGGCCGAGGAAACCATCGTGATCCGGTTCTGGATCATCGCCGGACTCTGCGTCGCGCTCGGCATCGGGGTGTTCTACGCCGGTTGGGTGACCGGATCGTGACCGGAGATCTGACCTCACGTCAGGAACCGGACTGGCGGCGGCCGGACGTCGAGGGCCACGCCACCATTCCCTGGCAGGGACTGCGCGTCTGCGTCGTCGGTGCGCGGGTCGTCGGCCTTTCGGCAGCGCGCGCGGTGCGCAAGCTCGGCGCGGACGTCACGATCGTCGACCGCTACGACGACGCGACGACCACCGAGCGCGCCGCGCCGCTGACCGCCGAGGGCATCCAGGTCCGGCTCGGCGACGACGCCGCGTTGCCGGACGGCTGCGAACTACTCATCCTTTCCCCAGGCATCCCGCCGACCGCCCCGATCGTCGCCGCGGCGCGCGCTGTCGGCATCCCGGTGTGGGGTGACGTGGAACTGGCCTGGCGGCTGCGTAAGCCGCTCCCGGACGGCTCTTACGCGCCGTGGCTGCCGGTCACGGGCACCAACGGCAAAACGACCGCGGTGCGAATGCTCGCCGCGATGCTGGAGGCAGCCGGGAAGCGCACCGTCGCGTGCGGGAACGTCGGCCTGCCGATCGTCGATGCGGTAGTCGCGGACGAGCCGTACGAGGTGCTGGCCGTCGAACTGTCCAGCTTCCAGCTGCACTGGACCGAGTCGCTGAGCCCGCTCGCCTCGGCCGTGCTCAACATCGCGCCCGACCACGTGGACTGGCACGGATCGCTCGACGAGTACGCCCGCGCCAAGGGCCGCATCTACGAGAACTGCCAGATCGCCTGCGTGTACAACGTCGCCGACGACGCCACGCGCAGGCTCGTCGAGGACGCGGACGTGATCGAGGGCTGCCGCGCGATCGGATTCACCCTCGGGGCGCCCGGACTGTCCATGCTCGGCGTCGTGGACGGCATCCTCGCCGACCGCGCCTTCGTCGAGGACCGGCAGCACAACGCGGCCGAGCTCGGCACGATCTACGACGTCGAGCCGCACGCCCCGCACAACATCGCCAACGCGCTCGCGGCCGGCGCGCTCGCCCGCGCGTACGGAGTGCCCCCCGCCGCGGTACGCGACGGGCTTCGCGCCTTCCGGCCCGATCCCCACCGCATCGCGTTCGTCGCGTCCATCGACGGCGTGGACTTCGTTGACGACTCGAAGGCGACCAACCCGCACGCGGCCGCGGCGTCCCTGGCCGCGTATGACGACGTCGTCTGGATCGCCGGCGGGCTGGCCAAGGGCGCGACCTTCGACGAACTGGTTGCCGGCGCGGCCAAGCGGCTGCGCGGCGCGGTGCTGCTCGGCGCGGACCGCGCGGTGATCGCCGACGCTCTCGCGCGGCACGCCCCCGACGTGCCGGTGGTGGACATCGGCGGGGCGCAGGACGGGCTGACCGGGGCGGCGGCGATCGACCGCGCGGTGGACGCCGCGATGCGGCTGGCCGCCGGAAAGGCGGCCGCGCTCGGCGCCGCGGCGGCGGACACCGCGCCGGTCACCGTGCTGCTCGCGCCAGGCTGCGCGTCGATGGACATGTTCGTCTCCTACGGCGAGCGCGGTGACTTGTTCGCGCGCGCCGTCCAGGAACGCAAGGCGGCGCGCGGGTAGCGTGCGCTAGGAAGGTGCTGAAGCTCTGGGCCGGATCAGCGGAACGGCCTCGCGGCGCCAGCCGCATATCCGACGCGGTCGCGCCCGGATGGCAAGGCGCCGGGCCGTCCCCAGGCCGGGGTTGCCTTTGGACGGTTCGGCAACGTAGCCAGGCGGGATGCGGGGGACGTTTCCGCCCGGCCCAGAGCTTCAGCACCTTCCTTCAAAGCGTTTCTCGGGAGATGGGCGGACAGGCGTGGTTGAGCAACAAGATCGGCCCACACGCTTCCGCCCGGCTCCCGCGGCGACTGACGGCGCGTCACATGACACCGCGTCAGGACCCGTGCCGAACCACGCCGGCTTGAACAGCGCCGGCCTCAATAACACCGTGCTCGCCGCCTGGAGCCTACTCAGCCGTCTGAGACCAGGCCGAGTCCGTATCGGCGAAGGCCATCCCTCGCTGCCCCGATACTTCCTGATCGGCGCGACTTTCCTCCTCATCACGGTCGGCCTGCTCGAGGTGTATTCGGCTTCGACGGTGCACAACCTGCTCACCGGCAAACCGGAACTCGGCACCATCGAGCGGCAGGCGATCTCGGCGGCCATCGGTATTCCGATAATGGTTATCGCGGCGCGCCTGCCGGTGCGCTTCTACCGCGCGCTGGCCTATCCGCTGCTGATCGTGACCCTGATCATGCTGGTGATGGTCCTCGCGCTGGGCGAGGTCTCCACCGGCGGCAACCAGAACTGGCTGGTCTTCGGTCCGCTGACCATCCAGCCCAGCGAGTTCGCCAAGTTCGCCCTGGTGCTGTGGGGCGCGGACCTGCTGGCCCGCAAGGAGAAGCGGCTGGCCAGCTGGGACCACCTGATCGTGCCGCTACTGCCGATGGCCGGGCTGATCATCGGACTGGTCATGCTCGGCGGCGACATGGGCACCTCCATGATCATCGGAGCTATCGCCTTCGCGCTGCTGTGGATCGTCGGCGCCCCGGGCCGGTTGTTCGCGATTCTGACCGGTTCCGCCGCGGGACTGGCCACCGTCGCCGTGCTGATTCGGCCGAGCCGGGTGCGGCGGTTCACGGCATTCCTCGACCCGGCCGCAGACCCGCAGGGCACCGGATTCCAGGCCATGCACAGCTTCAGCGCCCTCTCCACCGGCGGCTGGTTCGGCGTCGGGGTCGGGGCCAGCCGCGAGAAGTGGGGCTCCCTTCCCGAAGCGCAGACCGACTTCATCTTCGCGATCATCGGTGAGGAACTGGGCCTGATCGGCTCGCTGGCCGTGCTCGCGCTGTTCGGGTTGATCGGGTACGCGGGCGTGCGGATAGCGCTTCGGGCTCAAGACAGCTTCGTGCGCCTGGCCTCCGGAGCGGTCACCGCGTGGCTCATGGTGCAGGTAATGATCAACCTGGGCGCGGTACTCGGAGTGCTGCCGATCGCCGGCGTACCGCTGCCGTTCGTGTCCTATGGAGGCTCCTCGCTGCTGCCCTCGATGGCCGCGATCGGCATGCTGATCTCGTTCGCGCGGAGCGGCGCCGGCGCCCCCGGGACCGGTGACGGAGCCGCGGGACGAACGGATATGCTCTCGACCCGGGCCGGTGCGGTGTCCTCGCCGGTCGCCGGCTCCGGCCGTCCGCGCCCGCAGGCACAGCGAAAAGAGGGACGCACAACGTGACCGACGCAGCCCGCCCGATCCATGTCGTGCTTGCCGGCGGAGGCACCGCGGGGCATATCGAACCGGCCCTGTCCCTGGCCGACGCGCTGCGCAGACGTGACCCGCGGATCGGCATCACGGCGCTCGGCACCACGAAGGGCCTGGAGACCAGGCTGGTCCCCGAGCGCGGCTACGACCTCGAACTCATCCCGGCGGTGCCGCTGCCGCGCAAGCCCACCTCGGAGCTGTTCACGGTGCCGAGCAGGCTGGCCGGGACGGTCCGCAGGGCTGCGGAGGTGCTCGACAAGGTCGGCGCCGATGTCGTGGTCGGCTTCGGCGGCTACGTCGCGCTGCCGGCGTATTTCGCGGCCCGCCGCCGCACGGTGCCGATCGTGCTGCACGAGGCCAACGTGCGCCCCGGACTGGCCAACCGGGTGGGCGCGCGGATGACGAACCGGATCGCCACGGGCTCGCCGGACTGCCGCATCGGCGGCGGCCGGTACATCGGCATGCCGCTGCGCCGCGCGCTGGCCACACTCGACCGTGCGGCGTCGCACGCAGAGGCCTGCGATGCGTTCGGTCTGGCGAAGGATCGGCCGACGCTGCTGGTCTACGGCGGTTCGCAGGGCGCGCGGCGGCTGAATGAGGCGGTCGCCGCGGCCGCGTCCACCTTCACCGGCGCCGGAATCCAAATTCTGCACGCGGTCGGCCGCGCGAACTACGACGAGTCGGCCGAGCGGAATGCCGCCGCGGCGGGGGAGAGCGGCACCGGCGCGAGGTACGTGGCGGTGCCTTACCTCGACCGCATGGACCTCGCCTACGCGGCCGCGGACCTCGTGCTGTGCCGTGGCGGCGCGATGACTTGTGCCGAAGTCGCCGCAGTCGGCCTGCCTGCCGCTTACGTGCCGCTGCCGATCGGTAACGGCGAACAGCGGCTCAACGCACAGCCGGCCGTGCGGGCAGGCGGCGGCCTGATGGTCGATGACGCGGACCTGACCGCGGATTGGCTCACCCGTGAGCTGGTCCCGTTGGCGCTGGACCGCGAGAAGCTGGACCTCATGGGCCGTGCCGCGTTCGAACTCGGTCGCCGCGACGCCGACGAGGCGCTGGCAGACCTCGTTTTCGAGGCCGCCGGGAGCGCTCCGGCCGTCGCCGCGGGAAATACCGGCCTCGACTCCGCCGGAGCCGGCGCGTGAGCGTCGAAGGCAGCGAAACACCGTCGATCGACCCGCGCGGATATCAGCCACCGCAGATCATTCCCGCGGCCGAGGAGCTCGGCCGCATCCACTTCGTCGGCATCGGCGGGGTCGGCATGGCGCCGGTCGCGCGCATCGCGGTCGAGCGCGGTCTGCCGGTGTCCGGCAGCGATATCAAGCGCACCGCGACGATCGACGCGCTCAGCGCCGCCGGGGCGACCATCCGGATCGGGCAGTCGCCGGACAACCTCGACGGCGTGGACACCGTCGTGGCCACGACCGGGGTTCGGCCGGACAACGTGGAGCTCGTCGAGGCGATGCGGCGCGGCCTGCGCATCATCCACCGGGCGACCGCGCTGGCCGCGCTGATGGTCGGCCGCACCGCGGTCCTCGTCGCGGGCACGCACGGCAAGACCACGACCACCTCGATGCTCGCCGTCGCGCTGGACACGCTCGGTGCCGACCCCTCGTACGCGATCGGCGGAGAGATCGGCACCTCCGGGATCAGCGGACACGCGGGCGGCGGGGACGTGTTCGTCGCCGAGGCCGACGAGTCGGACGGCACGTTCCGGCACTACCAGCCCGATGTCGCCGTGGTGACCAACGTAGAACTCGACCACACCGACTACTTCGGCTCGCTCGACGACGTGCACAAGGCCTTCGTCGAGTTCGTGGACCGGCTCAAGCCCGGTGGCCTACTGGTGGCCTGCGCGGATGATCCGGGTTCTGTCGCGGTCGGCCGGGTGGCGCAGGACAGCGGCCTGCGCGTCGTCTGGTACGGCGAGGCGGCCACCGTCCCGGGGCACCCGAGCGATCAGCGGGTTGATTACCGGATTACCGGCGTGGAACTGGTCGGTGCGGCGGCCCAATTCGAAATCCACGCCAAGGGCACCGGTGCGGTACACCGCCTCGCGCTTGCCATCCCAGGCCGCCACAACGCCGCCAACGCCACCGCAGCATTCGCCGTCCTTGACGCACTCGGCGCGGACCTGAACGAAGTGCCGGCCGCGATTGCCGCCTACCTCGGTGCCCGTCGCCGCATGGACTTCATGGGCGAGGCTGCCGGCGTTCGCGTCTACGACGACTACATGCACCACCCGACCGAGATCGCCGCTACGCTCGCCGCCTTCCGGGCGCTCGCGGGCGAGGGCCGGTTGATCGTCGCCTTCCAGCCCCAGCGCTTCACCCGCGCCCGGACCTTCCTGCGCGAATACGGGCCGCCGCTCGGTGCCGCAGATGCCGTAGTCGTCCTCGAGGTCTACCCCGGCTCGGGGGAGGACCCGATCGCCGGGGTGACCGGCGCGGTCATCGCGGCCGACGTACCGCTTCCGCCCGACCGCGTCGTCTTCGAGCCGGACACCTCGGCCGTCGCCGGCCGCCTCGTGGACTGGGCCCGGCCCGGCGACGTGATCGTCACCGCGGGAGCCGGCGACGTGACCACCCTCGGCCCGAAGATCCTCGAGCTGCTCGCGGCCCGCGGCGGCGCGGCGGCTGCGCAATCGGCCGATCGGGAGGCAGGATCGGGGTCGTGAGCGACGACGTCACCGATCCGCCGCGGTCAGGTTCCAAGAACCGCGACTCGGCGAAGTCGGACGGATCCGCAGTCGCGCCGGACTCTTCGTCCACACCGAGCCGGTCGCTCACCTCGGTCTCGCGTCTGCCCGCCCAGATCTATGCCGCTCGGATGCGTTCGCGCGAGCGCTGGCGCCGGCTGAGCGTGACCATAACGGTCACCCTCGTGCTGTTCGCCATCGCCGGGTACTTCATCGTCTGGCACAGCTCGGTGTTCGCGCTGACGACCGTGCGCGTCGCGGGCGAGAAGAACGTGCCCGCGCAGCAGATCATCGCGACCGCCAAACTCGTTGACGGCACACCGCTCGCCTCACTCGACACCGGCGGCGCGGCAGCGCGCGTGCAGAAGCTGCCGCAGATCGCCACCGCGAGCGTGTCCCTCGATTGGCCGCACACCGCAGTGATCACGGTGACCGAGCGGGTACCGGCCGCGTTGATCCCCAACGGTTCGCGCTACGACGTCGTGGACGTGTCCGGAGTCGTCTTCGGCTCGACTACCGCACCGACCGGCGGCCTACCGGTCATCGATGTCCGGGGAGGCGGCGCAGTCAAAGCAGCCGTCGTACCGGGCGCACTGGCCGCTCTCAAGGCGCTCCCCGCGGACATCGTCCATCAGATCGCTGGAATCTCGGCGACGAGCGCGTACTCCATCTCACTCAAGCTGCACAGCGGCTCGGTCGTGAACTGGGGCGGAGCCGACGACGCACAGGCCAAGGCGGCCGATCTGGCCGCGCTGCTGCGGCTCGGCAAGGCCGCCCGATACGACGTCAGTGCCCCGGAAGCTCCCGCGATGTCCGGACGATATGACTGATTGACGGCGGGTCAGTTGAACTGTGCTCGAGGAACTTTCGGCGTGTTCGTTGAACGGGGGCTCTGAGAGACCTACTGTCGATTCGTCGATCGAGTCGTCACCTTGATGACTGCCATAGTTGATGTTGACCCTAATTGATGTTGACTCAGTCCGAGGGCGATAAGGTCGTTCGCGAGTAGAGCGCGGCTTCTGAGAGCCAGCAGACACCGAGCGCCGACCATCCGTACTCACCAGCGCGAGAGGCCTTCGAACCGTGGGTGCACCGCAGAACTACCTCGCCGTGATCAAAGTCGTCGGGATCGGCGGCGGTGGCGTCA
>DASUAR010000241.1:0-14375 GCA_035763685.1 Actinocrinis sp. | reverse complement strand
TCGACCTGATGCAGAAGCTGGCGCAGCTCAAGCCCTCGGTCTTCCGGGTGCCCGGCGGCAACTACCTGGAGGGCAACACCTACGCCACCCGGTTCCAGTGGTCGAACACCGTCGGCCCGGTGGATGAGCGGGCCGGTCACATGAACTCGGCCTGGGGCTACTGGTCCACCGACGGCATGGGCATCGACGAGTACCTGCAGATGGCCGAGGAGGTCGGCTCGACCCCGATCCTCGCGGTCTACGCGGG
This sequence comes from Actinocrinis sp., assembly GCA_035763685.1. GTDB lineage: Bacteria > Actinomycetota > Actinomycetes > Streptomycetales > Catenulisporaceae > Actinocrinis. Next base: position 14,128 of record DASUAR010000241.1, on the reverse strand, counting down.
TTACACGCTCAACGGCCAGTCGGACACCGGCAGCACCCTGATCAACGACGTGACCGACGCGATCAACGAGATCCACTACCTGACCGACCCGGCCAGCACCAACTGGGGAGCGCTGCGGGCCCGTAACGGCCACCGGGCGCCGTACAAGATCCCCTACGTCGAGGTCGGCAACGAGGACTGGTTCTCCAACTCGTACGCGGCCCGCTACCCGCTGTTCTACGTCGCGATCCACTCGGCGTTCCCGAACATGAAGATCATCGCGACGGCCGACTCGACCGGCGGCGCCCCGTACGACGTGATCGACGATCACTTCTACAACTCGCCGGCCTGGTTCGAGGCCAACTCGCACTACTTCGACAACACCCCGCGCGGCGCCAACAAGATCTTCATCGGCGAGTACGCGGCCAATGAGGGCTCCCCGGGCAATGACCTGAACTCCGCGCTCGGCGACGCGTCCTGGCTGCTCGGCCTGGAGCGCAACTCCGACCTGGTGACCATGTCGGCGTACGCGCCGCTGTGGGTCAACGTCAACGGCCACCAGTGGACGCCCGACCTGATCGGGTTCGACAACAACACCAGCTACGGCTCGCCGAGCTACTACGCCCAGGTGATGTTGAACCACAACCACGGCAGCACGGTGGTCCCGAACACGGTCGGCGGCGCCGGCGGCCTGCAAACGCTGGTCACGCGCACCGGCTCGACGTACTACCTCACGGTGGTCAACACCGGCGGAACGGCGCACGCCGCGACGGTGAACCTGGCCGGCGTCACCACGACGTCGTCCACGGCCACGTCCACCACGCTGTCGGGCTCTTCCGCCACCGCGACCAACTCGATCACCAACCCGACGAACGTCGTGCCGGTCACCGGGACGGTCTCCGGCCTCGGCACCACGTTCACCCAGTCCTTCCCCGCCTACTCGATCACCATCCTGCAGTTCACCGCCAGCTGACCACTGGCAGCCGCGGCTGACTGACCGTCAGCCGGCAAGCAACACATCCGGCCGGGATCTGCCCCAGATCCCGGCCGGACCGTTTCCACCCCTTACTGTGGTCTCATGCGCGTCGTCATCGCAGGTTCCAGCGGCCTGATCGGCTCTGCCCTCACCGCGTCGCTGGTCGCCGACGGCCACGACGTCGTGCGTCTCGTGCGCCGCCCGCCGAAGCCGGCCGCCGAGGCGCACCAGACGCAGGCCCAGTGGGACCCCTCCGCCGCCCATCTGCCCACCTCCGCCCTCGACGGCGCCGACGCGGTCGTCAACCTCGCCGGGGCGGGCGTCGGCGACCACCGCTGGACCGCGGCCTACCGCCAGCGGATCCGCGACAGCCGCGTGCTCACCACCGCCACGCTGGCGACGGCGATCGCCGCCATGCGCACCCCGCCGCGTGTCTTCATCGCAGGTTCCGCGATCGGCTATTACGGCGAGACCGGCGACACCCCGACGGATGAATCCGGCGCACCCGGCACGGACTTCCTGGCCGGCGTCTGCCAGGAATGGGAGGCGGCCGCCGATCCGGCGCGCAAGGCGGGCATCCGGGTGGTGCACACCCGCATGGGCCTTGTCGTGTCCGCGGAGGGCGGCGCGTTCGGCAGGCTGCTCCCGCTCGCCCGGCTCGGCCTGGGCGGCAGGCTGGGCAGCGGCAAGCAGTACTGGAGCTATGTGTCCCTGACCGACACCGTCCGCGCCCTGCGGCACGCCATCGACACCGAAGCCCTCAGCGGTCCCGCGAACGTGACGACCCCGCACCCTGACACCAACGCCGCCATCACCGCCGAGATCGGCCGTGCCTTGGACCGGCCGACCCGCCTCGCCGTCCCCGCTCCCGCGCTACGCATCGCCCTCGGCGGGTTCTCGGAGGGCATCCTGATGAGCCAGCGCGTCATTCCGGCTCGGCTGCTGGAATCCGGCTTCGAATTCCAGCACCCCACCTTCCCCGACGCGCTCGCCTCCGCCCTCACCCAGTAGTAGCCCGCGCGCCGCTCCCCCTCCCTTCCGCCCGTACCCCCTGCCCCGCCCCGCCCCCACCCGGCCCACGCATTTATCCAGTTGCCGTGCGCTCCCCCACCCGGCAAAATACGTCGCTCCCCTCCTCACCACCCCACACCCTCATGGCGTGACAACGGGAGCTGCCGCGTGCGCGTGTACCTGACCGCTGCCCGATTATCCTTCCGCCGCTACATCACCTACCGCTCCGCATCGTTCGCCGGAGCGATCACCAACACCGCGTTCGGCTTCATCCGCGCGTACATCCTGCTGGCCATGTGGCATGAGAAGCCGCAGATCGGAATGTACGACGCGGCCGACGCGGTCACGTACGTGTTCCTCACTCAGGGTCTGATCACTCCGATCGGGATCTTCCTCGGCTCGACGGAGCTGGGCCCGCGTATTCGGACCGGAGAAGTGGCCACGGATCTCTACCGCCCGTGCGACTTCCAGCTCTGGTTCCTCGCCACCGACCTCGGCCGCGCGCTCGCCGGGCTGCTGCTGCGCACCGTTCCACCGGTGGTCGTCGGCGTGCTCGCACTGCCCACCCGGCTGCCCACCGACCCGCGCCGCTGGCTCGAATTCGCCCTCTGTTGCGCGTTCGCGCTGGTGATCAGCTTCGCGATCCGCTACCTGGTGAGCCTTAGCGCGTTCTGGACGCTGGACGAGCGCGGGACGGCCTCGCTCCTGCTGGTGGTGTCAATGTTCTTCTCCGGCATGATCATCCCACTGGTCGTCATGCCCGGCTGGCTCGGCAGCCTGGCCCGGGCACTGCCGTGGTCGGCGACGCTGCAAGTGCCGATCGACGTCCTGCTCGGCACCGACACGAGCGGCTTCGCCGGCGCCCTCGCGTTCCAGGCGATGTGGGCCGCGCTCCTCGTCGCCCTCGGCCGCGCCGTGACGCTCGCAGCCCGACACAAGACGGTGGTGCAAGGTGGCTGACACTAGCCCGCGCTTCTCTCCACCCCCGCCTCCGCCTCCGCCACCGCGTGCCACCCGCGCCCTATCGGATTCGCTCGCCCTACCTCCACTCCCCGCCCCCGCCACCTTCCTGCTTCTCACCCGCATGTGGTCCCGCGCCGCGTGGCAGTACCGCATGTCCCTACTTCTCACGGGCACGGCCCAAATGCTCGTCGCGAGCCTCGACCTAGCGGCCCTGCTGGTCATGTACTCGCAGGTCAAGACGCTCGCCGGATTCACCCTGCCGCAGACGCTGTACCTCTACGGCACCACGCGCCTCGCGTTCGCGTTCGCCGACGTGATCGCCAGCGGCATCGAAACCCTCAGCGATTCGATCCGACTTGGCACGTTCGACATCATGCTGATCCGCCCGGTCGGCACTCTCCCGCAAGTTCTCGCCGACCAGTTCACCCCCAAGCGCGTCGGCAAGCTGATCCCCGCCACGGCCACGCTGGTCTGGGCCATCGAAACCCTGCCGATCGCGTGGACGCCCCTCAAAGCAGCGGTCTGCGCTGGCACGGTCCTGTGCGGCACGGTCATCTATTGCGCGCTGTGGGTCCTGACCGGCTCGATCAGCTTCGTGGCCACCGACGCCCGCGAAACGGCGAACATCATCACCTACGGCGGCGAACTGGTCACCGAGTACCCGTTCGGCATCTACCAGCGTCCACTGGCCCTGATGATGACCTTCGCGATCCCGCTCGCGTTCATCACATGGCAGCCCTCGCTCTACGTCCTCGGCCGCCGCGACCCCCTCGGCCTGCCCGCCTTCCTCTCCTTCGCCCCGCCCGCCGTCGCGCTCCTCCTCAGCGCCCTGGCCGCCCTCGTCTGGCGCGCCGCCGTCCGCCGCTACCGCTCCACCGGCAGCTGATCCGCGAATCGGCGAGACAGCTGCGTTGCCTCGCGAATGACGCTGTATGCATTCGCATCCGTCACATGCAATTGCATGTGCAGCATTGCGGATCTAGTTTATTATCAACATCATGACAATGATTGCTGCACAAACATACAGCTCATATCCTTTATCAACCTGTAGATCAATTGAATTTGTCCGAAAATTCGATGGCGATCGGTAAGGACCACTGCTCGCCCGGTGGGCCGCGATCCTTCTCTGAACCCTTGCGTAGCCTCGCTGAGCCGCTGCATACTGCATCATCCGCGCCGATACTTCGTAACACATCAGCGCCAGCGAAAGTGCTACTGCATATGCATTAGCACTCGTCGTCACGACCCCACCGAGCGTATGAACTGCGTGAGGAGAGATCACCAAATGGAACGTGAGCCGGACCCGGAAAGACGGCCGAAAGTCTTCGTGATCCGAAGGCTCGGATCGACCCCGCAACAGCGTGGCAGCACCAGCGATATGAGCTGCCCTGACATGTTCGAGCTCTCCGATGGCAGCATCGCCTGCATCGGCACAGATCTGACAGAGTCGCTGCGCAGCGCGCTTCCCTTGGGCGCCAGTATCGGCCCTCTTGAGCGATTGGTGTCTCTACCGCGCCGAACCGTCCGCGACGCACTTCCCGACCTCGTCAGCTACGCCTGCACGCCCTAAAGGCGGCGCTGCACCGCATATCCCGCGGGACTCACCACCTGCTCTTCTGGTCACTCGGCCAACCGCAGTCCGCTCGTCGGCGGATCATCGTCGTAGTCTCGACAAATCTCATCCACCACTTGCGCGGAGCACCATTCACGCGTTCCCGCCATCAGGTCGCAGGCGCGCGCCTCGGCGCCCGCGGCCCAGTAAGCCCGCATCACGGGGCTTCGAAAGAGTCGCCGCAGCACCGGCCGCATCCTGTCCGCGTCGTAATCGCTGAACTCCATCGCAAGCCGCTGATGTTGGTAGATGAGGTTTGCGTACCAGAACTGCCGCCGGACGCCGTGCGGGTAGTTCGCGCCGTCGGCGTCCGGCCACACGGCACCGAGTCCCTCGTCCTCGATCGCCATGCGCAACAACTCGACATGCAGCCGGCGCAGGTCGGCTTCCGCGCTGCGGTGCAGCTCGGCCTGCGTCTGTCTCATCTCATGCCGTTGCAGCGCGAGTTCCTGGCGCTGGAGCTGGAGCTCCTTGAACTGCATGACGAAGGTGATCACGAGCGCCGCCAAGCCGAAGGCCGCGAACACCGCGGCGACACTCTCGAAAGCCTGGCCGACGTTGCTCCACCGCTGCCACTCGTGATCCGGCAGCGCATTAGCCATCACGACGTCGACGACGATCCCAAAGACCAGAATGAATACGGTGGATCCGAGAAAGATCGCCCACCCGTAGCGCAATACGAAAGGTTGCCGGAAGCGCACCGCACGATTCGCCGCAGTTCCCCCGGAAGCACCCTCTGCATCCGCTCTGAGCGTTTGGTCCGATTCTCCATCCATTTGCCAGCCCCCGACAAATCGCGCAGGCCCGTGCTCGCGCGGCGAGCACGCTCTGGTCTTATCGGATCGTGCCCAGCCGCGGCACCGCCGAAGCGATGCGACGGTCGCATTCGAAGCGAAAACACGCGCCACGCTCGCGCTCGATTCGCGCCCCACCGAATTCCCGATTAGGCAGTCCTACCCACGCACCCTCCTATTAGCTGGGCACGATTTCGTCGGCTACGCCCGCCGTGAGTTCCCCGGTGTATAGCGCCTTGACGGCGGTCTCCAGGTCTAGGTCCCCGCGCAGCCGCTCGAGAGTGCCGTCGTAGGTAACCCGGCCATGGTCGATCGCGACGACGCGAGAGCAGAGGCGCTCGATGTCGCCGACGTCGTGCGTGGTCAGCAGGATCGTCGTGCCGGTGTTCGCGTTGAGATCGTGCAGGAAGTCACGCACGACGTGCTTGGAGACGATATCGAGCCCGATGGTCGGCTCGTCGAGGTAGACGATTGCCGGGTCGTGCAGCAGCGCCGCGGTGATGTCGCCGCGCATCCGCTGGCCGAGGCTGAGCTGCCGTACCGGCTGATCCAGGAGCGGGCCGAGGTCGAGCGCTTCGACGTAGTAGTCCAGGTTCTCGTGGAATCGCTGCGTGGGGATCCGGTACAGACGCTGGATCAGGCTGAAGGAGTCGCGCAGCGGAAGGTCCCACCAAAGTGTGGTGCGCTGCCCGAACACCACGCCGATTCGCCGGGCCAGGCTCACTCGGTTGCGCTGCGGTTCGAGGCCCGCGACGCGCAGTGTGCCCGAGGTGGGCATCAGGATTCCGGTCAGCATCTTGATGGTGGTGGACTTGCCCGCGCCGTTCGGGCCGATGTAGCCGACCAGCTCGCCGGGCTCGACGCGCAGATCGATGCCGTCGACGGCGGTGAAGTCGGTGCGGCGGCGGCGCAGGCGTCCGGCGCGGTGGTAACGGGTGAAGGTCTTGGTGAGTTGCTCGGCGACGATGACTGGCTCGGTCAACGCACACTGCTTCCACTCGGCTCAGGGGGGAGCGAACCATGGTCGCGGTCGGCCGGTCGCGCCGCAAGCGAATAAAGCTGCACTGCGCGCGGCCCGCATCCGCTATGGCTCGGGAATGATCGAATACCGCAGGTATATGCCGAGCTGGCGCTGCACCTCGCCCTCCAGCCGCATTCCGAGGCGTTGGGCTACCCGGATCGACGGCTCGTTGCGTGGGCGGATCAGCGCCACGACGGGCACCCCGGGCGCCGCCTTGGCCGCGAGGGCGAGAGCCGCGCCGCCGAGCTCGGTCGCGTAGCCATTGCCCCAGGCCGAGGGCCGGAAGCGGTAGTAGAGGTTGAGGAAGTCCTCGTCCTGGACGACTGGGCGCACGCCGCCGAAGCCGAGCACCTGGCCGTCCTGCGGGCTGCGCACGACCCAGTAGCCGAAGCCTGCCTCGCGCCACTGCTGGTGCCAGATGTCCAGCACCGGGGCGGCTGTGCCCGGGTCGAGCATCGCGCCGGCCGGATTGTGCACGTTGGTGGCCGGGTCGCCATGGATCGCGAAGTACGCGTCCGCGACATCGGGCTCTGCCGTCGGGACGCACAGCAGCAGCCGCTCCGTACGCTGCCAGTCCGGATGTCCCGTCGCGTCGTCGATACCTTGAGTGACGCCGCTCGGCAGGCTGGCTCCCTGTCCGGCCGGCAGTTCGCCGAGCAGATCGGTGTCTTTTGGGCGGCCGAGTTCGCGGCTCATGAGGATCATGTCGTGTCGCGCCGCACCGACCGCGACGACGTTGCGCAACGCGCCGGCGCGGCTGAAGCCGTGGCGTTCGTACAGGGCGATCGCCGCGTGGTTGTTGCCGCGCGCCTCAAGCATGAGAACTTCGACGCCAGCAGCTTGCGCGTCCGCGGCGATCGCCTCGACGAGTGCGGCGCCGACGCCGGCGCCGCGGGCTCCAGGCGCGACAACGACACGGTCGAGCTCGGCGAGGACCCGGCGCGTCGGGTACTGGCTGCGGGTCCATTGCGCCGAGCCGATGACGGTTGCGTCGCCGTCACGGGTGTCTCGCACGATCGCCAGGCCGGCGTCGCCGCGCTCCGCTTCGATCATGAGCTTTTCGAGGTAGCCGGCGTACTGCGGTCGCGTGATCTGCGCGCTGAGACCGAGTGCTTCGCCGCGGGCTGCCGCGGCGACGACGAGTTCCGCTACGGCGGCGAGAGTGCCGTGCTCGGATTTCCCTACGAAGGTCACTTGGTTCTCTCGCACTAAGCGATCATATGGCCGAGGTCACACGGAAGGCCGAAGAAACGTCTGCCGGATCAGGAATAGGTCCGGTCGGGCCTCGGTTGTGCGGGGCATGAAGGTTGAGGTTTACAGCGATATCGCCTGTCCGTGGTGCTACATCGGTAAGCACCGCTTCGAGCGCGCCCTTGCGGCATTTCCCGGCGCCGAGTCCGTCGAAGTGGTGTTTCGGCCGTACCAGTTGGACCCGGGCGCACCGCAAGTCGCTTCATCACACCGCGAGTACCTCAACCAGCGGTACGGCCCGGACTCCGCGCAGATGGACGCCCGCGTCGCCCAACTCGGCCGCGGCGAGGGCATCGCGTTCGACTTCGACAAGGCGCTGCACGTCAACACGCTCGACGGGCACCGGTTGCTCCGCTTCGCGCTCATCGAGCACGGACCGTCGGTACAGGCGGCGCTGAAGGAGAAGCTGCTCGCCGCACGCTTCGCCGAGGGCGGCGACGTCGGTGATCACGAGCAGCTCGTCGACGCGGCCGCGACCGTGGGCATGGACCGCGCGCAGACCGCGGCTTTCCTCGCCTCCGATGAAGGTCGGCAGCAAGTCCTTGAGGAGATCGCCGAGGCGCAGGCCATGGGCGTCTCGTCGGTTCCGACGTTCGTGTTCGACGGGCGCTGGGCCGTCTCCGGAGCGCAGGACTCAGACACGTTCCTGCGCGTGCTCGAGCAGGTCTCGGCGCAGGAGCGGGACGAGGCCGAGGCCGAGGCCGAGGCCTGAGCAGAAGGCTCAGCACCGGCAGCTGAGCGTTCGCCGCTGAATGATCGTCAGACCGGATGAAAAGCAGGCAGTACCAACAACCGTGGAAGAGGTAGAGCCATGTCCAGAATCGTGATCTTCGGCGCTAGCGGAATGATCGGCCAGCGCGTGGTGAAGGAGGCGCTGAGTCGCGGGCATGAGGTGACGGCCGCGGTGCGAAACCCGGCCAAGGTCACCGAGCAGCACCCGAACCTCACCGTGCAGGCCGCTGACGTGAACGACCCGGCGGCGGTCGAGAAGATCATCGCCGGGGCCGACGCCGTGATCAGCACGGTGTCGCCGCGTACCCCGGGCGTCGAGCCGACGCAGCAGGTGGCCGCGAATATCGGCAGCCTGCTGACCGCGCTGCGCTCACTCGGTGACGGCGCGCCTTACCTCGTGGTCGTCGGTGGCGCGGGCAGCCTGCTGATCGGCTCCGGCGAGCGACTGGTGGACCAGCCGTTCTTCCCCGACATCTACAAGCCCGAGGCCCTGGCGCACGCCGCGGGCCTGGAGACGCTGCGCGGCGTATCCGACGTGGCCTGGACGTACGTCAGCCCGGCCGGCGTCATCGCGCCCGGCGAGCGCACCGGCACCTTCCGGCTCGGCGAGGACTACCTGGTCGCGGACGCCGAGGGCAACAGCAACATCTCGGCCGAGGACTACGCGATCGTGCTGATCGACGAGGTGGAGAAGCGCGAGCACACCGGACGCCGGTTCACCGCGGCGTACTGATACCGATCAGAGGCTCTCTCTCAGATCACGAAAAGCGCCCCGCCGCGTGACCGAAAGAGGTTCGCGGCGGGGCGCTTGCGTTCGAGCGGCGGATAAGCCGGGGCTCGGTTACTTCTTGTTGCGCGAGCGCTTTTCGCGCACGCGCACCGAGATCTCGATCGGCGAGCCGACGAAGCCGAACTCCTCGCGCAGCCGCCGCTCGATGAACCGGCGGTATCCGGCGTCGAGGAACCCGGACGCGAACAGCACGAAGCGCGGCGGCCGCGTTCCGACCTGGGTACCGAACAGGATGCGCGGCTGCTTTCCGCCGCGAACCGGGTGCGGGTGCTCCGCGACGATCGAACCGAGGAAGGCGTTGAGCCGCGCCGTGGGGACGCGGGTGGCCCAGCCCTCGAGCGCGGCCTCCAGCGCGGGGACCAGCTTCTCCATGTGCCGGCCCGTCTGCGCCGAGATGTTCACCCGCGGCGCCCAGGTGACCTGCACCAGGTCCTGCTCGATCTCCCGCTCCAGGTAGAAGCGGCGCTCCTCGTCGAGCAGGTCCCACTTGTTGTAGGCGAGCACCAGCGCGCGGCCGGTCTCGGCGACCTTGGAGATGATCCGCGAGTCCTGCTCGGTCAGCGGTTCGCTGCAGTCGATCAGCACGACCGCGACCTCCGCCTTCTCGATGGCGGCCGCGGTGCGCAGCGAGGCGTAGAAATCCGCGCCGTAGGTCTGGTGCACCCGGCGCCGGATGCCCGCGGTGTCCACGAAGCGCCAGGCCTTGCCGCCGAGCGCGATCAGTTCGTCCACCGGGTCGCGGGTGGTGCCCGCCACCGAGTCGACGACGACCCGGTCCTCCCCGGCCAGCTTGTTCAGCAGCGATGACTTGCCCACGTTGGGCTTGCCGACCAGCGCGACCCGGCGCGGCCCGCCGAACCCGCCCGCGCCGAAGCCCTCGCGCGGCAGCTCCGGCAGCGCGTCGAGCGCGGCGTCGAGCAGGTCACCGGAGCCGCGGCCGTGCATCGCCGAGACCGGGTGCGGTTCGCCGAGCCCGAGCGACCACAGCGCGTACGCCTCGGCTTCCTGCTGCTGGTTGTCCACCTTGTTCGCGGCCAGGATCACCGGCTTCTTTGTCCGCCGCAGCACCTTGACGAAGGCCTCGTCGGTGTTCGTCATGCCGACCGTGGCGTCCACGACGAGGATGACCGCGTCGGCCAGCTCGACCGCGATCTCGGCCTGCTCGGCTACGCGGGCGTCCATGCCCTCGACGTCGACCTCCCAGCCGCCGGTGTCCACCACGGTGAATCGGCGCCCGACCCAGTTCGCCTCGTAGTACACCCGGTCGCGGGTGACGCCGGGCACGTCCTGTACGACGGCTTCACGGCGGCCGAGGATCCGGTTGACCAGCGTCGACTTGCCGACGTTGGGGCGGCCGACGATCGCCAGCACCGGCAGCGGCGCCGAGGCTCCGCCGTCCTCGTTCTCATCGCCGAGTTCCGTGGGCAACGGCTCAGCGTTGCCGAATTCGTCGACGAACTCGCTCGGGTCGAACGGCGCGTCGAGGTCGTCGTCGAACGCGTCGTGGTCCACAGTCATTGCCAGTTCGTCCTTACTGCTTACCTATTCAGAATTACGTCGTTGCAGCGTTGCTGCTGTGCGGTGCGGTCCTAGGCACGCACAACGTGCCTTACGAGCGGCCGGTTTCGCGCCGCGCCTGCTCGATGTGCGTGCGCAGTGCGTCACGCAGCTGCTCGCTGGCAGCCGCGACGGCCTTACGCCCAGTGCCACGCCCGAGGTCGATCGGCGGTCCGTAGACCACGTCAAGACGCGTGCGCAGCCTTGGCAGCGAACCGATCGTCGTACCGCGTGAGCCCGCGCCGAGGCAGGCCACCGGCACCACGGGCGCCCCCGAGCGCAGCGCGAAGTACGCCAGACCATTGTGCATGGTCGCGAAGTCCTCCGCCGACCGCGTGCCTTCAGGGAACACGCCGAGCACGCCGCCTTGTTCCAGGACGCCGAGCGCGGCCTGGATCGCGGCACGGTCGGCGCCGTGCCGGTCCACGCTGATCTGGCCGAGCCAGTGCAGCGCCGAGCCGATCGCGCCGCGGAACATCTCGCGCTTGACCATGAAGTGCACCGGCCGCGGCGCGAGCCCCACGATCAACGGGCCGTCCAGGAAGCTGCTGTGGTTCCCGGCCAGGATGACCGGTCCTGTCGCGGGCACGTACTCGGTCCCGTGCAGCCTGATCTTCCAGAACGGCCGCAGCACGAACGGGCCGATCCGGCGGGCGCGCCGCGCGGCGTGCGCAGGGGGCACGACGCGGACCGCGGGCACCGCGGAGGACGGCGCAGGCGCGTTCGTCGGTGTCGTCATCCGCGAGCTGCCTCGACCAGTTCGACCACGCGCTCGATCACCTGATCGAGGGTCAGATGCGTCGCGTCGACGACGATCGCGCCGGGAGCGGCCTCGTGCGGGCGCGTGGTCTTGGCGTCTTCGGCGTCGCGTCGGGTCAGGTCGGCCAGCGTCGTCCCGGCGCCGCCGCTGACGACCGTGCCGAGTTCGGCGCTGCGCCGCGCGGCCCTGGCCTCGGGGGACGCGGTGAGGAAGATCTTGCTCTCGGCGGTCGGATACACGACATCGGCTATGTCGCGGCCTTCGGCGACGACGCCGCCTGCCTCGGCGAGCGCGGCGGCGATGATCTCCCGCTGCAATGCGATAAGCCGATCACGCACCGGTTGGACCCCGGCGACCGCGGAAACAGCGGCGGTGACCTCAGGCATGCGGATCTGCTTACCGACGTCCTCGCCGTCCACACTGATCGACGGCTCATCCGGGTCCGTACCGGAGACGATGGCCGGCTTAACGCACGCGGCGGCTACAGCCTGGCGATCGGTAAGGTCAACGCCGTGGTGCAGCATCCACCACGTCATCGCGCGGTACTGGGCGCCGGTGTCGAGGTAGCGAAGGCCGAGTCGGCGCGCCACACCCTTGGACACGCTCGACTTCCCTGAGCCGGACGGCCCGTCCACCGCGACCACGATGGCCTTGTCAGTCACCTGGGCACCACGCTTTTCTCCTTGAACCCGACCCCCGAACCTTTTCCCGCGGGTAAAGGGTATCGGTGCTGACAGGGCGTCAGGTCAACTCTGCACAGTCCAGCCGCGCTCGGTCAGCCGCGCGGTCAGCAGCTCGGCCGACTCCGGCGCGACCTGGAGCGTGACCAGGCCGACCGCCTGTCCGGGCGAGTGCTCGATCCGTACGTCCTCGATGTTGACTCCGGCCGCGCCAGCCGCCGCGAACAGGCGGGCGAGTTCGCCGGGCGCGTCGCTGATGACGACTTGCACTGCGGCGTAGACCGCCCGCGGCGCGCCGTGCTTACCAGGGATGCGCGACTGTCCGGCGTTACCGCGTTGTAGGAGTGCGACAAGCGCTTCACGCGCGGAGGCACGCTTGTCTCCGTCTGCAGCGGCCAGTGCACGTAGGGCGCCGACGGCTGCGTCCAGGTCGGCGGCGTAGTCCTCCAAGACGTCGGCAACTGCGTTCGCGTTCGCGGAGAGGATTTCCTGCCACAGCTGCGGATCTCCGGCAGCGATCCTGGTCACATCACGCACTCCGGGCCCGGCGATCCGCGCCGCGTCCTCGGATGCGTGCTCGAGGCGCGCAGCCATGATCGCCGAGACGACGTGCGGCGTGTGCGAGATCAGCGCGACCGCGTGGTCGTGGTCGGCCGCGTCCATGACGACCGGTACCGCGCCACACAGCGAGATCAGCTCCAGCGCGCGGTTGAGCGCGTCGCGGCCGGTCTCGGCGGTCGGGGTGAGCACCCACGGCCGGCCGTCGAACAGATCGGCCCGCGCGCCGAGCGGGCCGGTGATCTCGCGGCCCGACAGCGGATGCCCGCCGATGTAGGTCTTTTGGTCCACTCCGTGCGCCGCGGCAGCGTCTTGCGGTCCGGCCTTCACCGAGGCGACGTCGGTGTACGCGGCGGCAAGACCGCGCCGCTGGACGTCTCCAAGGACGGCCGCGACGTGCGCCGGCGGTACCGCAACCACGGCAAGGTCCACGGGCGCAGACGGCTCCGATACGTCTCCAGCGCCGAGCGAGGCAGCAGTGCGTAACGCGGACTCATCGCGATCGGACAGATACACGGAGACGCCGCGACGCGTTAAGGCGAGCGCTACCGACGTACCGATCAGACCGGTCCCGATGATCGCGGCTGTACGCATGCCGCTACTGCGCGATATCCCGGCGCAGCGCGGTAGCCCCGCCGAGGTAGACATGCTGGATTTCCTGCTTGGAGCGCAGCGTCTCCACATGCGCCAGGATCCGCACGACCCGCGGCAGCGCGCCGGGCACAGCAATCTCGGCTGCGCACAACAGAGGGGTGTCCACCAGGCCCAGCTCGCGGGCGGCCAGCGCTGGGAACTCGCTGTTCAAGTCAGGGGTCGAGGTGAAGATCATGGAGATGACGTCGTCCGAGGTGAAACCGTTGGCCTCGAACAAGGCGGTCACCAGCTCCGTGGTCGCCTTGAGCACGAGCTGCCGTTCATCCGCGTCCACCTGTACAGCTCCGCGTACCGCGCGCACGGCCATCACAGCCACCTCCCGTCTCCCCGATCGTCCTGGTCAGCCTAGCGACGTCCCGGCCGATGCCGCCAACCGCGAACAATTTTGTCCACTGGTTGGACATCATGCGGCCCACTCCACCCGCAAGGCTGGATTTGCCCGCCAGGTAACCGGAAGCGCAACATTCGCCTGTTAAGCTGGTAGCCCGTGGATGACCGGCCGACCCCCACCCGGCCACTCGCTCGTAACAACCACGGGAGCCCCACGTTGGCAGTGCCCAGCCGTTCCGCAGCCCAGAGGAAACCTTCCGGACGCCCGACCAAGCATCTCTTCGTCACCGGGGGCGTCGCGTCCTCGCTCGGCAAGGGGTTGACCGCGTCCAGCCTCGGCGCGCTGCTCAAGGCGCGCGGGCTGCGGGTCACCATGCAGAAGCTGGACCCGTATCTCAACGTCGATCCGGGCACCATGAACCCGTTCCAGCACGGCGAGGTGTTCGTCACCGACGACGGC
>DASUAR010000240.1:0-8395 GCA_035763685.1 Actinocrinis sp. | reverse complement strand
GAATCAGCTTCTCGGCTTCAGGAGTCACACCCGATCTCCTTGATCTTTTCGAAGTCGGCGATGTTGTCGTTGAACGCCTCAAGCGGTCGGAATGACTACTCATCGGGGTTTCGAGGATCTCCGCGGAAGGTTAATTCGGCGAAGTCCGCCTCGGCGAGCAAATCGACAGCGTGGATGAGTGCGTCCTTAGTGACTTGCGGTACAACTACCAGGTTCGTGAACGCGAGGTATCCAGCATCAGCAAGCTCGTCGGCGATGTCCTGGCTCAGTCGCACGGGCTCGTAGAACACAACGTCCGCACGCTGTTCACCGACGACGATCCGGGCTCCGGACAGGTATCCCTTCGCCTCGTATTCGTACTCATACTCCAGGAACTCGGGTGGGAAAATCAGTTCATGCGCTGATAAAGCCTCGCCTCGTGTCATCTCGCCTCTTGGGCGCGATCCAAGATCTCGATGAAGGTCGCACCGGAGGCGACGAGGGCCGGCAGGTCGAGTTCGCTCAGCCCGGACACGAGCCGGCTCCCGTCGTGTCAGGCCGAGAGAAGATCGGCACTGCGTTGGTGTATTTCCCGAACTCGCCCTGCAGCTTGTCAATGTTCGGGTCTACGCGCTCTGTCGCTTGGGGATCTCCATGCTCGTCCCCTTATTCGGCCCTGAGCTGAGCGCCGGTGGCCGTGCGGGCCGCGGCGGCCGGGGGCGTGACCAGCTGCCAGTTCGGGTGCTTCGCCTCGCGGTTGTCGCCGGATGACCGGCCGCGCAGCCGCCGGTTGATCCACGGCAGGACGTGCTCACGGTAGTAGCGGGCGTTGGTCGCGACGCCTTGGGCGCTCGCCGCCGCGGACGTTGGATCTGACGTTGGATCGGACGTCGTGGCGAGCGTTGCGGCGGAAGCGGCGGAAGCGGCAAATGCAGCGGGCACCGGTGCGAAGCCGAGCGCGTGCAGCACCAGCCCGGCGACACGCTCGTGGCCATGGCTGTTGAGGTGCAGGCGGTCAGCCGTCCAGTAGCGCGGGTCGCGGATTTCCTGGTCAGCGAAGCAGTTGACCAGGGTGACGCCGTGCCGGGCACACACCTCGGCGAGCGTGGCGGTCAGGTACGCGGCGCGCCGGTGGACCATCCGACCCAGCGGCAGTTGCGCGGTCGGGTCCGCGCCGCTGAGCAGGACCGGGCGCACACCGGCCTCGACGCAACGCCGGATCGCGTGCTCGGTCAGCTCCACCAGTTGATCGAGGCGCACGCCGGGCCGCAGCATGTCGTTGCCGCCGCCGTTGAGGGTCAGCAGATCAGCGGCCGGGTCCAGCGCCAGCGCGGCTTCGAGCTGATCGGTCACGATCGGCCGCAGCAGCCGCCCGCGGATGGCCAGGTTCGCGTACTGCACCGGCTCGCCGCGCTCGGCCAGCGCCGCGCTCAGCCTGGCGGCGACCAGGTCCGCCCATCCGCGCAGGCCGCCATCCGCCCGCACATCGCCGACTCCCTCGGTGAAACTGTCACCGATCGCCACGAACCGCACGCTCACCCCTCCTTTTCGGCAAGCGCCCAGTATCCACCATGCCGCGGATTGAGCCGCGGTCGTGATCGGTCGGATCCGCTCCTTCTATTGGACAGTGCCGCGGCCTCAGGAGAGGGTGGGGGCAGGTTGGCAGGGCCACAGGGAGGTTCGCGATGGGATATCTCGCCGCTGATGAGCGTTACGACGCCGCGGTCTTCCGGCGATGCGGCCGGTCCGGCCTTGAGCTGCCGGCCATCTCGCTCGGGCTGTGGCACAACTTCGGCGACGCCCAGCCGTTCGAGACCCAGCGCGCGATCCTGCGCCGCGCCTTCGACCGCGGAATCACCCACTTCGACCTGGCGAACAACTACGGCCCGCCTTACGGCAGCGCCGAGGCCAACTTCGGCACGCTGTTCGCCCAGGACTTCCGGCCGTACCGGGACGAGCTGATCATCTCCACCAAGGCCGGATACGACATGTGGCCGGGCCCGTACGGCCAAGGCGGCGGTTCCCGCAAGTACCTGCTGGCCAGCCTCGACCAGTCGCTGACCCGGATGGGCCTGGACTACGTCGACATCTTCTACAGCCACCGGTTCGACCCGGACACGCCGCTGGAGGAGACGATGGGCGCGCTGGACGCGGCGGTGCGCTCCGGAAAGGCCCTGTACGCGGGCATCTCCTCGTACAGCCCCGAGCGCACCCGTCAGGCAGCGGACATCCTGCGCTCGCTCGGCACGCCGCTGCTCATCCATCAGCCCTCGTATTCGATGCTGAACCGGTGGATTGAGAACGGCTTGCTGGACACGCTCGGCGAAATCGGCGCCGGCTGCATCGCGTTCTCGCCGCTTGCGCAGGGCATGCTGACCAACAAGTACCTCGCCGGCATCCCGGAGGGCTCGCGGGCGTCGCGTGATTCGTCGCTGTCCACCGACCTGCTGAGCGAGAACAACATCGAGCACGTGCGCGCCCTCAACGCGATCGCCGCCGAGCGCGGGCAGTCGCTGGCGCAGCTGGCGCTGGCCTGGGCCCTACGCGACCCGCGGGTGACCTCGGTGCTGATCGGCGCGAGCAGCGTCGCGCAACTCGACGACAATCTCGGCGCGCTGGACCGGCTGGACTTCGCCGACGAGGAACTGGCCAGCATCGACAAGCACGCGGTTGAATCGGGTGTCAACCTTTGGGCCGCCTCCGGCGAGACGTGAGCGGAAGGGGCGCAGCGCGATGGCGATCATCTCCCGCGGGTTCCACGGACGGCCGCGCTCCGACGACGGCAGGCTGCCGCCGGGGCAGTACGAGACGCACGACTTCCCGGTGCTCTCGGCCGGGCCGACCCCGCGGGTCAGCCGCGACCGCTGGGAGTTCACCATCACGACCGAGGCCGGGGTCCGGCACGCCTGGAACTGGGCCCAGCTGACCGCGCTCCCGTCCGAGCGGCCGACCGTGGACCTGCACTGCGTCACCAAGTGGTCAAAGTTCGAGACCGAATGGCAGGGCGTCTCGCTGGATCTGCTGCTTGAAGACGTCGAGTCGGCCGCCGACTTCGCCCTCGTGCACTCCTATGGCGGCTATACGACGAACCTGCCACTGGAGGACCTGCTCGACGGCAAGGCCTGGATCGCATACGGGTATGACGGCGAGGACCTGGCGCCCGAGCACGGCGGCCCGGCCAGGCTGCTCGTGCCGCACCTTTACCTCTGGAAGTCCGCGAAGTGGGTGCGCGGAATCCAGTTGCTGCTTGAGGACGAGCCGGGGTTCTGGGAGAGCGCCGGTTACCACGAGTACGGAGACCCATGGCGCGAGCAGCGGTACCAGGGAGACTAGGGCAGCGCCTGCGGTGGCAGGTGGCGACGCTCGTCGAGCGGCGGGAGGAAACGCCCGCCGCGCACACCCTTGTGCTGTCCGTGTCCGGCTGGGCGGGACATTTGCCCGGTCAGCATGTTGACGTACGGCTGACCGCTGAAGATGGGTACAGCACGCAGCGCAGCTACTCGATCGCCTCGGCGCCGGAACCCGGCAGCGACCGGATCGAGCTGACGGTGCAGCAGGTGTCGGACGGTGAGGTCTCGCCGTATCTGGCCGAGGATTTGGCGGTCGGCGATCAGATCGAGCTGCGCGGACCGGTCGGCGGCTGGTTCGTGTGGCGACCGGAGCAGACCGAGCCGGTGTTGCTGGTGGCCGGCGGCTCCGGGGTGGTGCCGCTGATGGCGATGATCCGAACCCGGCGGACGACTGGTAACCGCGCGCCCTTCCGGCTCCTGTATTCGGTGCGCGCGCCGGAAGACCGGATGTACCTGGATGAGCTGCGCCGCGGCGATCCCGGGCTGGACACGACCTTCCTCTACACGCGAAAGGCACCGGACGGCTGGCGGCGGCCGCCGGGACGGCTCACCGCCGAGGACCTGGCGGCAACCGGCTGGCCGGCAGATTTCAACCCGGCCGTTTACGTGTGCGGACCGACCGGATTCGTGGAACACGCCGCCGATCTGCTCGTCGAACTCGGACACGATCCCGCCCAGATCCGCACCGAACGCTTCGGCCCAAGCGGAGGTTGACATGACGGAGTTTGACGAAAGCTCGCGTTCTGGAGACGACGACACGTACCAGGACGGCAACGCGCTGGCCGGGCCGCTCTCGGAGATCTTCGCGGTCGACGTGACCGCCGCGGTGGGCCGCTGTACCGGCTGCGGCAGTACCGGACCGCTGGCCCGGCTGCGCGTCTACGGACCCGAACCCGGCCTCGTCGCGCGCTGCCCGGACTGCGAGCAGGTGGTCCTGCGGCTGGTGCGTGGCCCCGACGCCGCGTGGCTGGACCTGCGCGGCACCGTGAGCCTGCGGATTCCGCTCTCGTCGTGAGCCGAGCGCAGGAAATGAAGGTGCCGGCCAGGTCTGGCGTGGTCTATCGTCGAGGCATGGAGGTCACCACGTTCCGCCGTTCGGCCGCGACCGCGCGAGCTACCAGCTCGCCGGTTGCCGTCGGCTGACCTCAGCCTCCCTTTCTTTCCCCCGGCGACCGGAATCGGCTCGCCGGTGTGGCTCTCCGCTGTCTGGATCCTGGTACTCGGATCCCGCCCGCGTCCGTTTAGCGCACCCCGTCGCTCCCGTTCCGGTTGCCATGAAACCGAAGGAGCCACTGCGGTGGATTCGGACCAGACTGTCAAGACATTCATCGACTTCTTCCGCGAACGCGGCCACGGCCTCATCGGCGGTAGCTCGCTTGTGCCCGAGCCCGGCGATCCGGTGCTTTTCACCACCTCCGGAATGCACCCGCTCACTCCGTACCTGCTGGGACGGCCTCATCCGCAGGGCCGACGCCTGGTCGGCGGGCAACGCTGCCTGCGCACCACGGATCTCGGCGAGGTCGGCGACCGCACCCACCTGACCGTGTTTCAGATGCTCGGTTCCTGGTCGCTAGGCGACTACGACGGCGTACAGAGCATCCGCTGGGGATACGAACTGCTACGCGACGGCTACGGCATCGATCCGGGCCGCCTGCACGTCACGGTTTTCGGGGGCGATGAGCAGGTCGGTCCGGACACCGACTACTGGCGAACCTGGAGCGAGCTGGGCGTACCGGTCGAGCCGACGGTGATGGACAACTGGTGGTCGAACGGCCCGGTCGGCCCCTGCGGCACGGACACCGAGATCTTCGCGTGGACCGGCGACGAACCCCCGAGCGGCACACCGACCGTCGACCCGCGCTGGGTGGAGGTCTGGAACCACGTGACGATGCGCTACCGACGCCACGAGGACGGAAGCCTCGAGCCGCTTCAGCAAACCAGCATCGACACCGGGCTCGGTTTGGAGCGGCTGCTGACGATCCTGCAACGCAAGGAGTCGGTGTTCGAATGCGACGTGTTCGAGCCCTGGAGCACTACGATTCCGCGGCTCTGGACGCTGGACGAGCGATCATCCCGGATCGTGATCGACCACCTGCGTTCGAGCATCGTCGTGATCGAAGACGGAGTATCGCCCTCGAACACCGGCCGCGGCTACGTGCTGCGTCGGCTCATCCGTCGGACGCTGACATCCCTCTGGCGCAGCGACCCGTCCCGCACGGTGACCGACCTGCCGCCGGTTCTCGTCGAGGACACACTCAGCCGCTTCGGGCAGCCGGGTGACGTCGGCCGGGTCTACGACGTGCTGCGCGACGAGGAGCGGCGCTTCTCGGGGCTGCTCGACCGAGGCGGCAAGGAGGTCTCGCGGCGGCTACGCCGAGGCAGCCTGGACGAGGACGACTACCGCAGCCTGCACGAGACGCACGGCCTTCCGCGCGAACTCGTCGACAACCTGCTGACGGAGAGGTGAGAGTTCTGCGGGCGCGTCCCTCGCTGTCTCGCTGTCTCGCTGTCTCGCTGTCTCGGGATCTCGGGATTCCGGTATCTCGTGATCTCGTGCTCGCCTACGCCCTGATACTGGGCTATGTTCTGCAACATGAACGTCCGTACTCGGTGACGTCGCCAGGAGGCACCTTGAAAGTCGGCCTGCTGACCAGGGAGTTCCCGCCCGATGTGTACGGCGGCGCGGGCGTTCACGTCGAGTTCCTGGCCAGGGAGCTTCAGGCGCTCACCGACGTGTCCGTGCACTGCTGGGCCAGCCAGAAGGCGACCGAGCCGCAGCCGGGCGTCCAGCGGCACGCCCCGGCCGAGGCGCTGGCCGACGCCAACGAGGCGCTGCGCAGCCTGTCGGTCGACCTCGCGATGGCCGCGGCCGTGGCGGACCGTGACCTGGTCCACTCGCATACCTGGTACGCCAACATGGCCGGGCACGTCGCCAAGCTCCTCTACGGCATCCCGCACGTGATGACCGCGCACTCGCTCGAACCGCTGCGCCCGTGGAAAGCTGAGCAACTCGGCGGCGGTTACACGCTCTCCAGCTGGGCCGAGCGCACCGCCATCGAGGCCGCGGACGCGGTGATCGCCGTCTCGCGCGGGATGCGCGACGACATCCTCAGCTGCTATCCCGCGCTTGACCCGGCCAAGGTCCAGGTCGTGCATAACGGCATCGACACCGCGCTTTATCGGCCCGATCCCGGCACTGAGGCACTGACCCGGCACGGTGTCGATCCGAACCGGCCCTACGTCCTTTTTGTCGGGCGCATCACGCGCCAGAAGGGCGTGCCGCAACTGCTGCGCGCCGCACGCTCGCTCACCGCGTCCGCGCAGCTCGTGCTGTGCGCCGGGGCTCCGGACACGCCCGCGATCGACCGGGAGTTCCGCGAGCTGGTCGACGAGCTGCGCCAGTCCCGCGACGGCGTGCTCTGGATCCCGCAGATGCTGCCGCGTCCCGAGGTCATCCAGTTGCTCAGCCATGCCGCGGTGTTCGTCTGCCCGTCGGTTTACGAGCCGCTCGGGATCGTCAACCTGGAGGCCATGGCTTGCGGCGCGCCGGTGGTGGCTTCGGCGGTCGGCGGCATCCCCGAGGTGGTGCAGGACGGCGTCACCGGGTACTTGGTCCCGTACCTCGAGAAGGACCCGGCCGCGTTCGAGGCGGCGCTCGCCGAGGCGCTGAACGGCGTCATCGCGGATCCGGCGGCCGCTGAGCGCATGGGCAAGGCGGGCCGGGAACGCGCGGTGCGGGAGTTCGGCTGGGATGCCATCGCCCGCCGGACCGTGGCGGTGTACCAGGAAGTCCTGGGGAAGTGACGGCCTTCTCCCAGGTCAGGGCAACGGAGTAAAGGGGCGGCTGATGCGCGGCGGACCTTCGGTGCTGGGAATCGTGCTCGCGGGCGGCGAGGGCAAACGGCTGATGCCGCTGACCGCCGACCGGGCCAAACCGGCCGTGCCGTTCGGCGGCACGTACCGGCTGGTGGACTTCGTGCTGTCCAACCTCGTCAACGCGGACGTCATGCGCATCTGTGTGCTGACGCAGTACAAGTCGCACTCGCTCAACCGGCACATCACCACCACTTGGCGGATGTCGAACCTGCTGGGCAACTACGTCACGCCGGTGCCCGCGCAGCAGCGGCTCGGCCCGCGCTGGTTCCTCGGCAGCGCTGACGCGATCTACCAGTCGCTCAACCTCGTGCACGACGAGCATCCCGACTACATCGTCGTATTCGGCGCGGACCACGTGTACCGGATGGATGCGCGCCAGATGCTGCAACAGCACATCGAAGGGGGCGCCGGCGCGACGGTCGCGGGCATCCGCATCCCGCGCGCGGAGGCGCCCTCGTTCGGCATCATCACTCCGGCCTCGGACGGCGTGCGGGTCGAGGGTTTCCTGGAGAAGCCGGCCGATCCGCCGGGACTGCCGGACGATCCGGAGCGGGTATACGCCTCGATGGGCAACTACGTGTTCACGACAAAGGTGCTGCTCGACGCGCTCGACCGGGACGCCGACGACGACCGCTCGGTGCACGACATGGGCGGCAGCATCCTGCCGATGCTCACCGAGGCCGGCCAGGTCCAGGTCTACGACTTCGACCAGAACCACGTCCCGGGCGAGACCGAACGCGACCACGGCTACTGGCGGGATGTGGGAACCCTCGACGCATACTACGACGCGCACACGGACCTGATCTCGATCCACCCGGTCTTCAACCTCTACAACCGGGAGTGGCCGATCTACACGCATCAGCTGCAACTGCCTCCCGCGAAGTTCGTGGCCGGGGGCATCGCCGGCGAGTCGATGGTCGCGCCGGGCTGCATCATCAGCGGGCAGGTCACTCAGTCCGTGCTCTCGCCCGGAGTGATCGTCGAGGAGGGGGCGGTGGTGCAGGGTTCGATCCTGCACGACAACGTCCGCATCGGCCGCGGCGCGGTGGTGCGCCGGGCGGTGCTGGACAAGAACATCGTCGTGCCGCCGGGTGCGACGGTCGGCGTCAATCCCGAGCGTGACCGGGAGCTGTATCACGTCTCGGCGAACGGGATCGTCGCGCTGGGGAAGGGGCAGCGGGTGCTCTGAC
>DASUAR010000239.1:0-16312 GCA_035763685.1 Actinocrinis sp. | reverse complement strand
GCGGGTCCGCCTTTGGCAGCACTGAACGGGCGGCCGGCCAAGGGGCTTGGCAAGCCGGGCCCCGATCCTCGCGAGAACCGCGCCGGCCCGCGCATCCACTAGGCGGTGTTGGCGAATGTGCCAAGGCAACGATCCGCCCGCGGCTTTTTCGGGATTCGCCCCTTGAGACATTCCCCAACACCGCCTAAACGGCCACGCGCTTAGCAGCGTTCAGCGGGGTACCGATCAGACTGTGCGCGGCCATGGCGTAGTACTTCCGCAGCTCCGCGTCTATCGCCGCCCACTCCGCATCCTCTACCTGGATCGTTCCGGGGAACTGCGGCCTGCGTGCCAGCATCTTGCGACGCAGGTAGTTGGCCGGGTGGGTCGCGTCGATCCGAGTGCCGCGCCGTTCATCAAGCAGCACTCGGCGCCGCTTCTCGTGCTCAGGGATGGAGTCGATGTATGCGCGCAGTCGCGCCCACGGATCCTCTTTGGCACGCTCGGCCTTGAGCCGCCGCACGAAGTACGCAACCGAC
This sequence comes from Actinocrinis sp., assembly GCA_035763685.1. Taxonomy (GTDB): domain Bacteria; phylum Actinomycetota; class Actinomycetes; order Streptomycetales; family Catenulisporaceae; genus Actinocrinis. The sequence continues at coordinate 15,794 of DASUAR010000239.1, read as the reverse complement.
TCGGCCAGTGCCAGCCGTTCCGCGAGGGAAATCGCCGCCGCAGACGACGCGAGCCGCGCGCCGAGCTCGTCTGCCAGATGCTCCGAGCGCTGGCCGCAGCGCAGGTCCAGCCGAGTCAGCCCGACATAGCAGCCGAGCGCCAGGAGGAACGCGGGTCCGCACACCGCGAACAGGAACACCGGCAGCAGCGCCGAGGCCAGTGACTCGAGCAGTCCGCTGCGGCCAAGGCGCCTGCGTGCGAAGCGGTCGCGCACCGACTCGCGCGGGTTGAACATCCTGATCCACTCCACGAGCGATCGTCGCGCGGTCGTGGCCCAAATTCCGTGCGTCACGTCCCGATTGACGTGATGGCCGAGTTCATGGCCCAGCAGCGCGACGCGTTCCGGTCCGCTCAGAACCACCCAGAGCGGAACACCGAGGGTCAGCAGTTTCTTGCGGCGCAAGCCGATGCTGCGTGTCGCGGCGTTGAACCGGGTGTCCATCAAGACGTAGTCGGGAACCGGCGCCGCCGACTGTGCGGCACAGCGGTCGAGCAGGCCGAAGAGTGCGGGTGCTCTGTCGCGGGTCAAGCAGTTCTGATCCATGTCGCGCGGCTTGCGCAGGACTCCCCACAACTGCGGACGTACCGCGATCGCCACGAGGATGCCGAGCACTCCGAGCGGCCAGCCCCACCAGTACTTGGGCGCCCAGGTCTGGACCGCCAGCACCGAACCGATCACCAGCGCGACGGTCACCAGGTGGACCAGTGTCGAGACGACGGTCACCGCGATCCCTGTCGCAGAGGTCGGCCGCAGATCCTCAGCGGTGGTCAGCTGATCGCACAGCTTCTCGGCCCGAGCGCGCGCACGCGCTTTGCGCCGCGCGGCTCGCCGCTTCTCCGGCTTCTCGGGTGCGGTGTCGGCGTTGAAGCCGCAGCTCTCGCACCACTGCACGAATCTGGCGTCGATTTCGCCGGTCCTGCCGCAGTTCGGACACCCGAACGCCACCAGCGCCGGCGCGTCGATCGGCGTGCCGGTCCCCTCCTGGCCAATGGTCACCGCGGAATCTTGCTGCCTCAGGCATCTGTCCGGCAACGCCTTTGCACGATCGTTATTCGCGCACTGATCTTTCCAGGCCGAGAAGCGCCTCAAGTGCCACCGCAACGCCGTCTTCATCGTTCGAAGCGGTAACTCGGTCGACGACTGACAACACATCGTCGTGTGCGTTCGCGACCCCGTAAGCGGTGCCAGCCCAAGTCAACATAGGCAGATCGTTCGGCATGTCGCCGAAGGCCACAACCTCTTGCGCGCCGATGCCGAGGCGCGCGCAAAGCCACGCGAGCGTGCCGGCCTTCGTCGCGCCGCGCGGCGCGATCTCCACCAGGCCGCGACCGCCGGACTGAGAGGATTCGGCACGGTCGCCGAGCACCGCGCATGCGGCCGTGACCATCTCGTCCGCGTCCGCCGAATCGTCACGGGCAAGCACCTTGACGTAGCGTCCGCCGACCGGCCGCGCCAGGCGCAAGTCATCGGTCACGACGGCGCCGTCTCCGGAGATCAGGCCGGGGCGGAAGCCGGGCTCGCAGAACACCTGGCCGCCGGTCTCCAGCGCGAAGCCGGTGCGCGGCGCGAAGACCGGCCGCAGATCGGCGACGATCGCGAGGGCCTGCTCCACCAGGAACGAATGGACGAGTTCCGCCACTCCCGTCGCCACGTCCAGCACCGCCGCGCCGTTCGCGCAGATCGCCGTGGTCACGCTGCCAAGTCCCCGCGCCAGTTCAACGACCGTGCGATGAGGCCGCGCCGTCACCAGCACCACCTCGATCCCGGCCGCCGCGCAGGACTTGAGCGCCGAGCAGGTTCTCTCCGACACGCTCCGGTCTGAACGCAGCAGCGTGCCGTCGAGATCGGTCGCGATCAGCTTGGGCAGGGCCGGGCCGGATGTCGTGGTCACTCCTGGATTCTGTCAGGCGTGTCGTGCCGACATAGCGGCCCGCCCAGTCGGCGGTCGGCGGTTACTTCCCCGCGGCCAGTGCTCCGCCTTACTAGACGACGTTCACCGTGATCCGGTGGTAGCCAGTCGCGCCGTCAGGCACGACATCCTGCACCGCGGATGTCTGTACTGCGCCGGTCCCGTCCGTCGCGCGCACCGCAACCGTGTGCCTGCCGCGAGGCGCGTTCTGCCACGTATACGACCACTGGCGCCACGTGTCCGGAGTGTCCGACACCGCGAGCGTTGCCTCCGCCCACGGCTGACCGTCGATCTGCACCTCTACCGCCGCGACTCCCCGGTGCGTCGCCCACGCGACCCCGGCGAGCGTTACCGTTCCGGCCGGCACAGCCGCGCCCGAACCCGGCACATCGATGCGTGACGCGGTCTTCACCGGTGCCTTCTGCGCCCAACCACGAGCCACCCAATATCCCGCGTTCGACGCGAACGTCGTCAGCTCCAGATCGACGACCCACTTGGTCGCCGAGACGTACCCGTACAGGCCGGGCACCAACATCCGGCACGGGAACCCATGCTCGATGGGCAGCGCCACACCGTTCATCGCGACCGCGAGCATCGACTCACGGCCATCGAGCACTGCGTTAACCGGCGTGCCGATCGTCATCCCGTCGCTCGATGTAGAGAGGATCTGGTCAGCGCCCGCTTGCACGCCTGCCTGCCGCAGCAGCGGCGCGAGCGGTGCGCCGACCCAGCGCGCGTTACCGCAGTACCCACCGCCGACCGGATTCGAGACGCAAGTCAGGGTGAGGTCCTGCTCCTCCAGCGGCATCTTCAGCAGTTGCTCGAAGGAAATCTCCAGCGGCCTGGCCACCATGCCGTGGATCCGCAGCATCCACTTCGACGGATCGAGCTGTGGCACGGACAGGGCCGTGTCCACGCGGTAGAAGTCGGCGTTCGGGGTGAAGAACGGGCCGAGCCCGGAGACATTGGGGTGCGTCGACGTCGGAACCGCCGCCAGCGGCTGGATCGGAGCCGGGATCTTCACGGCCGCACGCGCGGGCGCCGCGTTGTACCGCGAGTCGATCCAGCTCTTCGAACCGAAGCCGCCCACTGCCGCACCGGCCGCGGTGCCGAGCAGCGCGCCGAGGAACCGGCGGCGCTCGGTCGGCCCCGCGTACTCCGTCTCGTTCTCGACGGCCAGCCGGGTCAGCCAGCGCAGCACCCACACCGCGGCGGCGCCCGCGAACATCGAGGGGAAGAACGAAGCGGTGTCCGCGTTCGGCCGGGTCGCCGCCGCGATGATCCCGATCACGCCGAAGCCGGCCGCGACGAAACTCGCCGCCGTGAGATGACGGCGCGCCAGCACCCCCGCCGCCGCGGAGATCAGCGCGAGAATCACATACACGCCGGTGAGCAGCGCCGTCTTGTCGTGCGTGCCGAACTCGCGGATCGCGAATTCCTTGACCCCGGTCGGCGCCAGGTCGATCGCCCACTCGCCGACCGCCACGGCCGGCGCGCTCGCCGCGCCCGCGAACACGGCGACCAGCTCCCCGGCCGCCAGCGCGGCCCCGCCGGCCAGCAGGCCGCTGAGCGCGCCGACCACGATGCCGCCGAGGCTCGTGCGTTCCGGCTCCGGCTCCGCCTGATTGCGGTCGCCCACCACCACCGCGTCGTCCATCTTCTCGCGCGCCTCGCTCGCCTTCACTGCCGTAGGCCGGCGTACCGCCGGTACTGCTTCCATCCTTCCTCACGACCTGGGAGGAACCAGGGGTTCATTCATTACGGTCCGGGGATGCTCGGGGGACCGGCGAGCGCCGTAGGCCGGCGCGGCCCGAACCGCGGCAAGACGAGGAGCCGGCCCGGCAGGAAGCTGCCACGCTTCGTTCGGGCTTCCCCGCGCGATTGTCGGACGGCGCGGCTACGGTGGGCGATATGACCGATACCTTGCTGCTCGCCGGCACCCGCAAGGGCCTGCTACTCGCGCGCCGGCGAGGCGGTTCCTGGCAGACCGAACCGCTCGCCCTGCCGATGACGGCCGTCTACGCGGTCGGAATCGACACCCGTCGCCCCACGCCACGCCTGTTCGCCTCGGCGACGAGCGAGCACTGGGGGCCGACCATTCTGCACTCGGACGACCTCGGCCGCAGTTGGACCGAACCCGACCAGGCGCCGATCGCCTTCCCCAAGGACCTCGACACGGCCCTGAGCCGGGCCTGGCAGATCCAGCCGGGACCCGCCAACGAGCCGGACGTCGTGTACGCCGGGACCGAGCCGGCCGCGCTGTTCCGCTCCGAGGACGGCGGCGTCAACTTCGAACTGGTCCGGCCGCTGTGGGAGCACCCGCACCGGCCACAGTGGGGAGCCGGATTCGGCGGCCAGGCCATTCATACCGTCATCCCGCACCCGGTCGACCCGCAGCGGGTCCTGATCGCACTGTCCTCCGGCGGCGTCTACCGCACCTACGACGGAGGAAAGAGCTGGGCGGCGGCGAACACCGGGATCAAGGCGACTTTCCTGCCCGAGGAGCAGCGCTACCCCGAATTCGGCCAGTGCGTTCACAAGGTCGCCCAGGACGCCGAGGACCCGGAGCGGCTCTACCTCCAGAACCACAACGGCGTCTACCGCAGCGATGACTGGGGCGGGAAGTGGGTCTCGATCGCCGACGGGCTGCCCGGGGAGTTCGGCTTCGCGATCGTGGCCGATCCGAACCACGGCGGGCACGCGTACGTCTTCCCGCTGGTCTCCGACTACTCGCGGTTCACCCCGGACTTCCGCTGCCGGGTCTACGGAACCACCGACGCCGGCGAGACCTGGGCCGAGGTCGGTGCCGGGCTGCCGGAGAGCGAGTTCTACTCCCTGGTGCTGCGCGACGCCTTCAGCTGCGACGCCGCCGAGCCGCTGGGCCTGTACCTGGGGACCCGCTCGGGTGAGTTGTACGCGGGCGGCGCCGACGGCTGGGAGCGTGTGGCAGCTAACCTGCCGGACGTGCTGTCCGTACGTGCGATGGCGCTGGCGTGACGCGAAGCGCGCGGTGTTGAGGTGAGCGCTGTATCGAGAAGGGCCAGTGTTGAAGTGGAGCTGTGTTGACATGACAGTGACTCTGCAGCTGCCCGGGGCGTTGGCCGCGTATGCGGGCGGCCGCCGCGAGGTCACGGTCGAGGTCGCGCCGCCCGGCTCCGTGGCCGAGACCCCGGAACAGACGGTCGCCGGGGTCCTCGATCGCCTCGCCGGTCAGCTGCCCGCGCTGGAGCGGCGGATCCGCGACGAGAACGCCGCGATCCGCCGCCACGTCAACGTGTACGTGGACGGCGCGGACATTCGAACCCTGTCGGGCGCCCAGACCGCGGTGCCCGATGGGGCGGTGATCGACGTCATCGCGGCGGTGAGCGGAGGCTGACAGCCGTCACCCGCACTCGCGGGTGACGGCAACCGGCCATCTGCTACGTCAGTGCTCGGCCGGCTCGTCGTCTTGCCTGCCAGAGGCCTCGCGACGCGGCAAGTACGCGCTGACCGCGCCGCCCGCCACGTTGCCCAGCTTCTCCGGGTTGACCATGGTGTAAGCCTCGACGATCCGTTCGTCCACGATGACGAACGCCATGACGCCCATCGCCGCGCCGGTCTTGTCGATGATCACCAGGCCGGGCGCGCCGTTGACCAGGGTCTCGTGCATCTGCAGGCCGGAGTCCGGGGGGAGCCACCGAGTAAGGCCGCTGACCAGCCGCGCCACCCGGTCCGCGGTATGCACCGGCTGGGCGCCCGCCTTCACGATGCCGCCGCCGTCCGAGTGCCAGATCACATCCGGGTCCAGCACCGCCATCAGCCCGGAGATGTCGCCGGTAAGCGAGGCCGCCGCGAAGGCCGCGACGACCTTCCGGTGCTCGGGCTTGTCCAGGCGCCGCCACGGCCGCCCGACCCGCGATCCGGCCGCCGAATCCGCAGCGGTGCTCGCCGTTGAGTCGGTGTCCGACTGTGGCCACGTCTCGGCATCCGCCCAGGCCACACTGGTGCCGCTCGTCGCGTCTCGCACTCGCCGCCGCGCCCGCGAAGCCAGTTGCCGCACCGACTCGGGCGTGCGGCCCAGTGTCTCGGCGATCTCGCCGAAGCCGACCGCGAACACGTCGTGCAGCACGAACGCGACCCGTTCGGCCGGGCTCAGCTGCTCCATCACCGCGAGCATCGCGTACGAGACCGACTCGCCGAGCGACGCGGCATCCTCCGGGCCGGGCTGCCGCTCCACGGTCGAGATCGACGGTTCCGGCAGCCACTCGCCGAAGTACGCCTCGCGCCGTGCCCGCGCCGATCCCAGCTGGTCGTAGCAGATCCGGGTGACGACGGTGGTCAGATAGGCGCGCGGCTCAAGCACTTTCGAGCGATCCATGCCCTGCCAGCGCAACCAGGCGTCCTGGACCGCGTCCTCGGCGTCCGCGAGCGATCCGAGCAGGCGATACGCGACGGCTGAGAGGTAGCGGCGGTGCTGCTCGAACTCGGTGCCCTCGTCAATGATCTGTTCCCCGGTCACCATTCCACCGTATCCGAGGACCCGCTCCCCGGCTCATGAGGCCTGCCCGTTTGCGCTCGTCGTGGCCGGAGGCGAGCCGGGCGACGGTAGCCTGATCGCGTGTTACGCGAAGTGACGGCGACCCGGTACGTGACCCCGCTGCGGGAGGGCGGGTCGCTGCCGGCCATCGTGGAGGCCGACGATCTCGGCATGTACGTGGTCAAATTCCGCGGCGCCGGACAGGGACGCAAGGCCCTGATCGCGGAGATCGTCGCCGGGGAACTCGGCCGCGCCCTCGGCCTGCCGGTTCCCGAACTGGTCACCGTGCAGCTGGACGAGGCCATCGCGAAGGGCGAGCCGGACCAGGAGATCCAGGAGCTGCTGCTGGCCAGCGTCGGGCGCAACCTCGGCCTCGACTACCTGCCGGGATCGCTCGGCTTCGACCCGCTCGCCTTCCCGGTCGAGCCCGAGGCCGCCGGACGGGTGATCTGGTTCGACGCGCTGGTCGGCAACGTCGACCGCTCCTGGCGCAACCCCAACCTGCTGCGATGGCACGGCAAGCTCTACCTGATCGACCACGGCGCCGCGCTGATCTTCCAGCACAACTGGCCCGCGGCCGCGGCCTCCGCGCGCCGCGCCACCAAGCTCGCCGACCACGTGCTGATGCCGTTTCACCCGGACCTCGCCGCGGCGGACGCAGACCTCGCGCCACTCGTTACTCCGGAGACCGTCGCAGCCGTACTGGACTTGGTACCGGACGAGTGGCTGGAAGACGAGCCCGGTTTCGCCACCCCCGACGAGGTACGCGGGGCGTTCCTGGCCTGGTTCGACGCGCGGATGCGGCAGCCGCACGTCTGGCTTCCGGAGGTGTCGCGGTGACGCAGGTTCAGGCGCCGCGGGCCGCCGGAACGGCCCTGGTACGCAACGCCTTCGAGTACTGCGTACTCAAGGCCGTGCCGCGAGTGGAGCGCGGCGACAGCGTGAACGTGGGCGTCATCGTGTACTGCCAGGCGCGTGACTTCCTCGAGGCGCGCACGCATCTGGATCGCGGTCTGCTGCTCGCGCTCGATCCAGCGGCCGACGTCTCAGGAATCGAAGCCGCCATCGCCGCGTACGCGTGCGTATGCCGAGGTGGCAGCGAGGCGGGCCAAGCCGGCGAGTCTACGACGGGTCAGCGTTTCCGCTGGCTGACCGCGCCCCGCTCAACCGTGCTGCAACCGGGCCCGGTGCACCTCGGCCTCACCGCGGATCCCGCCGCCGACCTCGCCCGGCTGGCTGCCGAGCTCCTGCCCTAGTGTCCTGACTCGGGACACTAGGCAGTTCGGCGGGGCTGGAAGCTGTTGCTTCCGTGCTGTGTCGCCGGGTCGCGACGCCGCTTCGCCTTGCGTCGTTGACTCAGGCCTCGACCGGCGTGATGGCCATGCCGATCGATTGAAGGCGGGCCAACGGCTCGTCGTAACCGCGCTCCAGCGACTCGACGTCCAGCAGCACCGAGGACCCTTCCGCGATCGATGCCGCGATCACCGAGGAGTAGCCGGTACGCACGTCCGGCACATGCACCTCCGCTCCCACCAGCTTCGACGGACCGTGCACCACCGCCGAATGCAGATGGTTGGTGTCGTGGAACCGGCAGGCGTTGCCGCCGAGGCACATCGGGAACAGCTCGATCTCGCAACCGAGCTGCTTGAGCGCGTCGACGTATACGAACCGGTTCTCGAACACCGTCTCATGCAGCACCGACAGCCCGCGTGCCTGGCTCATCAGCACCAGTAGCGGCTGCTGCCAGTCCGTCATGAAGCCGGGGTGGGTGTCCGTGCTCACCGCCGCGGACCGAAGACCGCCCGGCGCCGACGCGGTGATGTAGGCCTCGTCGATCTCGAACTGCGCGCCCATCTTGCGCAGCGTCTCGATCGCGGTCACCAGCCGGTCCTGCGCGCAGCCGTGCACGCGCACCTGACCGCCCGTCAACAGCCCGGCCACCAGGTAACTGAACGCCTCGAGCCGGTCTCCGGCCAACCGCGTAGCGGCTCCGTGCAGCCGTTCGACGCCCTCGATCACGATCCGGCGATCCGGCTGGAGCTGGATCCCCGCGCCCATCCGCTGCAAGAACAGCGCCAGCTCCAGGATCTCCGGCTCGACCGCCGCATTGATGATCACCGTGCGGCCCTCGGCGAGCACCGCCGACAGCATCACGGACTCGGTTGCGCCGACGCTCGGATAAGGCAGGACGACGCGCGTACCGCGCAGCCGCCGAGCTACCGCATGGATACCTGTTTCGTCGATCGTGATCTGAGCGCCCATCGCGGTGAGCGCCTGGATGTGGAAGTCGAGCGGGCGCGGACCGATCTGATCGCCGCCGACCATAGGCACGAAGGCCTCGCCGGTCAGGTTGAGCAGCGGGCCGAGCAACAGCACCGGGATCCGGTTGCGGCCGGTGAAGGTCTGCGGCACTCCGGACTGCGGACCCGCGGTCGGCTCGACGTGCAGCGTGTCGCCATCGCGCTCAACGGAGCAGCCGACGGCCCGCAGCATCTGCGCGGTGATCTCGACATCGCCCACTCGCGGCGCGTTGCCGATCGTGCTCGGGCCGCTGCCGAGCATCGCGGCCACCATGTGCTTCGTCACCGCGTTCTTCGATCCGCGCACCGTCACGTCGCCGCGCAGCGGGCCGGTCGGATCGATCTTCCAGCCTCTCGTTCCCATGAGCGTCATTGTGCCGGTCCGCGTCCCCAAGCGGTGGCGATCCGCGTTATCGGCGCGATCTCTGCGCCGACGCCACGTGTTACCGACTCGACTCGGATCGTTGCCTGAGCCCGCCGGACGAGAAGCGGTGCGTTGTCTGATAACCCAATCGAAGGTACATGCGGCGCGCCGAATCGTTCGGATGGTAGTGAGCGAGCGTGCACATCCGCTCGCCGCGCTCGAAGGCGATTCGCGTCAGCGCCGCCGTCACCGCGCCGCCGAATCCCTTGCCGCGCGCCACCGGATCGGTCGCGATGGAAGCCAAGTACGCCACGCCGGATAGCCGGCGAGTCAGCGCACCGACGGCGAGCAGCGCCCCGGACGTCTCGTCGCGCACGCCCGCCCACTGCTCGACCATTTCGTAGTCCGCGCGCACCGAGTGATGCGGGTTGACCCGGTCCAGAAAGCCCTGGACCTCCGGACGGTCCTCCAGCGCGATGATGACGAGCGACAACTGCGCGGGCTGCGCCGGAGGGGGAGCCCAGGTCGCCATCAGATCCCAGTCGCTGTCCGTCTCGTGGCCGGGCGCCGGGTCGGCGTTCCATCGCGCCAGGTCGACGCCGCGCGGCACGGTTACCCCGGCGATCTGGTCACCGAGGTCGGCCAGCGCCGCGTCCACCAGCATCGGCGAGACCTCCGGGTCGCCGACCACGCTGAGCCAACAGGCCTCGCCGCGGTAGTCGTCCTTCGCGGCGAACGCGAGGCCGTCACCCAGTGCCCAGGCCGCGATCGCGCCCCCGCGCGTCTCGCTGATCACCATCACGTCGTCCGGCGCGGCGATGTGCAACTCGTCAGCGGTAAGTCGCTGAACCGTGGATATCCCCGTCATGATCCACGATTCTGTCACGGTCACCGGGCCGCATTACGCTCGGGTGCATGGAGCCGGAGACCCTTTTCGACGCCGTCGGCCGAGAGCGCGCCGAGGCCGGTGCGCCGTTGGCCGCGCGCATGCGGCCGCGCACGCTCGACGAGGTCGTCGGGCAGGCCAAGCTGCGCCGTCCCGGCTCGCCGCTGCGCCGGCTGGTCGAGGCCGCGCCCGGCTCGCGCGCCGTGCCCGCCTCGGTGATCCTCTGGGGCCCGCCGGGCACCGGAAAGACCACCCTCGCCCACGTGGTCGCGGGTAGCACCGACCGGCACTTCCGGGAGCTTTCCGCGATCACCGCCGGGGTCAAGGAAGTGCGCGGGATCATCGAGGGCGCGCGCCGCGATCTGGGCATGTCCGGCCGCGAGACGCTGCTGTTCCTCGACGAGATCCACCGCTTCTCGAAGGCGCAGCAGGATTCGCTGCTGCCGGCCGTGGAAAACCGCTGGGTGACGCTGATCGCCGCGACGACGGAGAACCCGTATTTCTCGGTGATCTCGCCGCTGTTGTCTCGATCGCTGCTGCTGACGCTCGAGCCGCTGGACGACGCGGACGTCGACACGCTGGTCGATCGCGCGCTGACCGCGCAGGTCGGCCTGGCCGGCTCGGTGAAGCTCGACCCGGAGGCGCGAGCACAGTTGCTGCGGTTGGCCGGCGGTGACGCCCGCAAGGCGCTCACCGCCCTCGAGGCGGGCGCGGGTGCGGCGCGCGACCAGGGCTTCGACACGGTGACCGCCGAAATCCTGGCCCAGGCGCTGGACCGCGCGGCGGTGCGCTACGACCGGGGCGGCGACCAGCACTACGACGTGGCCTCCGCGTTGATCAAGTCGATCCGCGGCTCCGACGTTGACGCGGCCCTGCATTACCTCGCGCGGATGATCGAGGCGGGGGAGGACCCTCGGTTCATCGCGCGGCGGCTGGTCATCTCGGCGAGCGAGGACATCGGCCTGGCCGATCCGACCGCGCTGCCGACCGCGGTCGCGGCGATGCAGGCGGTGTCGTTCATCGGCTGGCCGGAGGCGCGGATCAGCCTGGCGCAGGCGGTGATCGCGCTCGCTTTGGCGCCCAAGTCCAACGCCGCGATCTCAGCGATCGACGCGGCACTGGCCGATGTGCGCGCCGGCCTCGCCGGTCCGGTGCCGATGCACCTGCGGGACGGCCACTACAAGGGCGCCGCGAAGCTCGGACACGCGCAGGGTTACGTGTACCCGCACGACCTGCCGAGCGCCGTCGCCGCGCAGCAGTACGCGCCGGATGCTATCCACGGCAAGCGGTACTACAACCCGACGCGGCACGGGATAGAGGAGCGCTACGCCGATCGCGTCGCGAAAATCCGGGCGCTGCTGGCCGGGGAGAGCGGCGAGCTACGGCAGCCCGAATCAGACCCGCCCGGCGATCAGACCCAGTAGGTGTCGAGCTTCAGCATGAACTTCGCGCGCTGATCCTCCGCGATGCCCTCGAGTAGTCCCTCGAAGCAGGCCTCGCGCGGCGCGCCGGGGGCGTAAGAGGGCGTCCGCTCCCATTTTGGGGGCGAATCGGCCGATCGACGACCCTGGCTGCGTTGCCGAAACATCCACAGACGACCCGGTATGAGGATGCTCCGGCGCCTTGCCAGGCCCGCCGCTTGGCCGATTCGCTGTGCCGTACCCGACAATGACGGCAACCCGACCGTGGGTATTGCGTGACGTTAGATCCCAAAAATGGGAGCAGACGCCCTCTAAGAAATTCGATCGGGGCAATCATTAACAAAGCGGGCGCGCTTCGTTGGCCCTCTAGCCGACGGGCAGCCCGAGCGAATCAGCCGCCTGCCGGAAGGCAGTGAGCGCGCGATCGTCGAAGAGCACGAATCTGATCTCCGCGACACTCGACGGCGCTTGGGAAACCGTCCGCAGCGCGATGACGGCCGCGTCGTCAATCGGCCAGCGATACACGCCGGTGGAGATGGCGGGGAAGGCGACCGATCGCGCGCCGAGCTCGTCAGCGACGAGCAGGCTGTTGCGATGGCAATCGGCGAGCAACTCCGAGCGATCGTCGCTGCCAGAAAAGACCGGACCGACCGTGTGGATAACCCAGCGCGCGGGCAGCCTCCCAGCCGTGGTCGCCACCGCCTGCCCGGTCGGCAGCCCGCGGCCGTACTTCGAAGCGCGCCGCGCCCGGCAGTCCTCCAGGATCTCCGGGCCGCCCCGCCGATGGATCGCGCCGTCCACGCCGCCGCCGCCGAGCAAGGAGGAGTTCGCCGCGTTCACGATCGCGTCCACCTGCTGCTCGGTGATGTCGCCGCGCAGCAGCGTCAGACGGGGCGTGCTGCCGGAGCTCTCGCTCACGAACCGACCGGCTCCCGGCGGGACGCGCCACGGCGGATGAGCAGGTAGACCTCGCAACCGAGGCAGAAGTCGAAGGCGGCGTTCAGGAAAGCGGCGGCCAGCGCGAACCCGGTGAAGACCAGGCCGAGCGCGGTGACCCCGGACAGGTAGCCGAGCGCGCCGATCGCGGCGAACGCGAAGCCGACGCCCTGAGCGAAGGTGGGAGGCGCGGAATTCTCCAGCTCGGTCGGCTTTGCCAGACGGGGCCGGATGAACTTGCGGTACAGGTAGCCGTACGGCGCGTACTTGAGCCCGGTGAAGGCTCCGAGCGCGAAGACGACTGTCTGCACGGCGAGCAGCCAACCGTTGCCCGTGATCAGCACGATGGCGAGCACGACCGTGGTGATCACGGCGCCAAAGCGCGGGCCGCGCGGGTCGATGAAAGCAGGGGACTGAGGGGACGTGGGCGTGGGATGTGACGACACGGCGATTCGCTCCGGAGGACGGGTCGAAATGCAGGAGAGGAAGTAAGCCGCAATCCCTGGATCCGTGCAGACGGTGGATGTCGGTCTTTGCGACGCGGCAGGGCTTGTTGCGGCGGCCTGGATCAGCTGAACTAGCTGCGGCAACCGGGACACGCGCAGGTGCACACGAGGCAGTTGTCTACCGCGCGCCTGCGAGTGAGTAGCTCTCCTTGCATGTCTCTATCGTACGGACCCGTCAAGCGCGGCAAGGACCTGTTCCTTGCGCGGCACGCCCGAGGCGCGTGCGGTGATCCGGCCGGTGGCGTCGAGCACGAGCGTCGTGGGCGTACGCAGAATGCCGATCTCGCGCACCAGGTCCAGGTGGGCCTCGGCGTCGATTTCGATGTGCTCGACCCCGTCCACCCTGGCGGCGACGTCGGCCAGGATCACCTTGGTCGCGCGGCATGGCTGGCAGAAGGCTGACGAGAATTGCAGCAGCGTGGCGCGATCGCCGAGCGAGCGGCCAAGCCGTTCGGACGTCAGCACCGACTGCTCGCCGCGCGCAGGTCGCCGCGCCGCGTCGTCGGCCTCGAGACCTGGAATGGGCGTCGTCTCGCCGGAATTGGCCATTGTCTCGTTCAGTGCTGCTGGTTGCATTCGGACTCTTCCGTCCGTCCGCTTGCGCCACACGCCGAAGGCGCTCGCCAGCGCGAGCACGACGACAAGCACGATGAGACCGGTGACCATGTCCCTGTGCAGCGTGATGGCGGACCGGGTTATTCCACGGCCGCCACGGCGCTCGTCGCGAATTGCACTTCCGGCATGCTCGCCGCCGCCGCGGTGGTCTCCCGCATCCGTATTCGCCGCAGCACGGCCACGCCCGCCGCCGCCGACGCGCCCGCCGCGCCGACGAAGCCGACCGAGGCGAAGCCGAAGGCGGGCGAAGAGTGGTCGATCACCGCGCCGGCCAGCGGTGCGCCCAGGGCGTTACCCAAGGTCAAGGCGGCCGAGTGCAGCCCGATGGCCTCGCCGCGCGCCGACTCCGGCACCGCGTGACTCACCGCAACCACCGTCTGCGCGACCGTGGGCGCGCAGGCCAAACCGCCCGGTATCAGGGCCAGCGCGAGCAACTGCCAGCTGTGCGCCATACCGACGGGTATCGTCGCCGCTCCGAGCAGAGTCATCAAAGTGAGCATGCCGAGCGGCCGAGGTATCGCGCCGTGCACGAAGCCGCCGACCAGAGAGGCCGAGCACCAGACGATGATGGTCAGCCCGGCCCACTGCACCTGGCCGTGTGCGCGCAGCACCGCGATGATCGACACGTCGGTCCCGGACAGCACGACCGTCGCGGTAGCGGCGACGAACAGCACGAGCACGAAGCTCGGCTTGAGCCAGCTGCTGCGTGCGGGTCGCGTCTCCGCCGACTCTCCTGCGTCCCGCGCAGTGACCCGCGGGTTGTACGCCCACATCACGGCCGCGGAGAAAGCCAGCGCCACACCGACCGTGCGCAGCGTGGATATCCCGTCGCCCAGCTGAGTGATCATCAGCACCGCGAGTGCCGGACCCACCATGAAGCTGAGCTCCACGGCCATCGAATCCAGCGAATACGCCTGCCGACGTTGCTCCTGCGGCACCCGCGCGGCAAGGGACTGCCGCACCAGCGCCATGATCGGCACCTGCAACATGCCGCCGAACACCGCGGCCGGTATGAGCGCGGCGAACGGCAGCAGGGGAGCCGCCGTCCAGAACGCCAGCGCCGCGACACCGGTCACCAACAGCACCGGCCGCGGCCCGCGCCGGTCCACCACCCGCCCGAGCAGCGGCGAGCCGACCGCCAGCCCGATCGTGAACGCGGCAGCCGCCGCGCCGGCCGCGCCGTACCCGAGATGGCGGTCCAGCACGACGCTCAGCGTGAGCGCCGTGCTGGTCGCCGTCCCCGGTATCCGGGCGATCAGCGCGACGAGCATGAATAGCCGCATCCCCGGAATCCGGAGGACAGAGCGGTAAGGGGCCAGGTGCATGATGGTTGACTACCTCCACAACGATGGTCGCAGATGCCACCGACAACGAACAGCGCGATTCCCGCGCCAGGCGGCCGCCAGATTTGACAACAAGCGTTGGCCAACGAAGATGGACATCGCCAAGCGTTGGACATTGGAAGCCGGCCCGCGTCGGACCCTGCCGAGCATTCGACACCGCAGCGTCGGACACCGCCGAGCAACCGTCACCGAGGAGTACCGATGACCCTGCCGGACCGCCGCTTCACCGATCGCTCCGCGCCGACCCGCGCCGCGATCCTGGCCGCGGCCCGCTCGCGGTTCGCCGCCGACGGATACGAGAAGGCGACCATTCGCGCCATCGCCGCGGACGCCGGGATCGACGCCTCCATGGTCATCCGCTACTACGGCAGCAAAGCAGAGCTCTTCGAGGCAAGCGCCGCCATCGATCTCGCGCTGCGCGAGACCGTCCCGACGCACGAGGGCCCCGAACGCGTCGCCGAGGAATACGGCCGAGCATTCATGTCCCGCTGGGAGAGCGGCGCCAACGAGGTCGAGCAACTGCTCATCCGAACCGCGCTCACCCATCCGGAAGCGGTCGGTCAGGTCCAGCGGATCTTCGACGAGCAGATCAAGCCGCCGATCCTCGCCGCCCTCGCCGACGACCCCGACGCGGAGCTTCGCGCGGCGCTGGTCATGACCCAGACACTCGGCCTCGCCATCTGCCGCTACCTGCTCGGACTCGACCCGATCGCGTCGGCGGACCCGGCGACACTCGAACGCGCCGTGCGTGATGCCGTCCGCATGCACCTGACCCGTGCGATGCATGATGACGCTGACGAGCCGTCGCATCAGCCCGTCACCGAGCCCTGAGCCCGAAACACGATAGTGTTCTGCGCCGACGGGCAACAGCGCGAAGGGATGGATCCCAAGGTGTCGGCAGGAGCAGTCGTCGGGCTGGTATTCGCGATTTTCTTCGCGATCGGGGTCATCTTCCTG
>DASUAR010000238.1:0-2956 GCA_035763685.1 Actinocrinis sp. | reverse complement strand
CCTGGTCTCCCAGGTCTTCGACGAGGCCACGCTCGGCTCGCTGCAGGGCCACCTGGCGATCGGCCACACCCGCTACTCCACCACCGGCTCCTCGGTCTGGGAGAACGCCCAGCCGACCTTCCGCGCCACCGAGCACGGCGCGCTGGCGCTCGGCCACAACGGCAACCTGACCAACACCGCCGAACTGGCCCGCCTGGTCTCCGCGGCCCGGGCCAACGGCGAGCTGATCGGCAAGGACCGCGGCGCCACCTCGGACAGCGACCTGATGACCGAACTGCTGGCCAGCCGGACCGGCCAGTCGATCGAGGACGCCGCCGCGGACATCCTGCCCAGCGTGCGCGGCGCGTTCTCCCTGGTCTTCATGGACGAGAGCACCCTCTACGCCGCCCGCGACCCGCAGGGCATCCGACCGCTGGTGCTCGGCCGGCTGGAACGCGGCTATGTGGTGGCCAGCGAGACCGCCGCGCTCGACATCGTCGGCGCCTCGTACGTTCGTGAAGTCGAGCCCGGTGAACTGATCGCCGTCGACGAGAACGGCCTGCGCAGCCGCCGCTTCGCCGTGCCCGAGCCCAAGGGCTGCGTCTTCGAGTACGTCTACCTCGCCCGCCCCGACACGACCATCGCCGGACGCTCCGTCAACGCCTCGCGCGTCGAGATGGGCCGCCGGCTGGCCCGGGAGCACCCGGTCGAGGCCGACCTGGTCATCCCGACTCCCGAATCCGGAACTCCCGCCGCGATCGGATACGCCGAGCAATCCGGCATCCCTTACGGTCAGGGCCTGGTCAAGAACGCCTACGTCGGCCGCACCTTCATCCAGCCGAGTCAGACGATCCGCCAGCTCGGCATCCGCCTCAAGCTCAACCCGCTGCGTGAGGTCATCGAGGGCAAACGGCTCGTCGTGGTAGACGACTCGATCGTGCGCGGTAACACGCAGCGCGCGCTCGTGCGCATGCTGCGTGAGGCGGGGGCACTAGAGGTGCACATCCGGATCTCCTCTCCGCCGGTGAAGTGGCCGTGCTTCTACGGCATCGACTTCGCCACCCGCGCCGAGCTGATCGCCAACGGCCTGAGCACCGAGGAGATCGCCGCCTCCCTGGGCGCCGACTCGCTCGGCTACATCTCCCTCGAAGGCATGGTCGAGGCCACCACGATCCCCGCCGATCGGCTGTGCCGCGCCTGCTTCGACGGGGTCTACCCCGTCGAGCTGCCGGATGCGCAACAGCGCGGCAAGCACCTGCTGGAAGTGCCCGCCGCCGCGGCCTCCGCCCTCGCCCGGCCCTGACCGCCACCCCGCCGCTCGCGGCCGACGAAGGAACGACTGTGACCGACAACCCCCGTCCCGGCGGCGCGACCTACGCGGCGGCCGGCGTCGACATCGAAGCCGGCGACCGCGCGGTCGAGCTGATGAAGCAGTGGGTCGCCAAGGCCACTCGGCCCGAGGTCCTCGGCGGGCTCGGCGGCTTCGCCGGCCTGTTCGACGCCTCGAAGCTGACCGCGTACCGGCGGCCGCTGCTGGCCACGTCCACCGACGGCGTCGGCACCAAGGTGGCCATCGCGCAGCGCATGGATGTGCACCACACCATCGGCTTCGACCTGGTCGGCATGGTCGTGGACGACCTGGTCGTGTGTGGCGCCGAGCCGCTGTTCATGACCGACTACGTGGCCACCGGCAAGGTCGTGCCCGAGCGGATCGCGGCCATCGTGCGCGGCATCGCGGAGGCCTGCGTGCAGGCAGGTTGCGCGCTGATCGGCGGGGAGACGGCGGAACACCCCGGTCTGCTCGACCCCGACGAGTACGACGTCGCGGGCGCCGCGACCGGCGTCGTCGAGGCGGACGCGCTGCTCGGCCCGGACCGCATCCGGGAGGGTGACGCGGTGATCGCGCTGGCCTCCTCCGGGCTGCACTCGAACGGGTACTCGCTGGTCCGGCACGTGCTGCTGAACCGGGCCGGTTGGTCGCTGGACCGCCAGGTCCCGGAACTCGGCCGCACCCTCGGCGAGGAACTGCTGGAGCCCACCCGGATCTACGCGCTGACCTGCCTGGAGCTGGCCCGGCGGGTCGACGTGCACGCCTACGCGCACATCACCGGCGGCGGCCTGGCCGCGAACCTGGCCCGGGTGATCCCGACCGGTCTGCATGCCCGGCTCGACCGTTCGACCTGGCGCCCGGCGCCGGTGTTCGAACTGGTCGGCGCGGTCGGGCAGGTGGCCGGGGTGGAACTGGAGCGCACCCTGAACATGGGCGTCGGCATGGTGGCGGTCGTGCCGGCCGACGCGGTGGACGCGACGCTGGCGGCGCTGCGCGAGCTGGAGCAGGACGCCTGGCTGCTCGGCGCGATCGAGCGGGGCGCCAGTGCCGACGCGCCAGGCGCCGCCACCCTGAACGGTGTCTACCCGAGCTGAGCCCGGCTCAGATCCGTTCGCGGTGTGACTGATTTAACGCAGGTAGCGCGACGTGGCGAACGGCGCTGTAACGCCGACCTTCGCCGCGATACCCAGACTCCAGCAGCACAACGTATGCCGAAGTCCGGACAAAAAGCAGGCGCTCGACTCGGAGTCGAGCGCCCTTGAGAACTACCCGGCGTGATGACGGCTGCCGTTGCTCCCCTGATGTGGCCGATAAGGACTTTCGTCCTCCTCGTCCTCTTCTTCCTCGTCGTCGTCTTCGTCGTCCTGGTCCGCCCAGGTCGCGTAGCGCTCGTCGAGGTCGTGGTCCTCGGCGCCGTTCGTCCGCGAATCCCCGACGCCCAGTTCAGACCGCAGACGATCTAGATCAGTCGCACCGCCGCTGTACTTCAGCTGGCGGGCGACCCTCGTCTGCTTGGCCTTGGCCCGGCCGCGCCCCATTGGCTCGACCCCCTCAACGACGGGGCGCTCTCGGCCCCGGGTCTCGACACATGATCAATGACAGCAGTCACTTCTGCGACCGGCGCCTCGGTGGGGATCGCGGGACCGG
>DASUAR010000237.1:0-6710 GCA_035763685.1 Actinocrinis sp. | reverse complement strand
GGAGTCGCTTTCCGGTGCCCTGGGGGCTCGGCCGCGCACGTCAGCCACCCGGCCGGCGCCGCGCGCGCAGCGCGAGCGTGGCCATCGTCGCGAGGAACGCCAGGATCGCGACCTCGTTCAGCACCCCGCCGATCCGCCACGCCAGCGTGCTGCCGGCGGCGTCCCCGGCGAGCAGCCGCAGCGCGAGCGAGGCGTGCAGCAGGGTGAGCGGCCCGTAGACGGCACGGTGAAACGGCACCCGGACGCGCAGCACCGCGGGCAGTATCACCGGCGCGTGCGCGAAGACCATGGAGAAGACGAACCCGAGGAAGACCGCGTGCAGCATCGCGTCGTAACCGGGCCCGTCGGACAGGCGGCCGATCACTATCCACAGCGTCCCGGCGACGGCGAGCCACAGATAGCCGGCCGCCAGGCCGACCGCCATGAAACGGGTCACCCCAGGCAGCCGGATGGTGCGCCGCGCGATGTCGTGCGAGACCAGCCAGGCGCTCACGGCCAGCAGCCCGGCACCGGCCATGCGCACCCCGGCCGTCGGCTCGGGCAGCGAGAGCGCGAGCCCGCCGAGGAACAGGGCGACCGCGGCCAGGAACAGGGCTCTGCCGCGCCGCGTGACCGCCACCAGCCGGGAGAGCTCCAGCCGCTCGCCCGCGATGGTCAGCACCAGGAAGCCCGCCAGCCAGGGCGCCAGCGTGGCCAGATCCCGGTTCGCCACCCACAGCGTTCCCGCCACGCACCAGCACGCCGCACCGGCCGCCATCACCAGGTTGTGCGTGGAAGCCTGGATGCGGTGCAGTTGCGCGAACACCGCGAACACCGCGAGCAGCGCGAAGCCGCCCAGCGCGACCAGCTCGCGCCCGACGCCCGACGGCAGAGCGGCCACCAGCCAGAGCGAACCCACTGCGCTGAACGCCGGGGCGAGCCAGGCCCAGCCGCGCCCCAGCGCCACCGCCCGCTCGGCGGCGATCAGCGTGCCGAGGAAGCCGAGCGGCATCAACACCCCGTGCAGCTCTGCCAGGCCGGGGCGACCGGGCGGCACCGGCAGACCCAACCGTTCCAAAGCGCCCCACAATCCGGCCAGCAGCGCGACCAGGCCGACGGCGATCACGGGCGCGGCGAAGCGCGAGCGACCGGAGCGACGCGGCGCGGCGGGCGGGACCGGAAAGACGGGGACCTGCACAGGCGCCTCGACGCCCGGCCGGGTGCCGCAGACCGCCGAGGGCGCTGCGCTCATCGTCCTGGTCGGCGCCACCCTCACCCGCTGTGTCCTCGTCGCCGCGGGCTTCGTGCTGCCCGTCTCGGTCGGCTCGGCACCGCTGCTCACCGGAACCAGCCCAGCATGCGCTTCGCCGCGTCCGTCATCAGCTCAGGGCCCCACGGCGGATCCCAGACCAGCTCGACCCGCACCGGCGGCCGCCCCGGCAGCTGCGCCAGGGCGCGGCCGACCTCGTCGTCGAGATAGCCGCCGAGAGGGCAGCCCGGCGTGGTCAGCGTCATGCGGATGTGCACCCCGCCCTCGTGCGCGGCCACGTCGTAGACGAGCCCGAGGTCGACGATGTTCACCCCGAGCTCGGGATCGATGACGTCCTGCAGCAGCAGTCGCACCAGGTCAGGCGTCACCGGTCCACCCGCAAGGGCGGCCACGGTGGGTCCGTTCGTCGTCGCGTTCTTCTTCACCCTTGCATTTTTACTATATATGGTTGTAGAAACAAGGGCGATGGTCCTGATCCGCTCCGACAGGAGGAAAACCGCGATGTCCGCAGCCGCCACCGAACTCGACGTGCGCACCGAGGCCCCGCCCAACCGCCACAAGCTGATCTTCGCCCTTTACGAGGGGCTGGGTGAGGGTGAGAGCTTCGTCCTGATCAACGACCACGACCCGAAGCCGCTGTACTACCAGTTCGCCGCCGAGCACGCCGGGGAGTTCAACTGGGACTACCTGGAATCCGGCCCCGAGGTGTGGAAGGTCCGCATCGGCCGCGTCGCCACCGCCGCCGCGTAGCGAACCTGCGCCCTGGCCCCATGAGTGCGAACGCCGTGCGGGGCCGTGGGTCGGGCGGCCGCCCGACCCACGGCCTGTGGGCAGGTGCGACCGCAGGAATTTCGCAAGTCGCGTGGGGCACGGTCGCCATCGTGAAACGCGTCGAATGCCGACGGCTGAAAGGTGGTGTGTGGTGGCACGAGTCGCCATCAACGGCCTGGGACGGATCGGCCGGGCCACGCTGAAGGTGCTGCAGGACGTCGAGGGTCTCGAGATCGCGGCCGTCAACGATCTGGTGCCGGTGGAAAACCTCGCCTACCTGCTGCGCTACGACACCGTATACGGCCGTTACGGCAAGTCGGTGGCCGTCGACGGCGACCGGCTGGTCGTGGCTGGGCATGCGATACCCGCGTACCACGACCGCGATCCCGGCAGCCTGCCGTGGGCGGCGCTGGGCGTGGACCTGGTGTTCGAATGCACCGGTGCGCTGCGCCATGAGGCGGACTTGGCCAAACACCTGTCCGCGGGCGCACGCTTCGTGATCCTTTCCGCGCCGGCGCGCACCGAGACCGTCGCCACGATCGTCCCAGGCGTGAGCGGTCCCTCGCGCGGCGAGCGCATCGTCTCGTGCGCCAGCTGCACGACCAACTGCATCGCCCCGGTGATGGAGGTGCTGCACCGACGCGTCGGTGTCGAGCGGGCCGTGCTGACCACGGTGCACGCCTACACCTCCAGCCAGCAACTGGTCGACGGCCCGAGCGCGGACTTCCGGCGCGGGCGGGCCGGCGCGGCGAACCTGATCCCGGCCACGACCGGCGCCGCGCTCGCCGCCACCCGTGCGCTGCCCGACCTCGCCGGCCTGTTCGACGGCGTCGCGTTGCGGGTTCCGCTGCCGGTCGGCTCGATCGCGGACATCACCTTGGTCGCGGCGCGGCCCACCGACGCACAGGAGGTCAACCGGATCCTGCGCGAGGAGGCTGACACCGACCGCTACCGCGGCGTCCTGGGCGTCGTCGAGGAACCGATCGTCTCCGCGGACATCGTGGGAGACCCGAGGGCTTCGATAGTGGACGCCGCCATGACCCGCGTGGTCGACGGCACCCTGGTGAAGGTCATGACCTGGTACGACAACGAGTGGGGCTTCACCCACCAGATGGTGCGCGAGGCGTGCTCCCTGCTCGGGCTCGACACCCTGGCCACGGCGCGCTGAGTGCCTGACCCTGGCCTGAGCCCTTTCCCGGAACGCACGAGGCGAACAGCTGAGCTCCTACCAGCCCGGACCTCTTCCCCGACCGCGTACGATCCGGCCGCCGCAGTCGGTACGCGACCGATCGCGCAACCGCGAAAACACGAGGCAGACATGCAGTACGACCTGCTGGCGAGCGCACTCGAGCACGAACACCACGAGATCGACGCGGGCATCGCGGCCTTTGGCGCCGCGCCCACCGATCGACAGCCGCTCACGCGCGCCGTCAACGCGCTGCGCCGCCACATCTACCTGGAGGAGGAGTTCCTCTTCCCGCTGCTGTGCCAGGCCGAGCCGGGACTGGCCGCTCCGGTGTTCGTCATGCTGCGCGAGCACGCCCAGATCTGGGACATGCTCGACGCGCTGGACCACGCAACCGACGCCGACATGGGCGCCGTGCACACGCCGCTCAAGCAGCTGACCGTCCAGCTCCTGCACCACAACCTGAAAGAGGAGAAGATCCTCTATCCGCGCGCCGACGACCTGCTTTCCCCCGCCGCAACCGCTCGGCTGCGAGAATTCCTCGACTCCGCGGAACTACCCGACGGATGGGTGTGCGTAAGAGCGCGGCCTGCGTCGCACAGCCATGAGAGTGCCGGCTGACCGAGCCGACTTCCGCCGTGCGCCGACGCGTCAGCGCGGAATGCCCACACGTTGTTCCACTCGGGGAAGGACGCGCGCCAGGTGCGCGAGCATCGCCAGGAAGGTGACGCACCAGGCGGCCAGCGCCACCCAGGACTCGTCGGCGCCGATCGCCTGCACGATGGGCAGGTGGTCGGCCTGGCCGAGGTAGTGGCCGCCGACGCCGTACATGCCCAGGGGGAACACGATGCTCCACAACGGTGCCTCGTAGCGCAGCGGGATGCGGTGGACCAGGTGACGCCAGACGCCGGCGGCGAGCAGCGGGGGGATGAGCCACGTGCCGAAAACCCAGAACACGACGGAAGCGCCGGCGATCAGGCCGCGGGTGGCCTGCACCATGGGAGCGTCGGCCATCTGCACGATGCGCGCCCCGGCCACGACGGTGATGGCGGTCGCGCCCATCGACACCCAGTAGGGCGGGGTCAGGTCGGTGGGGCGCAGGTCGTAGAGCATGGCGCGGGCGGCGACGAACAGGGCCGCCGCTGCGTAGAGGAAGACCCCCAGGGACCAGGAGAAGACGGCGAGCAGCGCCAGTTCGCGGCGTCCGTCGGCCAGGGCGGGTTCGAGGGCGGCGGCCAGCACGGCGATGGACTGGCTGGCCACCACCCAGATGAACCAGGTGCCGTTGGCGTGCTGCAGGACCGGGCGGGCGGCTTGGCCGAGCACCGCGGTCCAGGGGATGACGTAGCCGAGCACGAACCAGGCGAGAAACCCGACCGCGAGCAGGATCAGCGCGGGGTCGTGGTGGGCGTCGGCGGCGAGCCGGGTGCCGAGGACGTTGGTGGCCGCGACGAAGGTGAAGAACCCGAACGCCCGGGTCGGATCGCGCAAGTCCGCGAGCGCCTGCGCCCGGTACGCCGTCACCCGCCACACGGTCGCGACCACCAGGACGCCGTAGCTGACCGCGGCGATCCACAGCAGGGCCACGGACAGCGCGTAGGCGCGGTGGTTGGCCATCGCGATGGACACGATGCCGGTGGCCATCACCAGGGCGAAGTAGCCGGGGTTCAGGGTGCGCACGCCGTCGCGGATCCGTGCCCCGGCCGAGGGCCGCGGCCGGTCCGGCCGCTGCGCGCCGGGGCTAGTAGGGAGCACCGATCTTGCGCCACTTGCGACCGCCGGTACCCGGCTCGCTCGGGGGAGCCGCGGCGCGCTTGCGGTAGACGATGTACGGGCGCCACAGGTACCAAAGCGGGTAGCTCCAGGCGTGCACGAGCCGGCTGAAGGGCCACAGCGCCCAGATGACCCAGGCGGCGGTGGCGTGCAACTGGTAGATGAACGGGGCGTGCGCGATCGCGGCGACGTCCGGCGAGCCGACGAACAGGCCGCGGAACCAGGGGGCGACCGTGGTGCGGTAGTCGTAGCCGTGCCCGAACAGGTTGACCCCGATCGTGGGGGCGATACCGGTCACGATGATGACGAGCAGCAGGATCAAGGTGACGTAGTCGATCGGCGCGGTGGTGGCCCGCACCCGCGGGACGAACAGGCGGCGGGTGGCGAGCACGACGACGCCGCCGATGACCAGGACGGCGGCCAGGGTGCCGGCCCCGGCGGAGAACCAGCGGTAGACGTTCTCCGGGATGCCGACCGCCTTTGTCCAGCGTTCGGGGATCAGGACGCCGATGACGTGGCCGGCGATGGCGGCGAAGGTCCCGTAGTGGAACAGCGGGCCACCCCATTTCAGGAGTCTGCGTTCCTGTAGCTGGGTGGAGCGGCTGGTCCAGCCGAACTGGTCGTAGCGCCAGCGCCATACGTGCCCGACGACGAAGATCCCCAGCGCCAGGTAGGGCAGCGCGACCCACCAGAACAGCTGCGCGGTGGTGGTGTTCATTGTGGCCTTCCGGCGGCGCTCGGCGTGACGGGGATGGCAGGACCCGGAGCATCGGCGGGGGTGGCGCCGTACCCGGTCAGGTAGTGCGGCGGGGCGAAGGGCTCCAGGCCCACGTCCTCGCTCGGCGGCCCCGACTCCCAGGCCCCCCGGATCTGGGCGAACTCGCGCCGCCCGAGCTTGGGCAACTGGGCGCACACGGCGTCCACGACGTCGGCGTACGGCGTGCCGGCCTCGCGCAGCGCCCGGCGGACCAACTCCAGGTCGGCGCGGTGTGCGGACAGCAGCCGCCGCCCCGGTTCGCACAGCGCCGCGAAGTCGAGCACCATCGGCAGGTAGTCCGGCAGTTCGTCCTCACGGGGGTCGAACCCCGCGTCGCGATACGCCTTCTTGAACACGATCATCGCCATGCCGCGCTTGCGGGTGTCGCCGTACCGGGGGTAGGTCAGGTACAGCGCGCAGCGGCGGCGTAGGTCGAAGGTGGCCACGTAGTGCTCGGCGACCTCGGTCGCCGGTGTGGCCCGCAGCCAGGCCAGGAACTGCCCGAACGCGTCGCGGGCGGCCTTCGGGGAGGTGTGCGCGGCGTACTCGTCCAGCTCGTCCAGGCCGTCGAGCAGTTCGAGGCTCGGGTATTGCAGCAGCACCGAGGCCAGTTTGAAGCTGCTGCTCATGCTTCGGCCTCCGGGAAGAGGTTCGGCGCGGTGCCGGCGCCGTTCCAGCCGAGCAGGTTGAACCGGGCGCGCCCGTCATCGCTCTCGAACACGTTGCCGCCCGCACCGCCGCCCGCGCTCGGGTCGGGACCCGTGGGCCGGTAGCTGGTGACCCCGTGCGGTCCGGCCGGCCCGGCGCCGCCCATGCCGGGGCCGCCCTCGGTGTCGAGCGAGCAGAAGAGCTGTTCGTGCTGGCCCATCAGGGCGCCGGCCTCCTCGGCGTGCGCCTTGGGGATGACGTAGCGGTCGTCGTATTTGGCGATCGCGAGCAGCCGGTAGAGGTCGTCGAGCTCGTCGAGGCTCGCG
>DASUAR010000236.1:0-40261 GCA_035763685.1 Actinocrinis sp. | reverse complement strand
ACGATGCCGACCTGCTGGCCGTCGGGTCCGACCAGGCGCACTTCGGGCACCCGGATCCGGTCGTTAATGCGGGGTTCGGCGCTGATGGGGCCTCCTAGGTTGAAGCCGGCCGGTACGGCGAGCCGTGAGCCGTCCGACCGTATGACGGTACGGTTGGGAGCCCGCACCGCCGTAATCCACTGAAGGGCGCGCCAGATAACGCGACCCGTACCGGCAAACAAAAAAGCTCCGCATGTATTCCATGCAGAGCTCCACCAACCGGGGCATCCGCGCACGTGCGCAAACGCCACACCACGGAATGCGCAAGGCAATCCGTCGTGCTCGGGACCGTTACCCGTCGGCCGCTTAGTCGATCGGGTGGGAGGTGGGCCCTCCACTTTGCGGACTGTCACCATGCGCGGGGCACGTCGACAGTCGGTCGCTGGCGTTAAGGCTACCACCTTCGCGCTGGGGATACATACGTAAGATCAAGACATGAGTGAGAACAACGCCGCCGACGGCCTGCCCTTGCCTCGTGATCTGGCCGAGGTGCCCGCGGTCGAGGTGATCGCGACGCTCGCGGTGCACTTGATGACGGCGGCCGCGGTGCAGCTGGGCCTCGGCGAGCCCGGTCCGGACGGCGCCGTCGCTCCTGCGGATCTGGACGAGGCGCGCAAGCTCATCACCGCGCTGGCCGGCCTGGTCACGGCTGCCGCACCGGAGATCGGTTCCCAGCATGCGGCCCCGCTGCGGGATGGGTTGCGCACGCTGCAGTTGGCGTTCCGCGAGGCGTCGCTGGTGCCTGATCCGCCCGGCTCAGCACCCGGCGAGAAGCTCACCGGGCCGGTACTGCCGTAGGGCGTCTCTTAGGGCGCGGCGACGATTGACAGGCCGTCACCCAAGCGGTCCCGCAGCAGCGGGTCTGCCGCGATGGCCTCCCCGACAATTCGCAGTGGCTCGGCGAGGGTCTGCGGGTCGACTCCCGGCTTGAATCCGAGTTCGAGCACCGCGCCCTCCGCGAATGCGCCGACGCGCGCGCTTTCCAGCGCGTCAGCGACCTCGGGCACCGAGCGAAGCACCACCAGCAGTGCCGCGACCACGTCCTTGTCGGCGTCCGGCGGCGCCGGCACCCGGCCTGTGGCGAAGGCGCGCAGCGCGGCGCCGCCGAGTTCGAACTGCTCGTCGGTGCCGAGATCGAGCAGCAGCACGTCCGCCTCCTCCTGGAGGGCGGCGGCCGCGGCCTTCTCGATCGAGACCGGCACCGGCCGGGCGGCCGGGAAACCCGCGGTCGCGCCCCACACGGCGAGCTTCTCGGTCGAGGTGAACACCGGGACCGCCTTCGCGCCGTCGGAGGCGACGAGAGTGACCAGCGCCATGTCGCTGTCCTTGTCGCGGCGCAGTTCGGTGCCGCCGACACCGGTTCCGGCGGCTTCGCTCTCACCGAGGAGGGCGACGATCGGGGCGAGCACTCGCTTGCCGGCCATCACCGGATAGAGGGCGTAGCGGTCTAGTTCGCCACGGCTGTGGGCGGCGAGCGCCAGCGTCAGCGCCTCGTCAGCTGACCCGTCGTCACCCTCGAAGCCGGTCGATTGGAGCGTACGGCCGCTGAAGTCAGTCACCCGTTGAGCTTAGAGGGTGCGCGGCTGCCGCTACGGCCGGTTCGGGTTCGGATCATGGCGAATCGGCTGATCATGATCCGAACCTCGAACGGACCCTAGTCGGGCGGGGCCAGCGGCGGATCGGCCGGCGGTTGTTGCGGCGGCTGGTACTGAGCCTGAGGCGGTGGCGCGTTCTGGGGCTGGGGCTGCGGCTGCTGCGGCGTCACCGGGATGATGCCGTATTGCGGCAGGTAGGGCTGCGGATAGGCCGGGTCGGGCGGGAGCGCGGCGAGGGCTTCTCTGCGGGCTCGGCGCAGGATGACGAAGCCGATCGCCCCGGCCGCCGCCAGCAATACAACGCCGCCGACAATGGCGCGCGGGAGGGCACCGAACGAGGGCGCGGCCTCGCTGACCACAGCGGCCTGGCCGTAGCCGAAGTGGCCGCTGGCCGGTCCGGCGTTCGCGGCGGTGGGCGTTTCGGCTGACGCCTTCGTCGCCGTGGCGGCCTTGAGCGCGGCGACCGGGTCCACGATGCCGAAGCCAAGCCGGTCGTCACGCCCGCCGGCGGGCTTGTCGCGTGCGGTCGCTTCGAGGATGTCGCGAATCTGAGCCGGGCTGAGCGCATGGTTCTGCGCCTTAAGCAGCGCGACGATTCCCGCGACGTACGCGGTGGCCTGACTGGTGCCGTCACCGAGCAGGTACTCGTCATCGCTGGCCGCGGCATCGCAGGGCAGGTTGACGCCGGGCGCCGCGACTGACACGTCCCAGCTGGTGGTGGAGAACGCCGCGTGACGTCCGGCGGAGTCCACCGCGGCGACGCTGATCACGCCGCGTTCGGCGCCCGGGAACTGAATTGAGTTCCCCTTGTCCGCGGAGTTGCCCGCCGCCGCGACGACGACCACGTTGTGGTCGAGCGCGTAGCGAATGGCATCGGCCTCGGGGGTGGAATCGGCGTCCGCGCCGACGTCGCTGCCGCCGAGCGACATCGATATCACTTGCGCGCCATGGTCTACCGCGTAACGGATGCCGTCGGAGATCGGCGTAGCGCTCTTGGTGGGCTGGTTGATGTCTGGAGCGTCGTCGTCCCGGATAACGCGCACGGACAGTACGTGAGCGCCCGGTGCGATCCCGAGCATTCCGTTAGGTCCGCCGCGGCCGTGTCCGGCGATGATCGAGGCCATGCAGGTTCCGTGCTCGCCCCAGCCGGTCTGACCCGGGCGCTCGACACCGCCGGCGTAGTCGGGTCCCGTGGTGATTTGGCCGGTCAGGTCTGCCCGGCTGGTCATGGCTCCGGAGTCAAGGAGGGCCACGGTGACGCCGGAACCCGAGCTGATCCGGTTAGCGGCAGAGGCGTTGAGGAAGGCGAGCGGCCATTCCTTGTCACGGATATCGTCCGCGTGCGCAGGGGTCGCTGTGGCGAGGGCGTATGTAGCAAGGCAGCCGAACGCGGCGACTGCCGCAGAGAGCCGGCGTGCGCCGCGCGCGCTGACGGTTCTCGCGTTTGGCTGTTCGAGGGTGCTATGTGTCATGAGGCACCTCCCTGCGAACCCTGGATCTGCGAGGCGATCAGGTCTTGGATCGCCGCCGGGAGGTCTCCGGCGACCTGCACCGCCGGTGAGCTGGAGCTGAGCGCCGAGCCCGAAGCAGCGGCGATGGCAGCGGTGCCCGGTCCGGTGCGCCCATCGGTGAAGCCAGCAACCGCGTAAACCAGGTAGGTGCCGTCCGCCGAGGCCTGCGACTGCCACGCGACCCGCTGCGCGTCCGTGAACTGGGCGGCGACGGAGCGCGGGATCGGATAAGTGTGCGGCATCATCGCTGCGTTGTTCGCGTTCGAGTCCGGGGTCCAGTTCTGGAAGAGGCGCAGCCGGTCGGCGGCGCTCCCGCTCACGACCACGATGCCGACCGTGGCCGTGACGGTCTGCGTGCGGTCGGTATAGGTGGCGGACAGGACGTGCGCGCACTTCGTGGGGGCCAGGTCGCCGGTGAATGCGGCCGGGAGCTTGGCGCAGGACTCGTCGGGGTTTATCCCAAGCCTTATATAGGTTTCGCTGCCCTCGCGCTTGATCGACGCGGGCAGTAGTTGCTCGACCGTGGCAGTGCGCCAGACGGCGCGTGCGGCGTCGTCTTGGGCAGCCGCGCCGGTCGTGTGCTTCGCGGCGGAGCCGCCCGAGGGCTGCGCCATGACAAGACCGATCCCCAATGCCAGCGCCGCGACGGCGACAAGCGCCGATACGATCGCGAGCGTGCGGCGGGGAAAAGAGATCTTGCGCTGCGGTGGGACCGGCGGCATCGGGGGTTGGGTGCCCCAGCCGTAGACGGGCTGCTGCGGATAATCAGCCTGAGGTTGCGGGTAACCAACTGGGGGCTGCGGATAGGCAACCTGCGGCTGTGGGTAACCGGCTTGAGGTTGCGGATACGCGCCCGGGGGCTGCGGGTACGGCTGCTGCGGGTACACGGGCTGCGGCATCGGCTGTTGCACAATGAATGGCGGCTGCGCGCTTGGCGGCGGCGCGACGAGCGGCGGCTGGGCCACTTCAGTGACATCCACCTCTGCAACACCCTCAGAGGTAACCTCGACGACCTCCGTTACGTCCACACGGGTTACCTCGGGCGCCTCCGGCTCGCCCTCGTGCGCCCAGTGCGTCCCCCGGGAGGTCCCCGGGTCGTCCGCTGCCATGGTCGCCCCCACTCTTCTGTCACCCGGCGACGCCGGGCGGCGTGCTTTGATCAGGTTGAACCTTAGTGCACCCTAATGGTGGCCGACAGCGGGACGAGAAGGGCCGTCGACGAAGGTCATCAGGTCGAGACCTTTCCGGGATCTAATCGGTCTTACCCGGGCGACCCGGGTATGGAAGGGTTCGGAGCGTGACCGACCTGGACCGCCTGAATCACGCCACAGAGCACCTTGATCCTCCGCTGGCGGTCGTGGACCTGGCGGCACTGCGCCACAACGCAACAGAGCTGGTCAGAAGGGCCGGGGGCAAGCGGATACGGGTCGCGACGAAGTCGGTGCGCAGCCGCGAGGTGCTTCGCGCGGTGCTCGCGCTCGACGGCTTCCGCGGTCTTCTGGCCTTTACTCTCCCGGAGGCGTTGTGGCTGGCCGGGTCAGGGTTCGATGACATTCTGGTCGGCTATCCGACGGTGGACCGGGTGGCGCTGCGGCGGCTGGCCGCGGACGCCCGCACGGCTGACACCGTCACTCTGATGATCGACTCGATCGAGCAGCTGGACCTGATCGAGAAGGCGACCGCGGACGTGCCGGACGCCGCGCCGATCCGGGTTTGCGTGGACATCGACGCCTCCTGGCGGCCGCTGGGTGGTCGGTTGCGCATCGGGGCGCGCCGCTCGCCGCTGCACTCCCCCGCCTCGGTGGCCGCGGTGGCCCGGGAGGCGGCCGACCGGCACGGGTTCCGGCTGATCGGGCTGATGGCGTACGAGGCGCAGATCGCCGGCGTGGGTGACGCGCCGCCCGGGCGTCCGGCGCGCGGTCTGGCGGTTCGGGTGATGCAGCGCGGCAGCGCCGCGGAGCTGGCCGAGCGGCGCGCGGCGATCGTCGCGGCGGTCAAGGAGATAGCGCAGCTGGAGTTCGTGAACGGTGGCGGTACCGGCTCGGTCGAGCGCACTGCCGCCGAGGAAGCGGTCACCGAGATCGGCGCGGGCTCGGGCCTGTTCCTGCCGCGCCTGTTCGACGGTTATCGGGCGGTGACCGGGCGCCCGGCGGCGTTGTTCGCGCTGCCTGTGGTGCGACGGCCGGGCCCGGGCGCGGTGACTGTGCTCGGCGGTGGGTACATCGCATCCGGTCCGCCGGGCACTGACCGGTTACCACAGCCGTACCTGCCTTCCGGCCTGCACTACGACTCGCAGGAGGCCGCCGGAGAGGTGCAGACGCCGCTGCTCGGCGCCGCCGCGGACAACCTGGCGGTCGGCGACCGGGTGTGGTTCCGGCACGCGAAGGCCGGTGAGCTGTGCGAACGGTTCGGCGAGCTGCATTTGATCCAGGGCGACTCCGTTACGGCGACGGTGCCGACGTACCGCGGCGAGGGACGCACGTTCCTGTAGGTGGCGTATGGGAAGCTGATCAGGTGGCTGACCGGCTGATGCTTCTCGACACCCCGACGCTCTACTTCCGGGCCTATTTCGGCCTGCCGGAGTCCATCACCGCACCGGACGGAATGCCGATCAACGCGGTGCGCGGCACGGTGGATTTCATCTCGGCGCTGGTCACGGCGTACCGGCCGGACCGGCTTATCGCCTGCTTCGACGCGGACTGGCGGCCGGCGTTCCGGGTGGCGGCGATCCCGTCGTACAAGGCGCACCGGGTGCTGGAGGTGGCCGCGCCGGAGCCGCCGAGCGCGGAGGCGGGACCGGGAGCTGAGCGGTCGGTGAGCGCATCCGTCGAGGTCGTGCCGGACACGCTCAGTCCGCAGGTCCCGGTGTTGGAGGCGGTGCTCGACGCGTTCGGGATCGCCCGCGGGTGGGCGGATCAGTTCGAGGGCGACGACGCCATCGCCGCGTACGCCGGGGCGCACGACGGGCCGGTGGACGTGGTGACCGGCGACCGGGACATGTACCAGCTCGTCGATGACGAGCGCGGTGTGCGAGTGCTGAACATCGCGCGCGGCGTCTCAAAGCTCGAGGTCGTCGATGACAGCGCCCTGATCGCCAAGTACGGCATTCCCGGGCGCGGCTACGCGGACTTCGCGACGCTGCGCGGAGATCCGAGCGACGGCCTGCCTGGGGTGGCCGGGATCGGGGAGAAGAGCGCTGCCTCGCTCATCGCCGAGTTCGGCTCGCTGGAGGGCATTCTCGCCGCGCTTGAGGATCCGCGCTCCGCACTCAAGGCGGCCGCTCGTAAGCGCCTTGACGCGGCGCGCGACTACCTGGCTGTCGCACCGCAGGTCGTGCGGGTGCGAGCTGACGCGCCTACCGTGCCGGTGGACTCCCGCCTGCCGTCCTCGCCGGCGGATCCGGACGGCTTGGACGCGCTGGCCGAGCGGTTCGGGCTGGACAGTCCGGTCCGCCGGCTGCGCAAGACGCTGACCGGCGTGTCCTAAGGCGAGTCGCTAGCCGTAGGCGCCGCGCCTAGGCATATTGGGCGAACCGCCGTCACCCGTTCAGTCATGAGGTGATGCGCGAGCACAGTGCGCTGTGTTGATCTGTTGAGGTCAATGCCTCGTCTACTGTTGCGCTGGAGCGTGCATGCCCTCTGATTTCGCGCTCTCGTCGGATCCGGCCGATACGGACCGGCTGCTGCTCGTCGAACGGCTGCGCCGGCTGGCCGCCGAGCGCGCACACCAGCGGGCCTTCACCTTTGTCGACTTTCCCGAGCCGGATTCGCCGGGGCGGCATCGGACCCTGACGTGGGGTCAGCTGCTGGTGCGCGCCGAGGCGGTGGCGATTCAACTCGCTGAGGTAGCCCGACCGGGTGATCGCGCCGCCCTGCTGCTGCCGCAGGGGCTGGACTACGTGGCCGCCTTCCTCGGCTGCCTGATGGCGCGCGTGGTGGCCGTACCGCTGTTCCCGCCGGACCTGCCCGGTCATGAGGACCGGATCGCGGCCGTGCTCGATGACTGCGAACCGGCGTGCGCTCTGGTCACGTCCGAGAGTGTGCGCGCGACGCAGGGCTCTGCGGCGGCGGTGATTTCGGCCGGGTTGCCGCTCGTCCGCGTAGACGGCGAGCCGCGGGCGTCGAGCGCTGCGTTCGCCGGGCTCTGGACGACGGACCCCGATCCGGACGACGTCGCTTATCTCCAGTACACCTCGGGTTCGACGCGCGCCCCCGCGGGCGTGATGATCACGCACCGCAACGTCGTGGCGAACGCCGCGCAGGGTGTTGTCGCCTTCGACATCAAGAACGGCCCGACCACCGCCGTGGCCTGGCTGCCGCTCTTCCACGACATGGGACTGGTACTGAGCATCGCGACGCCGTTGGTGGCCGGATTCCCTTCGGTGCTCATGGATCCGGTGGCGTTCCTGGAGCGCCCGGAGCGGTGGCTCAGGTTGCTCGGGCAGTTCCCCGGCGCTCTGTCCGCCGCTCCGAACTTCGCATACGAGTACTGCGTCGCGCGGGTCGCGCCGGAGGACCTCGCCGATGTCCGGCTGGAGCGAGTACGTGCTCTGGTCAATGGCAGCGAACCGGTGCGGATCGACACGCTTAGGCGGTTCCGGCAGGCGTTCGCCGGCGTGGGACTGCGCGCCGAAGCGCTGTGCCCCTCTTACGGTTTGGCCGAGGCGACGGTCTTCGTGACCACCGATGGTCCGCAGGCGGCGGCGCGTGAGGTGATCTGCAGGCGTGACGCCCTCGCCGAAGGCCTGATCGCGGTTGCCGGCGGCGTTTCCGGCGGCGCTGCTTGCGGCGGCGCTGTCTCGTTGGTCGCCTGCGGTCTGCCGGTCGGCCAAGAGCTTCGCGTGATCGACCCGGTGACGAAGGCGCCGCTGCCGCAGGACGCGGTCGGCGAGATCGTGCTGCGCGGGCCGAATATCGGTCTGGGCTACTGGAAGCGGGCCCAGCAGAGCGCTGAGACGTTCGGTCTCGTGCTTCCCGGCACCGGTGAGCGGCCGTGGCTGCGTACCGGCGACCTCGGCGCGCTGCACGACGGCGGACTGCTGGTCACCGGCAGGCTCAAGGATCTGCTGATCGTCGACGGCCGCAACCACTATCCGCAGGACGTCGAGGAGAGCATTCAGGGCGCGCTTTCCTCGGTGCGCAAGGGCCGGGTCGCGGTCTTCGGCGTCCCGCGCGCCGACGGCGAGCTGGTCGTGGCCGTCGCCGAGCATCGCAGGGACCTCATTCCAGACGAGGCGGTGCGCGGGGAGGCGGATCGCGCGGCGCGCGCCCGCGTTTCGACTGCCCACGGCCTGCGACTGGACCAGCTCGTGCTCGTCCCGCCGGGAAGCGTGCCGCGCACGTCGAGCGGAAAAGTGTCGCGCAGCGCGTGCCGGATCGCGTTCCTGCGGGGCGAATACGATGACTGTCTCACGCGGCAACCGGAGCGTGTCTGATGGGCGCGGCCGATCCGGCCGGCTCGATCCGGCGCTTGGTGACGGACCGGCTACGCGAGTGGCACGGCATTGATCCGGCTCAGGTCGCGCCCGATCGGCCACTGGCCGAGCTGGGTCTCACCTCACGCGACGCCGTCGCGCTGGCAGCCGAGATCAGTGAACTGACTGGCTGCTCGCTACCCGCGACCTTGTTGTGGGAAGCGCCGACGCTGGATTCCTTAGCGAGAGTCGTTGCTGAGGCGACCGCTTCGTCGCGGTCGGGTTCTTCGGCTCGGGCCCCGCGATCGTCGCGCCCGACGCAGACGGCTACCGCCGCCGCACACGACGCGTCGGACATCGCAGTAGTCGGGATCGGCTGCCGATTGCCGGGTGGCGTGCGCTCGCCTGAGCAGTTCTGGCAGCTGCTGATCGACGGCGTCGATGCTGTCAGTACTCTGCCGGACGGCCGCTGGGAGGGCTTCGCGGCGCCCGATGATCCGGCGCTCGGCCAGGTCAACCGGTATGGCGGATACCTCGACGACGTGGCGGGGTTCGACGCTTCGTTCTTCGGCATCGCGCCGAGTGAGGCTGCTGCGATGGATCCGCAGCAACGGCTGCTGCTTGAGGTGGCGCGCGAGAGCCTTGACCATGCGGCGATCCCGGCGACCGCGCTCGCGGGCAGTCGAACCGGCGTGTTCGTGGGCATCAGCGGGAACGAATACGCTCGGCTGACAACCATGGATCTCGACCGGGTCGAGGCATGGAGCGCGCCTGGTGCGGCGCTGAGCATCGCGGCGAATCGGCTCTCGTACGCACTCGATCTGCGCGGCCCGAGTCTCGCTGTGGACACCGCGTGCTCGTCGTCGCTGGTCGCGGTACACCACGCGGTCCGCAGCCTGGTGAGCGGGGAATGCGACACCGCGCTCGCCGGCGGCGTCAATGTATTGCTCTCCCCCGCCGTTACGCTGAGCTTTCAGCGCGCGGGCGCGCTCGCGCCTGATGGACGCTGCAAGGCGTTCGCCGCTGCCGCCGACGGCATGGTGCGCGCGGAGGGCTGCGCGGTCGTCGTGCTGCGCCGCCTGGCCGATGCCGAGGCGGCGGGAGACCGCGTGCTCGCGGTGATCCGAGCGAGCGCGGTCAACTCGGATGGACGCTCCAATGGCCTGCTGGCCCCGAACGCCGAGGCCCAGCGCGCGCTGCTCGCGGACGCGTACCGCCAACACGGTTCAGATACCGATGCAGCGGGGGTCGACTACGTGGAAGCGCACGGGACAGGTACGGCACTCGGAGACCCGGTCGAGGCGAGCGCTCTCGGCGCGGTCCTGGGAGCTTCGCGCGGCCTCGACCAGCCCCTGCTGATCGGCTCGGTGAAGACCAACCTGGGGCATCTCGAAGCCGCTGCCGGGATCACCGGGCTGGTCAAGACGGTGCTCGCGCTGCATCACGGCATGCTGCCGCCGCAACTGCACTTCGCCGCGCCGAGCCCGCACATCGACTTCGATACGCAGCGGCTGCGCGTCGTCACCGAAGCAGAGCCCTGGCCCAGGTATTCGGGTATCGCGACGGCCGGTGTCTCAGCCTTCGGATTCGGCGGCACGAACGCGCACGTGCTGCTCCAGGAGTACCGCCGCAAGCGTTCGACCCGCCGCGGCTCGGCACGCGGTGCGCGGATCGACGCCGATCCCGTCGCGGTGACGGCGAACTCGACCGCGCCATGTGTGCTCGCGCTCGACGCTCCGACGCCGGATCGGCTGCGTGAAGACGCCGCGGATCTCGCCGCCTGGCTGGACTCGCCCCGCGGACGAGCGGCCGCGCTGTCCAACATCGGGTACACCCTCGCAGGGCGCCTGGGCAAGGGCCGTCACCGAGTCGCAGTCGTGGCCAGGTCTGGCGAAGAAGCAGTCAGAGCGCTGACGAAGTTCGCCGAGAACCACCCGCATCCCGGCCTGGCCACCGGGTCGGCCGGTGCGAGCCGGGCCGGCGCGGTCTGGGTGTTCTCCGGCTATGGATCGCAGTGGCCTGGCATGGCGTACCGCCTGCTCGAAAGCGAGCCCGCCTTCTCCGCGGCGGTCGAGCGGCTGGAGCCGTTGCTGCGCTCCCACGCGGGCCTGTCGCTGCGTGCACACCTGCAACCCGGCGCCGACCTTTCCCGGACCGCGGTGGCGCAGCCGGTGCTGTTCGGGGTCCAGATCGCGCTCGCCGAATTGTGGCAGGCGCACGGGTCGCGACCGGCCGCGGTGATCGGGCATTCGATGGGCGAGGTCGCGGCGGCGGTCGTCGCAGGGGCCTTGGACCTCGAAGACGGTGCCCGGATCATCGCGGCGCGCTCCCGGCTGCTCGAACGGCTTTGCGGCGGGGCGATGGCCGTCGTCGACCGCTCGTCGCAGGAGATTGAGCAGCTCGCCGAGATCCTGCCGAGCCTTCGTGTCGCGGTTTACTCGTCGCCTCGGCAATGCGTCGTCGCTGGGACGGCGGCCGACGTCGAGCGGCTCGTCCGGCTGGTGAGCGAGGACGGCGGCACGGCGCGGCCGCTGCACGTGACGGCGGCCGGCCACACCCCGCAGGTCGAGCCGCTGCTCGAACCCTTCCTCAGCGAGATCGACGCGATCGAGCCGCGAGAGCCATCGTTCCCGCTGTACACGACGGTGGACCACGACCCGCGCGGCACAGTCGTTGTCGATTCCGCTTACTGGGCAAGGAATCTGCGTCAGCCGGTGCGTTTTCAGCAGGCCGTGACAGCGGCAGCCGAGGATGGGCATCGGATCTTCGTCGAGGTTTCACCGCACCCCACGCAGCTCTATCCGATCACCGAAACGCTGCGCGCCTCAGGCATCGATGATGCATTCCTGGTGCCGACGCTGCGCCGCGACACGGACGACGCCACGACGTTCCGCCTCGCCGTCGCGACCATGCTGGCCGGCGGCGCGCTGGATCCGGTCACGGTTCGGCGCGCTTTGCATCCTGGTGCGCAGGTGATCGACCTGCCCTCGCCGCGCTGGCGGCATCAGCGTTTCTGGGCCACGGCGCCGCTTGCGACGTGGGCGCCACCACCAACACCAACACCAACACCAACCGGCCATCGGACCGAGTCTGAGACAGCTGAGTCTGAGACGACTGGGTCTGAGACGGCGGCCGAGCAAAGCCCGATAACGACAGTCGATCGGCTGCGCGTGTGTGTCGGCCAGGTGATGGGTTACTCACCGGAGAGCATCGATGCGAACGCGCCGCTCACCGATCTCGGTCTCGACTCGCTGCAAGCCGCTCGCATCCTCGGCCGCGTGAAAAGCGAGTTCGGGATCGAAATCGCCGCGCGTGACCTGCTGAATCAGGGCACGATCGCACGCATCGGCGCCCTGCTCGAAGCACAGGTCACGCCACCGCGCAGTGGCCCGTCCGTGGCCGCCCCCACGCCCGGCCAGGCACGCGGCGTACTCCCCCGCGACGCCGCCGAACGACTGGTCACCCAAGCCTGGCAAGCGGTCGGCGGCGATCCGTCGACCGGCGTCTGCGACAAGCTTGAAACGCTCGCTGACCGGCCCGAGCTCGCCGCAGCGCTCGTACACATCCTGGGCGAGCAGCTCGAACGGCCAGTACCCGCGCTCGCGACCCCCACTGAGGGCAACACCCTGGCCGATGTCGCGAATCAGGTCCGCCCGCTGCTGGAAGAGCCGGTAGACGGCCCGGTGCGCGTCCTCCAGCAGCACGGAACGCGGTCTGCGCTGTTCCTGATCCATCCAGCCGGCGGGTCGAGTGCCGTGTACCGCACCTTGGTCCAGCGGCTCGGCGCTGACCGGCCGGTATACGGCCTGGAACGCCTGACCGACGCCCCGGAAGTGCGCGATCAGGCCGCCGAATACGCCCGGGTGATCCGCAGCCTGCATCCGAGCGGCCCATGGATCGTCGGCGGCTGGTCTTTCGGCGGACTTGTCGGCCAAGAGACGGCCCGGCTCCTCGCCGCACACGGCACTGTCAGTGCATTGATCCTCATCGACACGGTGCTGCCGTTGCCGAGGCCCGACCTCACTCGCGAGCAGGAAGCCCGTGGCAGGTTCGCGGCCTTCGCCGAATACGTCGAACACGTCTACGGCGCGCCGCTTGCGCTTCCCTACGACGAACTCGCCATGCTCGACGACGCGATGCAAATCGAGCTGGTCATCAAAACCCTGCAACAAGTGGTGGACCTTCCCCCAGCCATCGTCGAGCATCAACGCGATTCGTACCTGGATCTGCGCAGCGGCGAGCGCCATCAGCCGCGGCCTTATCCGGGCCGGACGTTGCTGTACCGCGCGACCGAACTTGCGCCGCACACGGTGCGCGACCAGCGCTACGAGCGCGACGACGACAGGCTTGGCTGGGAACAGTTCTGCCCGGAGCTGACCGTCAAGCGGGTGCCGGGCCATCACCTTTGCCTGCTGGATCCGCCCTCGGTCGACGTCCTCGGCGCACTGCTTTCGGCGGATCTGCGCGCCGGTGAACAGGCAGCCGGCGAGGGCACCCATGCATAGCGCCCAGCACCATCGGACCCTCAAGTCCCTGATCGCGCTGGCTTTGACGCTCGCGGCGGCCGGCGCGACGGGCACCACCGCGGCCGCCGCCTCGGTGACCGCCGACCCGTCCGCGACCCCGGTGACCTCCGACGATGGCGCCTTCGTCTCCGGCGTGACACAACTCGACGGGCGGATGCTCGATCTGCGGATCAGCTCGCCGGCCGTCGGAGCGATCGTGCCGGTCAGGGTCCTGTTACCGCGCGACTGGACCGCCGACGCCAACCGCACATGGCCGGTCCTCTACCTGCTCCAGGGCGCGCACGACGACTACACCGCATGGACCCGCGAGACCGAGATCGAGTCCTTCACCGCGGACAAGGAACTGATCGTCGCGATGCCGTCGGCCGGACCGACCGGGATACCGACCCGGTGGCTCAACGGCGGCAGCAACAAACCGGACTACGAGTCCTTCGAAGTCACCGAGCTGATGCAGCTGTTGCAGAGGTCTTATCATGCCGGGGACACCCGAGCCGTGGCGGGCGTGTCAACAGGCGGATACGGGGCGTTCGTGCTCGCGGCGCACCACCCAGGCGCGTTCACCGCGGCCGCGTCGTACAGCGGCGTGCTGGACACCACGGCCATCGGCGTGCCCGCTGTCATCGACGCGATCGTGGCCAGAGAGCACGTGAACCCCAGCGCGCTATGGGGCGATCCGACCACGAACGCCGGTCTGTGGAACTCGGACAACCCCTACGACCTGATGCCGTACCTGCGCTGGACCGCCATATTCGTGTCCTGCGGCAGCGGCCTGGACAGCGGCGAACGCGACAACCTCGTCGGCGCGTCCCTGGAAAGCGCGCTGTGGCCGCAGGCCAAGTCCTTCGCGCAGCGGCTGAAGCTGCTCGGCATCCAGGCGCAGACCGACTTCTATCCCGGCGGCGTGCACGACTGGCCGGACTGGCGTCGCGAGTTCACCAAGTCCTGGCCGATGCTCGCCGCCAGCCTCGGCCTTTCCTGACGCCGGGCGGTTCGCCGGTCGCCCGGCTACTCGTCTCCCGTACTTTCCCGGACACCCGCCCTTTTCGACGCGGAGGAGCAACCCAATGAGCAATTTCGGTGGTATGAGCGCACTGAGTGAAGCGGTCCTGGCCGGGGCCGGGACCGAGGAGTTGCTGGCTTGTCCGCTGCCGGACAGCTACCCGGCGGCGTTCCTGCGCCGCGAG
Source organism: Actinocrinis sp. (assembly GCA_035763685.1). GTDB lineage: Bacteria > Actinomycetota > Actinomycetes > Streptomycetales > Catenulisporaceae > Actinocrinis. The sequence goes on along the minus strand of DASUAR010000236.1, from coordinate 25,993 downwards.
GACCAGAACATCTTCGAGGGCCAGCGGGACAAGGACGTGCGCCGCAGCCTGCACGTGGGCGATGTCCCGATGCCGGAACTGGCCCCGGACGAGGTGATCGTCGCGGTCATGGCCGCCGCGATCAACTACAACACCGTCTGGTCCGCGATGTTCGAACCCGTCCCCACCTTCCGCTTCCTGCGCGACCTGGCCCGCCACGGCGGCTGGGACACCCGTCACGAGCGCGACTACCAGCAAGTCGGCTCCGACGCAGCCGGAGTCGTGGTGCGGACCGGCTCCGCGGTACGCCACTGGAAAGCCGGCGACCACGTCGTGATCTCCCCCGTCGTCATCGACGAACAACAAGCCGCCGCGCAGGAAGACGGCATGCTCTCCAGCCGCATGCTCGCCTGGGGTTTCGAGACCAACTTCGGCGCCTTCGGCCACTACGCCCTGGCCAAAGCCACCCAGCTGGTGCGCAAGCCCGCGCACCTGTCCTGGGAGGAAGCCGCCTGCAACACCCTGTGCCTGGGCACCGCCTACCGCATGCTGATCGGCGCACACGGCGCCCGTATCAAAATGGGCGACATCGTCCTGATCTGGGGCGCCACCGGCGGTCTGGGCTCCTACGCCGTCCAACTCGTCCAACGCGCCGGCGCCATCCCCGTCGGCGTCGTCGGCAATGCTCAGAAAGCCGAGCTCCTGCACCAGCTCGGCTGCCGTCATGTGATCGACCGTCAGGAACTCGGATTCACCGAACGCACGAGCGCGGACGTGCACGACGCGACCGGCACCGGTCCCGAGTCGGTCGAGCGGTGGCGCGCGCTCGGCGCGGCGATCCGCAAACGCGTCGGCGAAGACCCGCACGTGGTCTTCGAGCACGTCGGCCGGGAGACGTTCGGCGCGTCCGTATTCGTGGCGCGGCGCGGCGGCACCGTCGTCACCTGCGGCTCCAGCACCGGCTACGCCCACCACTACGACAACCGCTACCTCTGGATGAAACTCAAGCGCGTCATCGGCAGCCACGGCGCCAACTACCAGGAAGCGGTCGAGGCCAACCGGCTCCTGGAACTGGGCCTCATCGTCCCCGCGCTCTCCCGCGTCCATCCCCTCGATCAGATCGCGGGCGCGATCAGGTCAGTCCAGCTCAACGAGCACGCGGGCAAGGTCGGCGTGCTGTGCCTGGCTCCGCGCGAGGGTCTGGGCATCCAGGACCACCGGCTACGCGAGCAGATCGGCGAGTCGCGGCTGCATCTGTTCCGCGACCACGCTGACGCCTCGGCGACGCTCGACTCGATCGGCCGGGACGCGGAGCTGATCGGGTCGGCGGCGCGCTGATCCGGCACCAGCGCCGGCTCGGCGCCCGATGCGGCCGTAGTTGAAGGTCTGGCACAAGCGGACGCGCTGTGGCGTTTTGCGGTCACCGACAACGGCATCGGCATCTGCATCGGACCCGAATACACTGGGAGGGTGTTCGCGATCTTCCAGCGGCTGCATGCGCGCGATGCGTATCCGGGCAAACGCATCGGTTTGGCACTGCGCCGGAAGATCGTCGATGTTCCCGCGCGCTTCGTTTTCACGCCGCCGGTCCGCGTCGCCGCCTCGATGACGGCCGGTTCCCCGGGAGTGAGCCCGCCGTGATCCCTCCCGCCGAGAAACGAGCTGACGAGCAGTCAACCGAGACCGAGAGCCCGGACACGCGTACGCGCGAAGAGCGAGAGGGCATCCCGCTACTCGAACCGGAGGTGTACCGCATCCTGCTCGTCGAGGACGACTCAGGGGATGCGCTTATCGTCCGGGAACTGCTCGCCGAGACTCAGCTCGCGCACACCCTGCGCTGGTCCAAGACCCTCGGCGACGCGATGGCCGAACTGCGGCGGGCGCCCTTCGACTGCATCCTGCTCGACCTCAACCTGCCCGACGCCGTCGGCGCCGCGGTCGTGAGCACGCTACAACTTGCCGCGACGACCAGCGGCATCATCGTGCTCACCGGTCTGGCCGAGTCGCAGGCGGGAGCGCTGGCGGTGGCGTACGGCGCGCAGGACTACCTCGCGAAGGGCCAGGTCGACGCACAACTGCTGCGCCGCGCCCTGCGCTACAGCGTGCACCGCAAGCGCGCCGAACTGGCGGCGGCCGAGTTGCGCGAAACCCGGATGCGCGCGCAGGAGAACGCGCGGCTCGAACGCGGTTTGCTGCCGGCGCCGCTGCTGAGTACGCGGGCGATCACGGCGACCAGCCGCTATCTGCCCGGTCGGCAGCGGGCGCTGCTCGGCGGCGATTTCCTCGACGTGGTGCAGACCTCGGACGGCACCGTGCACGCCGTCATCGGCGATGTCAGCGGCCACGGCCCGGACGAGGCCGCGCTGGGAGTCTGCCTGCGCATCGCCTGGCGCGCGCTCATCCTGGCCGGCCATCGTGGCATCGAACTGCTCGACTGCCTGGAGCAGATCACGGTCGCCGAACGGCCCCGCGACGATTTCTTCGCGACCTGCACGGTCGTGTCGATGGATCCGGTCGGGCGAGTCGCCTCCATCGTGCTCGCCGGACATCACGAGCCGCTGCTGCTCGGGCCCGGCGCACCGCAGCTGGTCCCCGCGCGATACGGCGTGGCGCTCGGGCTCGGTTCCGGCCAGCGCCGCTGGACCGAGACCAGGCTCGACCTGCCGGACACCGGCGCCCTGCTGCTCTACACCGACGGCTTGAGCGAAGGGCATTCCGGCCCGGGCGCTCAGCGCCTCGGCGTGGAAGGCCTGCTCGCGTTGATCGCGGCCGCGCCGGACGCGAGCGCCGAGGCGTTGCTGGATCATTTGGTCCGCACGGCGCAGCGACTCGATTCCGGGCGGCACTCCGACGATGTCGCGATCCTGCTCCTGGACTTCTCCCGCCGCGACTGACGCGGCGCCGGAAACCGAACCGTTTGAGCTTGTCGCGACCGGGCAGCCAGGGGTGTCGCGCGCCCTAGGACACCGCACCGAGGAAGCGACGCTTTTAGCAGCGCGTTCTGCAGCACCGAGACCGAACCGATCCGAACCGAACCGAACCGACAGCCCAGCCCCGTACTGCCCGGCCAGATGTGAACTGACTTGACTCGACCTCGACTCGGATTCGCACCGCGATCGAGCGCAGCGGTGCGAACCCAGAGCCGACCCAGATCCGCGGCGAGTGGAGCGGGCACGCGCGCACGCGACACAACGGGTATGGAGTATGCGGTGGTCGAAGCTTCCAGACGCAGGCTGGCGCGGCTGAGCCCGGAGACGACCGCGCCGCGCCGCGCCCGCGATTTGGTCGCGCAGGCTTGCGCGGCCTGGCACGGCGAACAGTTCGCCGAGATCGGCCAGCTGGTGATCAGCGAACTGGTCAGCAACGCGGTCCTGCATTCGGGAACGGCGATCGAGATCGAGCTGCGGTTCGACGGCAACCGGCTCACGCTGCGCGTGCACGACGACGGGGACGGCCTGCCGGCAGTCGTACCTGCGGCGCAGCGCACGATCGGCGGGGTGGGCCTCGATCTGGTCTCGCGCGTCGCGCAGTCGTGGGGCGTGACGCCCGATCCGCGTGGTGGCAAGGACGTGTGGTGCGTGCTCTCCGGGACCCCAAACCGGCCGACTACGAACTAGCAAGGCGTTCTTGCCGCAAAAGCGGTATTCCACCCGACGTCCGCATCCGCTCAGTGCGGCGGATGCGGAGCTGGCGTTAGCTGGGTCGGCGGCAATCCCGGGTACTTCGGCACGCTCGCGTACGCGCGGGACGATGGCATACTGACCAGCGGACGGCCTGGGTTGGCGAAGCAGCCCATCCGTCCCGGGCACGACGCCGCTCCTGTCGTTGAGGGAGCCGCCCGATGCCGCAGCCTTCGCCGCCCGGCTCCGGCCCATTCGCCTGTCGCGTACTGCGGGACGCCGCCGACTGCGCCGCGATCTCAGCGCGCGGGGAGATAGATCTGGCCACCAAGGACAGGTTGCAGGCCGCGCTGTCGCCCCTGCTGTACGGCGAGCGGCCGCTGCTGCTCGAACTTTCGCAGGTCACGTTCATCGACTGCGCCGGCCTCCGCGTGCTGCAATCCGCGCGGCTGTCGCATGGGCGCTTCGCCGTCATCGCACCCAGCGACGCCGTGGTGCGCCTGCTTGAACTGTCCGGCGCGCAGCTGCCGGTGTATGCATCCGTGGACGAAGCGATCACGAAGCTCGCGACAGATCCGCCGCAGTGATCGCCTCCGGGTCCTGGCCGGTGCGGATCACGTGCCGCGCGATCTGCTCGACCTTCGCGTTCAACCGCTGTGAGGCGCGCACCAGCCGGGCGAAGGCATCCGGCGAGTGGGCCCGATGGCGCTCCATCAGGATGCCGGTCGCCTCGCCGGTAACCTGACGGCGGTCCATCCCGCCGCGCAGCGCTTCGACGTTCGCCGCGTTCCCGAGCGCCAGCGCGGCGTGCGCCGCATAGAGGGAGGCAATCTCGCCGGCGAGGCCGGCGAATACGCCGGGGCGTCGCGCGTGCAGGTTCAGCGCGACGCGCCAACCGTCGGTACGGCCCAGGCCGCAGGCGATCAGGCTACGCACACCCAGTTCGAGCGCTCGCGCCGCGAACTTCGGCCAGCGGACCTCGGTGGCCATGTCGTCGATGCACACGATCGCGTCCTGCTCCGCGGCCGCCACGCAGGGGCCCTCGTCCGCCTCGCTCTGGAACTGGTCCAGCGCCAGCACGATTTCGTCGGTGTAGGCAGGGCTCTCCATCGTACGGTCGCGACGCAGCGCGGTAAGGCCCGCGTGCTCGGCGCCGTCGACTATCTCAGGTGCCGTGTACACAATAGTTTGCATCGTCTGCTCGACTGACGGCTGTTGATGCAACGATGTGGCCGCGTTGACCAGCTGCCGCGCCAACCTCGTCTCGGCACGGTGCGCACCCATGCCCGCCACCCTCCTGCTCGTTTCGGCGAATGCGCCTCCCGCATTCTGTTAGGCAGCGAGTACCCGCCCGGCGAGATGGAAACCGGGCGGCCGCGGTGGCGCCGGTTACAGACGCGGTCGCGAGGCAGGTCGCGGGCGTCCGAGCCGCAACGGCCGGCCGGTTCAGGTCCGGATGAATTCGAGGTCGAAGATGCGGCGGCCGGCGGTGAGGGCGCGGCGCTCGAACTTGGTCACCGGCCGATCGGCGGGACGCGGCGCATACGCGTCATGGACGCTTGTCAGGCCGGGGTCGGCGCGCAGGGTCTCCAGCATCTGCTCCGCGTAGGGCGCCCAGTCCGTCGCGCATCGCAGCGATCCGCCGGGACGTAGCCGCTCGCGGATGAGAGCCACGACGTCCGGCCGGATGATCCGGCGCTTGTGGTGCTTCGCCTTGGGCCAGGGGTCGGGAAAGAAGACGTGGACTGCGTCGAGCGAGCCGGGCTTCATCAGGTCTCTGAGCAACTCGACGGCGTCACCGCGGGCCGCGCGCAGGTTGGCCAAGCCACCCTCCTCGGCCAGCAGCAGCAGGTTGCCGAGTCCCGGCGTGTGCACGTCAACGCCCAGGTAGTCGCGTTCGGGATCGGCCGCGGCCATCGCGGCGGTCGCCTCGCCCATGCCGCACCCGATCTCAAGGACGAGCGGGGCCGGCCGGCCGAACAGCGCGGCGGCGTCGAAGCCGGGAGCGTCGCTGACGATGTCGTAGCCGCGCCGCGGCCAGAGCGTGGCGAGCGCGTCCGCGCGGGCGGCTCCGATCCGCCCGCGGCGCGGATGGAAGGTGCGTATGTGCGGCGCGGCCTGCGGCGTCGGCTCCTCGGTGAACATCCGTACCAGCCTAGTCGTCGATTCGGCGCGCCCAGCACTTGCGCTCCGATAGTTAGCGATATATCGTTAACACATCGGGTAAGTCGCCCGACTATTAAGGAGATAACGATGAGTATCCATTCTTTCCCCATGGACGGACCGTTCCGCGAGCGTCGCGGACGGGAAATGCGCGGCCGGATCGATCAGGGCGGCCGCGAAGAGCGCCGGGCCCGCTGGGAGCGCGGCGAGCACCCTGAGCACCACGAGGATCCGCACGAACACCGCGGCCGCGGGCGCGGCAGGCATGGCGGTTTCGGCATGCCGCCGTTCCCACCGCTTCCGCCGCTGCCGCCGGGACAGTTCGGTTTCGGCGGACCGGAGTTCTGGGAGGGCCCCGGCTTCGGCCCGCGCGGACACCGGCGCGGCCGCGGCCGGGCCGGGCGCGGCGACGTGCGCGCGGCGATCGTGACGTTACTGGCCGAGGAACCGCGCAACGGTTACCAGATCATCCAGGAGATCGAGCAGCGCACCGACGGGGTGTGGCGGGCCAGTTCCGGCTCGGTGTACCCGGCGCTCGCGCAGCTCGAGGACGAAGGCTTGATCGAGCCGGTGGGCGAGGGCGGCCGCAAGCTGTTCACGCTGACCGAGGCCGGGCGTCAGCACGCCGAGCAGAACGCCGAGCAGCTCTCCCGCATCTGGGAGGAAGCGGTCGGTGGCCCGGGAGCCCGGTTCGAGCAGTTCGCCCGCGACCGCGAGTTGCTGGGGCAGCTGGCGATGGCCTACAAGCAGGTCGCCCAGGTCGGCAGCGACGCGCAGCGCGAGGAGGCGCGGGCGGTCCTGGCCAAGGCTCGCCAGTCGCTGTACAAGATCCTCGCCGCCGACGACGAGCCGAGCGACGCCCAGCCGACCGAGTAGAACGGCTGAACACGTGGGCTTGATGAGCTAAGAGGATCCGGCAGTCCTACCCGCGCACCCTCTAAATCCGCACCCGTATTTGCCCGGTTCCGGCCATCTCGCCGGAACCGGGCCGCGGCGTCCGTTGCGGCGTCGGCGTACGGGGTACAGTGATGCGCCATGGCACGCCCCCTCAACGAAGTCGTGGAAGCCGGCTGGGCCAAGGCGCTCGAACCGGTCGCCGGCCAGATCGCCGCAATGGGTGACTTCCTGCGGGCGGAGGTGGCGGCGGGCCGCACCTACCTGCCGGCCGGGGCGAACGTGTTGCGCGCGTTCCAGCAGCCTTTCGACGCCGTGCGTATCCTGATCATGGGTCAGGACCCTTACCCGACCCCCGGACACGCGGTCGGCCTGAGCTTCTCGGTCGCGCCGCAGGTGCGTCCGCTGCCGGGCAGCCTGGTGAACATCTTCCGCGAGTACAGCCAGGATCTCGGCCTTCCCGCGCCGTCCAACGGAGACCTCTCGCCGTGGACCGATCGCGGCGTACTGCTGCTCAACAGGGCGCTGACAACCGCCCCGGGCAAACCGGGAGCGCACCGCGGCAAGGGCTGGGAAGCGGTGACGGCGCAGGCGATCAGTGCGCTGGCACAGCGCGGCACCCCTTTGGTGGCGATCCTGTGGGGCCGCGATGCCCGTGAGGTCAAGCCGCTGCTCGGCAGCGGCGTCCCGTGCATCGAGTCCGCACATCCGAGCCCGATGTCCGCTGACCGGGGCTTCTTCGGTTCGCGGCCGTTCAGCCGGGCGAACGAGCTGCTGGCGCGCCAGGGCGCCGAACCCGTCGACTGGCGGTTGCCGTAGCGGGACGGGACGGCCACCGGTCTACCGCGCGAACTGGGCCTTTTCTTAGCCTCCGATCATGTGCGATAGGGACCCTGGCGCGCTAACGTGACAAGAGGTCACCAAGGTATCAGCGCCAGGAGGCGGATCATGGCGGCCGGCCATGTCGTGGCGTTCGGGATCGCCACAGCGGTGAGCATCGTCACCGCGGTCGTCGGGGCGCTGCTGTGCGGTTCGCAGTTCACCAGGTCGCGGCGGCTGCTCCAGCGCGGTTCGCACGTGACCGCGCGGGTGGTCGAGGCGATTCCGCAGCATCCCGCCGGGCAGTCCTTCCCCTCGGACTCGGCGCGCATCGTGGTCGAGTACGAGATCGAAGGATCCAAGCGCCGCGAGACGATCCTGCTCGCGCGCACCTCGCAGGAGAGCTACCGGATCGGCGAGGAGCTGGAGGTCATGGCCGGCTGCGGCCGCGCTCCACACGTGCGCACGAATGAGGAGCCGAACATCGCGTACGGCACGATCGAGCAGATCACCGGGGCGGCATTGGTGATCCTCGCCGCGCTACCGCTGTTCATCATGCTTTCCGTGCACGCGCTCACCCCCTGACGCCAAGCGTCAGGAGCCGAGCGCCGGCTCAGCCGGCCAGGTCTCGCAGGGTCCTGACAGCCGCCAGCGCGTCGCTGTGGGTGTTGTAGAGCGCGTTGAACCCGAAGCGCAGGATATCCGGCTCGCGCTTGTCACAGACCACGGAACGCTCCGCCAACTGCGGGACCAGCTGCACGGCGTCACGATGCCGCAGCGCGACCTGGCTGCCGCGGCGCTCGGCGGCGCGCGGGGTGGCCACCTGGAATCCGTGCTCTGCGAGCAGTGCGTCACAGCACTCGATGAAGAAGCCGGTCAGACTCAGGCTCACGGCTCGCAGCTCGCCTAGGTCCACGCCGTCGAAAGCGGTGAGCGCGGCCTCAAGCGTGAGCAGGGAAAGCATCGGCGGACAGCCGACCCTTGCCCGCGCGATGCCGTCCGCCGGCTTATACGCATCCTGCATCGCGAACGGATCGGCGTGACCATGCCAGCCGGTCAGCGGGTGCCGCACTGCGTCATGATGCCGAGCCGCGATGTACACGTAGGCAGGCGATCCGGGGCCGCCGGAGAGGTACTTGTAGGTGCAGCCGACCGCGAAGTCGACCTCTGCTTCGTCCAACCCGATGGGCATGGCTCCGGCGCCGTGGCACAGGTCCCACACCACGACCGCGCCGGATGCGTGCGCGGCCCGCGTGATACCCGGCAGGTCCCAGCGTTCACCGGTGCGGTAGTCGACGATCGGATAGGAGACGACGCCGACGTCACCCCCGATCTCGGCCAATGCCGCCGGCACTTCAGCGGCCGGCATGCGCCGCACGTCCAGACCGAGCAGCTCAGCCACCGAGTCGGTCAGGTAGGCATCGGTCGGGAAGTGACCCGGGTCGGTCAGCAGCACCCTGCGACCAGGCCGGAGCCGGGCGGCGGCCGTCAGCGTGTTGAACAACTGCACCGAGGTCGAGTCGCCCGCGACCACCTGGCCGGGCGCCGCGCCGAGCAGGGCGCCGATGCGCTCGCCGATCCGCAGCGGCGCCTCCCACCAGCCCTCCTCGAACCACGAGGAGATCAGGCCGCTGCCCCACTGGCGGCGTACCACGTCCTCGACCGCCGCGGGCACGGCCGCCGGCAGCACGCCGAGCGAGTTGCCGTCGAGATAGACCAGGTTCGGCGGGATCAGGAACCGCTCACGCGTGTGCGCCAGCGCGTTGTCCGCATCGAGCTTCGCGGCGCGCTCGGCGAGTCCCGCGAGCGTCGCATCCACGTCAGCGTTCGAGGTTGCCATGGTCACGGTTATGCCCATCCCTGGTCGCGCAGAGTCCACAAATCCGGGAAGTACTTGCGATGCACGCCACGTTCCAGCCACTGGGCACCCGAGGTGCCCGCCGAGCCCGGCTTGTCCCCCATCGAGCGCCACACCGACAGCAGGTGACGCTGCTTCCAGCGCAGGTGCCGCTCGGCCGTGTCGAACAGCGCGTCGCCGAGATCCACCAGGTCGGCGTGCGCGGTTCCGGTGGACGCCGTCTCGGTGGAGGCCGTGTCGGCGTACACCGCCCGCCATACCGCGACCACACGGTCATCGCCCGCGTACTCGGTTCGCGGATCGCGATCGGCCAGCACCCGCGGGACCGCGAATCCGCGCCGGCGTAGCAGCGTGAGCGCCGCGTCGTAGAGCGAGGGCGAGGCGGCCTGCGCCGCGAGGTCGGCGTGAATGCCCGGCGTCTGTTCGTGGACGGCAAGTGCGCGCGGGTGCCGGGCGCCGAGCAGGAACTCGATGTGCCGGTACTGGTAGGACTGGATTCCGGAGGCGACCCCGAAGGACTCGCGGAAGGCGTCGAATTCGGTCGGCGTCAGCGTCCGCAGCGCTTCCCAGGCCGCGGTGAGCGCGTCCTGGACTCCGTGCCCGCGCCGCAGCGTGCGCACCACGCCGCGCACATCGGCGTTCGGGCGGGTCAGCTCGTCGCGCGCGCTCTCCCACTCGCGCCGCAGCAGCGTGAAGTACAGCTCCATGACCTGCGTGACGACGATGAACGACAGCTCAGCCGGCGCGTCGGTGCGCGGACGTTGCAGCGTCAGCAGGGCACGCAGTTGCGCGTAGTCCTCGTATTCGTTGAGATCTGTCCGCTCGGGCGCGGTCATGTTCAAGGGCACGAAACTATGGAACTACGGTCTACGGCTTATCGGAATGGCCGACGCCACCGCGTCGGCCGCTCGCGGCTTATGATCGAAAGGTGATAGCACGCAACGACTTTCCGGACGCCACCGACTGGCTGCTGCTTGAAGAGTTGCAGCGGGACGGCCGCCTTTCCTTCAACGAGTTGGCCCGCCGGATCAACCTGTCCGCGCCGGCCGTCGCCGAACGGGTGCGCAGGTTGGAGCAGACGGGTGTGATCACCGGCTACCACGCACACGTGGACCCCTCCCGCGCAGGGCGCACAGTCGAGGCACTGGTGCGGATGGCCTGTTACGGGCCGCGTTGCCTGCTGCGGCACCCAGACGTCATCGACGAGAGCCCTGAGATCCTCGAGGTGCACCGGCTCACCGGCGACGCCTGCTGCCTGCTGCGCGTCGCGGTCCGGACGATGCCCGATTTCGAGGCGCTGATCGACCGGCTCGCGGACCACGGCCAGCCGTCGTCGACGATGGTGCTCTCCTCCCCGCTGGCGTGGCGTCCGGTACAGCCGTCGCGGTGACACACGCCCGTCCAGGTGACGCCGACGCAATCGCCTGTACAGGGTCCTGACTTCTGCCACACTGCGAAGCGAGGGCGCTTCGGCGAAAGGGGCGGGATCATGGACGGTACCAGCGCGCTTGAAAACGGTGCGGGTGACGACACAGCGGGCGAGAACGCGGCGAGCGCCGGGGCGGGGAGCGGCGGCGGCGGTCTGCAGTCCATCGACCACATCGTGGTGCTGATGCTGGAGAACCGGTCCTTCGACCACCTGCTCGGCTACCTCTACCACGACACCGGCAATGTCAGCCCGAGCGGCCAGCCCTTCGAGGGCTTGACCGGCACGGAGTCCATTCCCGGCACTGACGGCAAACCGGTGCCGGTCTTCCCGATCACGCCAGGCACGCCGAACGCCTACTTCATGCCCGGCGCGGACCCCGGCGAGGGGTACATGGCGACCAACAGCCAGCTGTTCGGTTCGACCGCCACGCCGAGCGCGCCGACGCTTCCGCCGATGCGGGGCTTCGTGACGAACTACGCCTACACGCTCGGCTGGGAAGGGCGCGAAGGCTGGTCGATCGTCGGCGGGACGCAGCCGCAGGACATCATGGGCTGCTTCACCCCCGAGGCGCTGCCGGTGCTCTCCGCGCTGGCCCGCGGCTACGCGGTATGCGACCACTGGTTCGGCTCGGTGCCGACCGAGACCCTGCCGAATCGCGCATTCGCGCTCGCGGGGACGAGCCAGGGCCACATGGACGACAAGACCCGGACGTTCACGTGCCCGTCGATCTTCGGTTCGCTGACCGCGGCAGGCGTCAGCTGGAGCGTGTACGGCTACAGCGCGCAGCCGCTGACCAAGCACAACTTCCCGGACATCACCGGCGCCCCGGCGTCGCACTTCGGCCTGTTCGAGGACTTCACCGCCGCGGCGGCCGCGGGCTCGCTGGCCGAGTTCGTCTTCCTCGAACCGTCCTGGAGCGCCACCGGCAACAGTCAGCACCCGAACTACGACGTGGCGCTCGGCGAACAGCTGATCCACGACGTCTACGAGGCGCTGCGCACCAGCCCGCAGTGGAGCAGCACGCTGCTGATCGTGACTTACGACGAGCACGGCGGCTGCTACGACCATGTTCCGCCGCCGTGGGGCGCGACCGCGCCGGACAACTCGACCGGCGAATTCGGATTCGACTTCACCCGCTTCGGCCCGCGCGTCCCGACGCTGCTGATCTCGCCGCTCATCGCGGCGGGCACGGTTTTCCGGGTCCCCGACGGCGGGACGCCGCTGGACCACACCTCGATCCTCAAGACGATCGAGACGCGCTGGAGCCTCAAGCCACTGACCGCCCGCGACGCGGTGGCCGAGCACGTCGGCGGCGCGATCACGCTGACCACGCCGCGCACTGACGATGTCTTGGCCGGGGTCATCGTCCCGGTTTCCGGGGGCATCACGCCGTCCGCCGGGAAGATCAGTCATCTGCAGGCGGTGCTCGCCGATCTGATGGCCCGGCAGGTGCCGGCCGGAGCGCACGTGCCCGCGCCGCGCACCAGCGAGGAGGCCGAGGCGTTCATCCACGAACGCTCGCAGGCGGAGGTGGAAGGAAGCTAGGAGTTCCGTCCCGGGCCCTAGGATCTTTCCTTCAGCGCCACGAGAATGCGCTGCTCCTCGTCCGGGGAGAGTCCGTGACCGGCGATCCGGCCGTCCTCGTCGGCCGGCGGCGGCGCGTCCTTGAGCCAGGCCCAGGTGTCCCGCACCGTCTCCTCGATCGGACGGCAGACCAACCCGGCGGCGAGCGCGGGCGCGGAATCCTTGTCCCAAACGGCGGCGCCCTCGCCGGCCTCCGGGCACCACAGCGGCAGGCCGGACCAAACCCGGACCTCGTGCTCCGTCAGCACGTCGTCGGGCGCCCAAGCGAAGCGGGCGTCCGAGCCGGTCGTCTCCACACACGCGGCGAGCCAGTCGCCGAAGGTGGTGTGGCCCTTCGGCCCGGCGAGCAAGAACGGCTGTGTGCTTCCCGTCTCAAGGCAGTGCAGGCCGAACCGGGCGATGTCGCGGGCGTCGATCAACTGGATCTCCCGGCGCGGGTCACCCGGGGCCAGCACCTCGCCGCCGCGCGCGATGCGGGAAAGCCACCAGGTCAGACGGCCTGAGGTTTCGTGTGGGCCGAGGATGATCCCGGGGTAGTGAATCAGCACCCTGCCGGGAAAGTTCGCTCGGATCGCGCGCTCGCAGCCCGCCTTGAGCGGCCCGTACTCGCCCTCGGTCGCGTCCGCCGGGCAGTCGAACAACGGCGAGGCGGCGCTGAGCGGCCGAGCGGGGAAGTCGGCGAAGGCAGAGGCGCTGGAGATGAACAGGTAGGCGCCGGCCGCCTCAGCCAGCGCGGCCGCGCCCTCGCCGACGATCTTCGGGACGTAACCGGAGGTGTCCACGACCGCGTCCCACGGCTCGGCCGCCGTTCCCTCGGCGACCAGCCGGTCGAGGTCCGCCGGGTTCTCCCGGTCGCCGCGGATGGCGGTCACGCCCGGCAGGTCCGGACCGGAGCGGCCGCGGTTGAACACCGTGACGTCGTGGCCGGCGTCGAGGGCTTCGGCCGCGAAGGCCCGACCGAGGAAGCGGCTGCCGCCGAGGATGAGGATTCGCACCCCGCCATCCTCGATCGTGCGCGCGGCGGCGGCAACGATGTTCGCGCAGAGCGCATCGCGAGCAGGCCCGCGCACCCAAACCGGCGACTCAAGGAGTCAGTAGATCAGTCATCGGGGTTGTCACACGCGGGAGGGACTTTGAGTACCACGGTTTTCAACGGCACTGGGTTCGGGGTAGGCATTTCCGAGCAGCAGCGGGCTGCGTTCGATCAGGACGGTTACTTCGTCGTTCGCGATGCGATCCCCGAGGAGCTGCTGGTCAGGCTCGATGAGGCGATGGACCGGGTCTACGCCCAGGAGAAGGCGGCCGGAGCGCTGCGCCCGGATGACCGCAGCCTGCACCTGATGGGATTCCTGCACCGCGACAAAACGTTCCTGGAGTTGCTGGAGCTGCCGACGGTCTTCCCGCTGGTTTGGGGAATTCTGGGTTGGAACATCCACGCCTATCACCACCATCTGGATGTGCACCCGCCGGTCCCGCAGCGGCGGCCGAAGGTGTGGCGCTGGCATCAGGACGGCGGCCGGCAGAACCTGGAGATCGAGACCGAGCCGGTGCGGCCGCTGCTGTCGATCCGCACCTCGTTCTGGCTTTCCGACGCCTCGCAGCCCGGCCGCGGCAACTTCATGTGCATTCCGGGCACGCACAAGACCAGCAGGCTGGCCCGCCCCGAACATCCGGAACTGGGGTTCGAGGATCCGCAGGGCGCGATCGAGGTGTGCCCGAACCGCGGCGACGTGGTCGTCTTCGACCGGCGGATCTACCACGGCCGGTCCGACAACTATTCGCAGATCACCCGGCGCGTGTTGTTCGTCGGCTGGACGTACCGGTGGATCGCGCCGCACGAGGACCGGGTCATCACGCCGGAACACCCGTGGTGGGGCGAGCTGACCCCGATTCAGCAGCAGCTCCTCGGCGGCGGCCAGGACGCCCTCTCGTACTGGGGCCTTGGCGAGGACCGCTTCCCGCTGCGCGATTACCTCGCCGAGCGCGGGCTGCTCGACCCGTCGGTGAACAACAACCGATAAGCGACACGACGCGCCAGGTCTGGAGGGGTCCGCAGGCGCGACGAAACCGGCGCCGCTCGGATGGCGCCGCTCAGACCGGGCTCGCGCCGTTCGCCGGCCAGGTCTCCTCGAGATAGACCACGGTGCCGGGCGCTTCGCGGATCGCGGCGAGCCGGTGGGCGATGAACGGACGCGTTCCCTCCGGAAGATCGCCGAGGTCGAAGAAACCGATCTCGGCGATCTCCTCCGGCTGCGCCCGCAGCCGCTCAGGCTCCCGGCACACGCCGGCGTCGAAGGTGAGGCTCAGGAATTGCAGCGGGCTGCCGTTCGCCCGCTGCGCCCACTGCACCGCGAGCAGCGGCCCGATCCGCTCGACCACGTAGCCCAGTTCCTCGGCCAGCTCACGTACGCAGGCCGTGGCCGGCGGCTCGTTCTCGTCCACCACGCCACCCGGCAGCGACCAGCCGGGCCGGTAAGTGTTCCGCACCAGCGCCACCCGACCCCGCGCGTCGCGCAGCACGGCGTTAGCGGACAGCGCCAGCTTCGGCAGACTCGCGAACCACCGGGCCGATTCGAGCGGGCTGAAGGTTGTCACGATGATCGAGTCTGCCAGATGCCGGGTGGCGGTCAGTCAGTTGTCCGCCTTCGCGGCGTTGGCCACGATGACGTCAACGAACGCGGGCCACAGCGGCTCCGGCAGATCGTGCGCCATCCCGGGAATGACGAGCAGCTCGGCTCCCGGAATCGCTGCCGCGGTCGCACGTCCGCCGCTGACGTTCACCAACGGGTCCTGATCGCCGTGGATGACGACTACAGGCATCTTCAACGCGCCAAGCGCATCGGTGCGGTCAGGCGAGGCGGCGATGGCGGCCAGCTGCCGGTTGCCGCCGGCCGGCCTATAAGCACGGTCGTACGCAGCAACGGCGCGGTCGTACCGCACCTGGTCCGTCACCTCGTATTCAGGCGTCTTCGAGCCGATGACGCGCTGCACGTTCACCGTGCGCTCAATCGCCTCCGCCCGATCCGCCGCGAGCGGCGCCATCAGGACGGCCATGGCGTCCGGGGACGGCTGGCCGACCGAGTGGTTCCCTGTTGTCGACATGATCGAACACAGCGACAGGACGCGCTCGCTGTGCCTGATCGCCAACTCCTGCGCGATCATCCCGCCCATCGAGGCGCCGACTATGTGCGCCTTTTCGATACCGAGGGCGTCAAGCAGTCCGGCGGCGTCGTCGGCCATGTCCGCGAGGAAGTACGGCGCGGTGCGCGGATCGCCGCTGAGGATGGCGAGCAGGTCGGGCTCGGGCAGCTGGTCGAACTGCGTGGACAGGCCGATGTCCCGGTTGTCGAACCGGATCACGTAGTGGCCCCGCTCGGCGAGCATCGCGCAGAACCCCGGCTCCCACGCTGTCATCTGGGTGCCCAGACCCATGATCAGCATCAGCGGCCGGTCCTGCGGCGCGCCGAAGGTGTCGTATTCGAGTTCGATGCCGTTGGCCTCGGCCCGTGGCATGGGCTCTCCTTCCACTGCAACTGACCCGCGTTCTCCAGATCATCCCAACGCGAGCGTTCGGATACACCTGCGCGCCGTCCAGATGTTGAATCATGGGGCGATGCTCGAATCGCTGCGCTCGGACCGGACACTCGACCGCTGGCTGCGAGACCTGGAGGCCGAGGACCCGCCGGAAATCGACGTGGCGCTCCCGGACGCCGACGACCTGCCCGAGGTCCTGCTCGACCTGGCCGTCCCGCACGAAGACATTAACGAGCTGGTCGCGTTGCGCGTTCAGGTCGCCCGAAACACCGAGGCCCGGTGGCTGCTGGAACGGGTCGCCCGGTCGCTGGCCTGCCGCATCGGGACGATCGGGCACCCGGTGCAGGCTCCCGATCTACCCGAGTCGTGGGGTCCGCTTGGCCGGTACTTCTACGTGTTCGCGTATGTGGCGACGGTGCCGCACACCCTTGCCCACCATCGCAGCCTCGGGGTTCCGGCCGAGATCTCCCGCCACACGCTCGCGGATATCGGCCGGAACATGTCCAGGTACCGCACGCGGTACGGCGTCGGCGGCATGCTCCATCCGTGGTGGCCCGCACTGCATCTGCGCGGAGAGCTTTACCAGCTCGGACGGTTGCAGTTCCAGCGCGCGAAGCTCGGCGGCCGTACCGGAAACGCGGTCGCGCAGGCCGAACTGCCGCACGGCCCCGGCAGTGCGACCCTGGGCCTGCACATCCCGGACCGCTACGGTCCGCTCACCCCGGCTGCCTGCGACCGGTCGTTGGAGCGCGCCCGCGCATTCTTCGCCCGCTGCTATCCCGATGAGCACTACGCCATCGCCACCTGCCACTCCTGGCTGCTCGATCCGCAGCTGCGCGAGCGACTGCCGGCCGAGTCGAACATCGTCCGTTTCCAGAGCCGGTTCCGCACCGCCTATGTCTCGCCGGAGGAGTTCGACCGCGGGACGATCGGGTTCGTGTTCGGCGACCCGGAGGCGCCGTTGGACGCACTGCCCCGTCACAGCACCCTGCAACGCGCCGTCGTCGATCACCTGCGAGCCGGCGGGCACTGGCACGTCGGGCACGGCTGGCTCGAGCTGTGACGACGCACTCGGCGCGCTCGGCGTGCTCGGCGGACCGATAAAGGTCTCGACAGGATGCCGCCGGCCTGCGATCGTTGACTTCGTCAAAGGATAACTTTGCGGGAGTCAACGATGACGATGAGCGCAGACCCGGTGGCCGCCGTCCGTGCCTTCACCCGGTTCTATACCGCCCAGCTCAGCGTGTTGCGCGAAGGATTGCTCGACACGCCGTACTCGATGGCCGAGGGGAGGATCATCTTCGAGCTGCACCAGCGCGGCAGTGCGGACAGTGCGGACCTGCGCCGCGCGCTCGACCTCGACGCGGGCTATCTAAGCCGGATCCTGACCAGGTTCGAGTCCGACGGACTGGTCACGCGCCGAACCTCGGCGAAGGACGCGCGACGGCAGACCGTCACGCTGACCGCGGCCGGCGAGCAGGCACTCGCGCTGCTGAATCAGCGTTCGGACGAACAGGTTCAGGCACTGCTCAAGCCGCTGACAGGTGAAGAGGTGCAGCGCCTCACCACGGCCATGGCCGCCATCCGCGACCTGCTCGGCTCGGCGCCACGCCGCGACGCCTACCTGCTGCGGCCGGCCCGCCCCGGCGACTACGGCTGGGTGATCAGCAGACACGGTGCGTTGTACGCCCAGGAACACGGCTGGGGACCGGCGTTCGAGGCGTACTGCGCGCACGTCGTGGCCGATTACCTGGAAAAGCACGATCCGCAGCGCGAGAACGCGTGGATCGCTGAGGCAGCAGGCGCGCCGGTCGGCTCGATCTTCTGCGTGAAGCGGGATGAGGAAACCGCGCAGCTGCGTCTCCTGCTGCTGGAGCCGAGCGCGCGAGGCTTGGGCATCGGCGCGCGACTCGTCGAGGAGTGCGTGCGGTTCGCCCGGCAGGCCGGATACCGGCGCATGGTGCTGTTCACCACCGCGTTGCAGCGCGACGCGGCCCGAATCTACGCCAAGGCCGGCTTCGAGCTGGCCGAGGAGAGCGACGGCGACACGCTGGGCACGGCGGTGCGCGAGCAGTTCTGGGCGATGGACCTGTAGCGAGCGCCGGCCCTTGCGCCGGTGCGCGGTCGCGGTCGCGGTCGCGGTCGCGGTCGCGGTGAGTCGACCACAAAGCCTTGCTGGCGGCCGTGCTCGCCATCGTCTCGGCGCTGTTGCTGTTCACCCTCCGGGCCGTGGTGCGCAAGCGCGCGCCTCGTGTCGTCGACAGCCGGAAAACGGCGCGCACAAAAATGCGGCGCAGGTTACGTTGACGAGATGGACTCTAAGCCGCAGGAACCACAAGGGCACGAACTCGCGGAAGTGAACATCGCCCGGCTGCTCGCGCCGCTGGACTCGGCGCAACTGGCCGACTTCGTCGCAGGGCTCGAACCGATCAACGCGCTCGGGGACGCGGCGCCCGGATTCGTCTGGCGGCTCCAGGATGGCGAGGGCGACGCGACCTCGTTCCGGCCGTTCGACGACGACGACTGGATCCTGGTGAATCTCACGGTCTGGACCTCGGCCGAGACGCTGCGCGCCTTCGTGTACAGCGACGAGCACCGTGCCTATCTGCGCCGGCGGCGCGAGTGGTTCGAGCGCCTGGACGAGGCGGTCACGGCGCTGTGGTGGGTGCCCGCCGGACATCGGCCGACGGTCGCCGAGGCCCGGACTCGGCTTGAGCACCTGCGCAAGCACGAGTCCACCGAGTACGCATTCCGGCTGAGCGACACTGTCGCGCCGCCCGCACCTGGAGCCGACTACATGCCGCGCTGAACACCGGCCCGTGGCCGTGCGCCGCTGTTGTTCAACGCGTCGACGTCTCAGGACACGCCGACGATCGGCAGCCGCAGCGCCCCGGGCGCGGACTCCGGAACGGCGGGGCGGTGCGGCGCTACCGGATCCATGCGCCGATACGGCTCGCCGACCTCCGGCCGCTGATCGGCTTCACCCTTGTTCGGCCAGAACGACATCGCGCGCTCAGCCAGCGCCGTAATCGTCAGCGACGGATTCACACCGAGGTTCGCCGGCACTGCCGCGCCGTCGACGACGTGCAGACCCTGGTACCCGAAGACGCGATGGTAGGGATCGATGACGCCTCGATCCGGCCCCGCGCCGATCACCGCGCCGCCGAGGATGTGCGCGGTCATCGGCATGCCGAACAGGTCGCCGACCGTGCCGCCGGGAACGCCACCGAGGTTCTCGGCCATCAGCCGCGCGGCCTGGTTCGCGGCGGGAATCCAGCCGGGATTCGGCTCACCGTGCCCCTGCTTGCTGCGGATCTTCACCCGGCCGGTGCGAGTTCGCTCCGGATAGACCGTCAGCGAGTTGTCGAGCGACTGCATCACCAGCAGGATCACGGTGCGCTCCGCGAACTTGTGCGTCGTGAAGAGCACCGGGACCTGTGTCGGATGCCGCAGCATCTCGCCGAGGGCTTTGATCGCGCGCGGTATCCGGCCGCCGCCATCGGTGAGCGGCGCGCGCAGCAGCCCCATCGAGTTGCTGCCCTTTCCGTACCGCACCGGCTCGATGTGCGTGTTCTCGTCGGGATGGATGGACGAGGTGATCGCCACCCCCTCGGTGAAGTCCTTGCGGTCGTCGCGCGCCGACGCCCCGAGCAACGCCTCGGAGTTCGTGCGCGTTAACTCGCCTAGGGTGGCGGAGAGGGCGGGCAGCTTGCCCGTGACGCGCAGCGTGTGCAGAAGTCGCTGTGTGTTGTACGCGCCCGCCGAGAACACCACATGCTGAGCGGTGAACGTCTTACGGGCCTTACGTGCGCCGCGACGCCTGCCTGTGGTCGGACGTGCGACGACGCGGTAACCGCCACCATCGAGCGGTACGACCTCGACAACCGTGGTCAGCGGATGGATCTCGGCGCCATTGCGCTCGGCGAGGTGCAGGTAGTTCTTCACCAGTGTGTTCTTGGCGTTGTGCCGACAGCCGGTCATGCACTCGCCGCAGTCGGTACAGGTGCGCCGGGCCGGCCCGGCCCCACCGAAGTAGGGATCCGCGACCGTGGTCCCCGGCGCTTCTCCGTTGCCGCCGAAGAACACCCCGACCGGCGCCTGATGGTAGGTAGCGCCGACACCCATCTGGTCCGCGACGAACCGCAGTTCCTCGTCGGCCGGAGTCATCCGGTGGTACGTGACCACGCCGAGCATGCGGCGCGCCTGGTCGTAGTACGGGTCGAGTTCCTGCTCCCAGTCGGTGATGCCGCGCCACTGCGCGTCCTCGAAGAACGCGTGCGGCGGCTTGTAGAGCGTGTTGGCGTACACGAGCGAGCCGCCGCCGACGCCCGCACCGGCCAGGATCAGCGCATTGTCCAGGCGGTGGATGCGCTGGATTCCGGTCAAGCCGAGCCCGGGGGCGAACAGGAAGTCCTTCAGATGCCAGGAGTTCTTCGCGAACTCGTGATCCGCGAAGCGCCGGCCGGCCTCCAGCACGCCGACCCGGTAACCCTTCTCGGTCAGCCGCAGCGCGGTCACCGAGCCGCCGAAACCCGAGCCGATCACCAGCACGTCGTAATCGAAGGCGCGGTCAGTCTCGTTCGAAGACCCTGCGTCATTGAGGGGCACGTCCGCCATGGCGCGGATGTTACTACCGACCGGTAGGTTTGGCGACGGGTCGCGCGCCGTCACGCGGCCACCTCCTCGCCTCGCCGCGCCTCCAGCGGTGTCCTCGCCGCCGCAGCAGCCCGCGGTGGCACACAATGAACTCCGTGACCACGCAGGCCCTGCTTGAGGACTTCACCGAACCGCAGATCGAGCGCTCGCGCCGCCGCAAGCGCGCCACCCTGCCGCTGCGCCTGGCCTCGGCCGGCCTCGGCTTCGCGGCCGTGTGCGTGCTCGGATTCACCCGGCTCGGCGCGGATCTGGTGCACGGCGCCGGATCGCTCGCCGGCGGCGGCTGGCTCGCCTCCGCGGCGCTCGGAGCGGTGGCGCTCGACCTGGTGCTCACGCTCCTCGGCCTGCCGATCAGCGCCCGCATGGAGACAGTCAATCGCGCCTGGGGTCTGTCCAATCGGTCGTGGCGGCTGTACTGGACCGATGCCGCCAAGGGCTTCCTGATCGGCGCCATCCTGCTCGCCGCGGTCAGCATCGGGTTGTTCGCGCTGATCCGGACGCTGCCGGGTACTTGGTGGATCGCGGCCTCCGCGGCCGGCGCCGGGCTGGTCTTCGTGCTCTCCTTCCTCGTGCCCGTCGTCTTCGAGCCCTTGTTCAACCGGTTCCGGCCGATGGAAGAAGGACCGCTGCGCGAGCGGCTGATGCAGGTGGCCGCGCAGACCGGCGTGTCCGTGCGCGACATCCTGGTCAGCGATGCCTCGCGCCGCACCAACTCGATGAACGCCTACGTGTCCGGGATGGGCAAGACCCGCCGGATCGTGGTCTGGGACACGACGGTCAAGCAGGCCGCGCCGGACCAGGTCGCCGCGATCACCGCGCACGAACTGGGCCACGCCGCCCGGCGCGACGTCATCACCGGCACCGCGGTCAGCGCGCTCGGCATGGTCGCCGGAACGCTGCTGCTGGCCGCCGCGGTGCACTGGCGCGCCCTGCTCGACGCCGCCGGGACGCCCGCCGTCGCCGACCCGCGCACGCTGCCGCTGATCATGGCGATCGGGACCGTGCTCGGCGCGCTCAGTGCGCCGCTGTTCAACGCGTACAGCCGCCGGGTGGAGGCTCGCGCCGATCAGTACGCCTTGGACTTGACCCGTGACCCGGCCGCCGTCGTGGCCACCTGGCGCAACCTCGCGGTGCAGAGCATCTCAGACCTCGATCCGCATCCGCTGGCGCAGCTCTGGCTCGGCACCCACCCCGCCATCCCAGCCCGGATCGCGCACGCGCGCGGATGGGGCGCCCGGCACGGGGTAGCCGTTGTATTACCGCGACCAGGCGAGGATCCCGACCCGGACCAACACACCAGCCCGATCTCCGAGTCCTGACCGCACAGCCCCAGCCACTCCAGCCGAGGAGACATTCATGGCAGACCGCGCCCCGCTCGACCACCGCACCGTCGAGCACCTGCTCGGCAGCCTGGAGGGCTGGACCCGTGAGGGAGACTCGATCCAGCGGGTATACCAGGCCGATGACTTCCCGGGCGCAATCCACCTGGTCAACGTCGTCGCCGTGCTGGCCGAGCAGGCCCGCCACCACCCTGACATCGACATCAGGTGGCGCACCCTGACCTTCACCCTCAGCACTCACGACGCGGGCGACAAGGTCACCATGGCGGACATCCGGCTGGCCGAGCTGATCAACGACGCCATCACCACGCAGCCGGCTGCTCGCTGAGAGCGAACAACGGCCCGGAACACCCCGGCCTCCGCCGAAGTTGAGCTGATCAGACTCAACCTCGCGAAGCTAGGAGTTCCCGATGGCCCTCGCTCCGACCACCCGAGCCCTGCCCGTCCTGCCCCTCGACGACGCGGTGGTGCTCCCCGGCATGGTCGTGCCGCTCGACCTGAACGACCGCGAGGTGAGCGCCGCCGTGGACGCGGCCCGCGCCGAGCGCTCCGACTCCCCCGAATTACTACTCGTCCCGCGCCCTGACGGAAAATATGCGGCTTACGGCACCCTCGCGGTCGTGGAACAGACCGGCAGGCTGCGCGGCGGCCAGCCCGTCGCCGTCGTGCGCGGCACCCACCGCGCCAAGATCGGCCGTGGCACCACCGGGCCCGGCGCGGCGCTCTGGGTGCAGGCCGAGGTCCTGCCCGAGCCCGCCGCCACCGACCGCACCCGCGAACTGGCCGAGACCTACCGCGAGATCGCGGTCAAGATCCTCCAGCACCGCGGCGCGTTCCAGGTCGTGGACGTCATCCGCCAGATCCAGGATCCCTCCGCGCTGGCCGACTCGGCCGGGTACGCCCCGTACCTGACGCTGGAGCAGAAGACCTCGCTGCTGGAGACCGCGGACCCGGCCGAGCGGCTGGAGATCGTGCTGGCCTGGGCCCGTGCGCACCTGGCCGAACTCGAGGTCGCCGAGACCATCCGCAACGACGTCAACGAGGGCATGGAGAAGCAGCAGCGCGAGTTCCTGCTGCGCCGTCAGCTGGAGGCCATCCGCAAGGAGCTGGCCGAGCTGGACGGCCGTCCGGCCGACGAGAAGGACGACTACCGCGCCCGGGTCGAGGCCGCGAACCTGCCCGACAAGGTGCACGAGGCGGCCATGAAGGAGGTCGACAAGCTCGAGCGCGGCGGCGAGCAGGCACCGGATGCCGGCTGGATCCGCACCTGGCTGGACACCGTCCTCGAACTGCCGTGGAACCAGCGCACCGAGGACGCCTACGACATCCCGGCCGCGCGCGCCGTCCTGGACGCCGACCACTCAGGCCTCGACGACGTGAAGGAACGCATCGTGGAGTACCTGGCCGTGCGTAAGCGCCGCGCGGACCGCGGCCTCGGCGTCGTCGAGGGCCGCCGCTCCGGTGCCGTGCTCGCGCTGGTCGGCCCGCCCGGAGTCGGCAAGACCTCGCTCGGCGAGTCGGTGGCCCGCGCGATGGGCCGCAAGTTCACCCGCGTCGCGCTCGGCGGCGTGCGGGACGAGGCCGAGATCCGCGGCCACCGGCGTACCTACGTCGGCGCGCTGCCCGGCCGGATCGTGCGCGCGGTCAAGGAGGCCGGGACGATGAACCCGGTCATCCTGCTCGACGAGATCGACAAGGTCGGCGCGGACTACCGGGGCGACCCGACCGCCGCGCTGCTTGAAGTGCTCGACCCGGCGCAGAACCACACCTTCCGCGACCACTACCTCGAGGTCGACCTGGACCTGTCGGACGTGGTGTTCCTCGCGACCGCCAACGTGCTCGAATCCATCCCCGGACCGCTGCTGGACCGGATGGAGCTGGTGCGGCTCGACGGCTACACCGAGGACGAGAAGGTCGTCATCGCCCGCGACCACCTGTTGCGCCGTCAGCTCGACCGGGCCGGCCTGAGCACCGACGAGGTGGACTTCGAGGAGGCGGCGCTGCGCCGCCTGGCCGCCGAGTACACCCGCGAGGCCGGAGTGCGTGACCTGGAGCGCGCGATCGCCCGGGTCCTGCGCAAGGTGGCGGCCAAGACCGCGACCGACGACTTGGCGCTACCGGTGACGGTCGGCCCCGACAGTCTGCGCGACTACGTCGGGCGACCGCGGCACACCCCGGAGACGGCCGAGCGCACGGCGGTGCCGGGCGTGGCTACCGGCCTGGCGGTGACCGGCGCGGGCGGCGAGGTGCTGTTCGTCGAGGCCTCGCTGGCCGACCCGGAGACCGGTTCGACCGGCGTGAGCTTGACCGGTCAGCTCGGCGACGTGATGAAGGAGTCGGCGCAGATCGCGCTGTCCTACCTGCGCTCGCACGGCGCGGAGCTGGAACTGCCGGTCGGCGACCTGAAGGAGCGCGGCGTACACATCCACGTGCCCGCCGGCGCGGTCCCGAAGGACGGCCCGAGCGCGGGCGTGACGATGGTGACGGCGCTGGGTTCGCTGCTCTCCGGGCGGCCGGTGCGCGCGGAGGTGGCGATGACCGGCGAGGTGTCGCTGACCGGCCGGGTGCTGCCGATCGGCGGGGTCAAGCAGAAGCTGCTGGCCGCACAGCGGGCCGGGGCCAGCACAGTGCTGCTGCCCAAGCGCAACGAGCCCGACCTCGACGACGTGCCGGCCGAGGTGCGCGAGGCGCTGGAGATCCACCTGGTTTCGGATGTGCGCGAGGTGCTGAGCCTGGCCCTCTCCCCCGCCAACACCCCGGAACTGGTTACCGCGTCCGCGTAACGCGCGGCACGTGCGGTCAGACGCCGCCGCCGTCCTCCTCGGAGGCGGCGGCGTCGCCGTCTGCGGCGTCGACGCGATCGGCGGCTGGCACAAAGCCCTCGGGCGCAGCGTCTTCGAGGACGGAGCTTTCGGACACGGCGTCTTCGAGGACCGAGTCTTCGGCAGCGGCGTCCTCGGGCTGCTTCGCCGGCATGCGAATCAGAACCGTGCCGGAGTTCAAGTCGATGGGCCCGCGCCCGGGCTCGCCCTGAGCGTCCTCCTCGCGTGTGTTCTCCAACCGGCGCAACTCCTCGGTGCGATGACCGCTGCCGGGGCTGAACAACTCGAAGAAGATACTCACCTCATCAAGGTACAGGCCGTTCGCGCCAGGTGGTACCGGCCGATTCAGGCCGCCCACGCCGCCGCAGGTGAAGCCGCCGCGCACCCTCTCTCAGAATCACCCGGCTCTGCCGCCGTTCTCACCCGGATTTCAAGATCGTCCGCGAGAGTCGCAGTCATGACGATCACCGCTACCGCCGCCGCCGCCGCCTCGGCTCATACGATCTCTTATTCGGCCGCTCAGCCGGCCCTGGGCCTGACCGCCCTGTCCCCCGCTGCCACCCCGACGCCCGGCGCGTACACCGTCGCCACCGGCGTCACGTCCGGAGTCGGCAGCTCCGTACGCATTCGACTCTCCGTCGACCGGACTCACACCCGGGTCCACACCCTGCCTTCCACGATCCCCGCCGCCGTGGATCCGCTCGGACCCGCCAGCGCGAGCCAGACCTCTTATCGGCCTGCTCTGCGCCGCGCGCAATCTGCTATCCGATTCCCCGCGTGACGAACGTCGCCGTCACCGCGGTGCCGGGTCGGTACCGGGTCGCCCGCACGGTCAGCGAGTCGGCCAGCTCACGGGCTATGTAGAGCCCGCGACCGCCCTCTTCGCAGCTCGCCGCCTCAACCGCGGCCCGATCGGGTATCTGTGCGCCGGTCCAGCGTCCCGCATCACGCACCGTGCACGCGGCGGCCGGGCCGAGGAGCGAGTGCTCGCAGCGCAGCACCAGCCGCACCGGCCCGCGTCCGTGCCGGAAGGCGTTGCCGGCCAGTTCGCTCACCACTACCGCGGCATCGGCGGACCGTTCGGTCAGGCCCCAGCGGTCCAGGGTGCGCATGGTGAGCCGGCGCGCGTCGGCGACGGCCGTCGGGCCGGGCAAGGTGGTGATGACGAGTCGATCCAACGGTCCCGGCATGATCCATCGGGCACGGTCTGGGACGTACGTGGTCAGGTTCGGCCCGACCGCGGTGAGCATCCGACGGGCCAGACGGCGGGCTTCGCGCCGCACGGCCGATCACCT
>DASUAR010000235.1:0-13250 GCA_035763685.1 Actinocrinis sp. | reverse complement strand
GATGGTCTCGTTGCCGGTCGGCGGGATGATCACGCGCATCGCCTGCGGCAGCACGACGCGGCGCATGATCAGCAGCCTGCGCATGCCGAGCGCGCACGCCGCCTCGCTCTGGCCCTCGTCCACCGACAGGATTCCGGCGCGCACGATCTCGGCCATGTACGCCGCCTCGTTGAGGCCGAGGCCCAGGATCGAGGCCGCGAACGTGGTGATCAGGGTCGTGGTGGACCAGGTGTGGAAGCTCGGGCCGAACGGGATGCCGACCGAGATCGTCGGGAACAGCGCCGCGATGTTGTACCAGAAGATCAGCTGCACCAGGACCGGGGTGCCGCGGAAGAACCAGATGTACGCCCAGGCCGACGAGGAGACCACCGGATTGTCGGACAGTCGCATCACGGCCAGGATCACGCCGCCGAGGATGCCGATCACCATGGCGATCAGCGTCAGCCACAGGGTCGCCAGCAGGCCGTGCAGCACCTGGCTGGTGAACAGGTACTGGTTGATGATCCAGCCCTGCCAGCGGGTGTTGGTGGCGAGGTTGTGCACCAACATCGCGAGCAGCACGGCGATGACCGCCGCCGCGACCCACCGGCCGGGGTGGCGCACCGGCACGGCCCGAATGGTCTCGGGCCGTGCGCCGCGCGCCGCTTCCGCGGTCGTCGTTTGTTCGCTCACTTGCTCACTCACGCAAAGCTCAGCTCGTGGCGCCGTTGATCACGGGGTTGGTGATCGCGCCGTCCTGGATGCCCCACTTGGTGAGGATCTGGGTGTACGTACCGTTCGAAATCAGCACCTTGAGCGCGGCGAGGACCGCGTTGGACATCCCGTTGCCCTTCGGGATCGCGATGCCGTAGGGAGCGGTGCCGTAAGGCGTGCCCGCGATGATGAACTTGCCCGCGGATTGCTTGGCCGCGTACGCCGCGACCGGCGAGTCGGCCAGCACGCCGTCCGCGCGGCCGCTGGAGAGCGCGAGGTTTGCGCCGTTCTGGTCGTCGAAGGACAGGCCCTTGACCGCCGGCTTTCCGGCGGTGGTGCACGTCTTGGTGTCGGCCGGGATGTCGGTGCTCTCCTGCGTGGTGCCCTTCTCCACCGCGATCGTCTTACCGCACAACGACACGTCGTTGGGCTTGAGGCCCTCCGGGTTGCCCGTCTTGACCATCAGCGAGCTGCCCGCGGAGAAGTAGGTGACGAAGTCGACGGCCTTCTCGCGTTCCTTGGTGTCCGTGAAGGAGGACATGCCCAGGTCGTACTTGTTCGCCGCGAGGCCCGTGATGATGCTGTCGAAGGTCACGTTCTGCACGGTCACCTTCAGGCCGAGCTCCTGGCCAAGCGCCTGAGCCAGGTCGGCGTCCATTCCGATGATCGTCTTACCATCGCTGGCGAAGAACTCATTCGGGGCATACGAGGCGTCGGCGGCCACGATAAGCGTGCCCTTCGACTTGACGTCCGCCGGAACCAGCGACTTCGGGTCGTTCCCGGCGCTCGCCGACGCGCTCGACCCCGATCCGGAGCCTGGAGAGGTGGTGGCCGGGTTGCTCGCGCAGCCGGCGGCGAGCAGGGCGGCGGCGGCGAGGATTGCGCCGGCCGCGACGGCGCGGTGCCCGATGAGCTGTGGCATGAAGAGATCCGCTTCCTTCGTTCGTGGCGTAGGGGCTGCTGCGCCGCATGGTTTCACTTGGCTATTGCAACCGGAAGAACCGTGTTCATCTTGTTGCCTTCTGGCACGCCTGATCGAGGCACGCGGGGGGATGTTATCCGTTTCGTGATCTCTCGCGGACTATGCCGTGTTTGTCAGCGACTGGTAGCAGGCCGTGCGCGGCGACTCGCGGGCCGCGGCGCGGCGCACCCGAACGGCCGTACGCCGAGGGGGTGAACCGGGCTCGCGCCGCGCCCGAGGCTCGGCCAAGATCGCAGGTGATCGCCGAATACGCCGATCTACGTGCGGCGGGACACGTGGATTTCACATAACGAGACGATCAAGTGTAGAGCAAACCTCTGCCCAGTCAGCAGGCAGCGCACTACTCTCTCCCGCAATCCATGCGGATTCGCCTACGAGGCTTGGTCGGAAGAAGCGGGTGCCAAAACGCTCCCGCCTCCGGTGCCCTGCCACTACGAGGGAGAGAAGTTTTATGCGAAGCACTTCGCTCTACAAGATGAGCGCGGTCATCGCCGTCGGTGCTTTGGCTCTGGCCGGATGCGGCTCCCGGGGAGGGAGCCCGTCGAGCGGCGGCAGCACCGGCAGCAGCGGCGGCACGACGGTGGAGATCGGGGTGGACGCCCCGCTGACCGGCGCGCTGGCCGCGCTGGGCCTGGGCATCCAGAACTCGACCGACCTGGCGGTGAAGACCGCGAACAAGAACAACGAGGTGCCGGGGGTCACCTTCAAGCTGGTGGCCAAGGACGACCAGGCGAACCCGACGATCGGCCAGCAGAACGCCACCGCGCTGGTCGCCGACAGCGCCGTGGTCGGCGTGGTCGGCCCGCTCAACTCCAGCGTCGCGCAGTCGATGCAGCAGGTGTTCGACCAGGCGAACGTCACCGAGGTCTCCCCGGCCAACACCAACCCGTCGCTGACCCAGGGCCCGAACTGGCAGACCAGCAAGATGCGGCCGTACAAGTCGTACTTCCGCGTGGTGACCACGGACGCGATCCAGGGTCCGTTCGCCGCCGACTTCGTTTACAACGACCTGAAGATCACCAAGGTCGCCACGGTCAACGACGGCAAGACCTACGGCGCCGGCCTGGCGATGACCTTCACCAACGAGTTCAAGAAGCTCGGCGGCACGGTGACGGTGGCGCAGACCATCTCCGACACCAGCACCGACTACTCGGCGGTCGTGTCCGCGGTGAAGAACTCGGGCGCGCAGCTGCTGTACTACGGCGGCGAGTACCCGCAGGGCGGTCCGCTCTCCAAGCAGCTCAAGGCCGGCGGTGACAACATCCCGGTGATGGGTGGCGACGGTATGCAGGACCCGACCTACATCAAGCTGGCGGGCGCTGCGGCCAACGGCGACTTCGCCACCGTGCCGGGCGCGCCGATCTCCTCGCTGGCCTCGGCGAAGACCTTCATCTCGAACTACAACGCGGCCGGCTACTCCGCTCCGTACTCGGTCTACGGCGGTTACTCGTACGACGCGGGCTGGTCGATCATCGAGGCGGTCAAGGCGGTCGTGGCGGCCAACGGCGGTAAGGTGCCGAGCAGCTCCTCCGACTTCCGGCAGAAGGTGGAGGCCGCGATGCAGAACGTGTCCTTCGACGGAGTCACCGGCCACGTGTCCTTCGACCAGTACGGCGACACCGGCAACAAGCAGCTGACCATGTACAAGGTCGAGAACGGCGCTTGGGACAACGGCGTCAAGGTCGGTACGTTCGGCGGCTGAAGCTAGAAAGCAGCAGTCCAACGAGTATTCCGGTCTCAAGCGCGGAGGGCGGCTTCCACAGCGCCCTCCGCGCGGCCATGCTTGACCTCGTCCCCGCTCCGATCCGGAAGGACGCCCCGTGACAACCACGGTCTTCCTTCAGCTGGTGACCAACGGCATCGCGCAGGGCGCGATGTACGGTTTGATCGCCGTCGGCTACACCATGGTCTACGGCATCATCCAGCTGATCAATTTCGCCCACGGCGAGTTCTTCATGTTCGGCGGCTTCGGCGCGCTGGCGGTCTATCTGTGGATTCCGCCGGTCCAGCACCTGCCGCTGGCCGCCGCGCTGCCGATCATGCTCGTTGGCGGCATGATCGCGTCAGTGGTCATCGCCGTGCTCGCAGAACGCTTCGCCTACCGGCCGCTGCGTAACGCACCGCGGCTGGCCCCACTGATCACCGCCATCGGCGTCTCCCTGCTGTTGCAGCAGCTCGTCTTCCTGTGGTACCCGCAGCCCGGTGGGCACACCTTCCGCGGTGTGACCGCGCCGCTGCAGTTCCCGACCTTCGCCGGCAAGCCGTTCCACCTCGGTGGCGTGCTGCTCCAGCGCGCGGACCTGCTCACGGTGATCGTGTCGGTGATCGCCATGGCGTACCTCGCATACTTCGTGATGAAGACCCGGACCGGGCGCGCGATGCAAGCCACAGCTCAGGACCCTGACACCGCTCGGCTGATGGGCATCAACACCGACCGGGTCATCGTCGTCGCGTTCGTGCTCGGCGCCGCGTTCGCTGCGGTGGCGGCGATCATCTACGGCCTGAGGTTCGGCAACGTCGACTACGTCATGGGCTTCGACGCCGGTCTCAAGGCGTTCACCGCGGCGGTGCTCGGCGGTATCGGGAACATCTACGGCGCGATGCTCGGCGGCCTGGTGCTCGGTGTCGTGGAAGAAGTGCTCTCGGGTTCCCTGGCGAGCTACCACGTCACATCCCAGTGGGGAACCGCCTGGCAGGATGTGTGGGCGTTCCTATTGCTGATCATCGTCCTGCTGGTCAGACCGCAGGGTCTGCTCGGCGAGCGAGTCGCGGACAGGGCGTGAGCGGCATGACCGAACAAGTACCGCAGTGGGGCGCCGGCGAGCAGCCGCCGCAGACCCCGCTCGCCGCGCGCCGGGACGAGACGCCCACGGTCAACCCGGCCGTCGCCAAGGCGCTGGTCACGGTCGGCGCCTTCGCCTCGCTGGCCTCCACCTTCCTCGCCTGGACCTGGACCGCGTCGTTTCCGGGTGACCTCTCGGTCACCGGCTATCCGGGCGGAAACCAGGTCATCACGCTCGTCGTCAGCGTCCTGCTGATCTTCGCGCTCGGGCCCGCGTACGGCGTACCCGGACTGCGGTGGCTCGCGCCGCGCGGATATGTGTGGCTGCTGCGCGGGCTGGCCCTGGCGAACCTGGCATCGACCTGGTACATCCTGCTCGCGGTCGTGGTCGAGCTCAACGGCCTGGCGAACTGGGTGTCGGGCTCCTGGGTCGCCCTCATCGCGACGCTGCTGCCGGTCGTGGGCTCCTTCCTGCTGCCCGACGACCGCCACGACGCCGCCAAGGCGCGGCCGATGCCGCGCTGGGCGCAGGCAGTGGTGATCTTCGTCTCGATCATCGTCGGCATGTTCATCGCCGACTACGGCATCACCACCGGTTTCACCGAGGAGTTCCTCGGCTGGGCGCTCGCGGTCGGGTTCGCGGCTTGGGGCCTCTACTCCAGCGGCGCGCTCACGCGGCTGACCGGGCTGACCGCGCAGAACCGGGTGGCGACCGCGGCGGCCGCCTTCGTCGCGGCGCTGCTGTTCGTGTTCCTGCAGACCTCCGACCAATACAACACCATCGCGGACGACATCCTGATCTTCGCGACGGTCGCCCTCGGCCTCAACATCGTGGTCGGTCTGGCCGGTCTGCTCGACCTCGGATACGTCGCGTTCCTCGGCGTCGGCGCGTACAGCGCGGCGCTGGTCTCCGGCGCGATCTCCTCCCGGTACGCGCACACGGTGCTGCCGTTCTGGGGCCAGATCCTGATCGGCGTGAGCGTCTCGATCATCGCGGGCATCATCATCGGCGCCCCGACGCTGCGGCTGCGCGGCGACTACCTGGCGATCGTCACGCTCGGCTTCGGTGAGATCTTCCGGATCGTCGTGAACAACCTCAACGGTCAGTCGGGGCCGAACCTGACCAACGGCCCGGAGGGCGTCTACGGCGTGCCCGACCTGAAGCTGTTCGGCTACGACTTCGGCAAGAATCACCAGCTCTTCGGGGTGACCTTCGGCAAGTTCGGCAACTACTACCTGCTGCTGCTGGTCGCGATGGCGATCGTGGTGTTCATCTTCGCCCGGGTCAACGACTCGCGCATCGGCCGCGCCTGGGTCGCGATCCGCGAGGACGAGACCGCGGCCGGCGCGATGGGCATCCACGGCTACCGTTTCAAGCTGCTCGCTTTCGGTCTCGGCGCGTCCCTGGCCGGGTTCGCGGGCACGATCAACGCGCACCTGCTCAACACGGTCACCCCGGACCAGTACATGTTCTCCGCCTCCTCCCCGCCGAACTCGGCGTTCCTGCTGGCGGCCGTGGTCCTCGGCGGTATGGGCACGATCACCGGTCCGCTGCTCGGCGCGGCTCTGCTTTACCTGGTGCCGGCCAAGTTCGAGCTCTTTCAGAACAAGCAGCTGTTGCTGTTCGCCCTGGCGCTGATCCTGATGATGCGCTTCCGGCCGGAGGGCCTGGTGCCCAACAAGCGCAGGCAGTTGGAGTTCCACCAGGAGGAGGTCGCCGAGGCCGAAGCCCATGAAGTGGTCGCGTCCGAGGCGCCGGAAGCGGAGGCCGTGGCATGACCACCATGACGACGACCGCGATGGCGGACTCCGTCGGCACCGCGGTGCTCGAAGCGCGCGGCGTGACCATGCGGTTCGGCGGGCTGACCGCCGTGGACGGCGTGGATCTGACCGTCGGCGACCGCGAGATCGTCGGTCTGATCGGCCCCAACGGCGCCGGCAAGACCACGTTCTTCAACTGCCTGACCGGTCTCTACGTGCCCACCTCGGGTGAGGTGCGGTACAAGGGCGCGGTGCTACCCGCCAAGACCTACCGGGTCACTCAGGCGGGCATCGCGCGCACGTTCCAGAACATCAGGCTGTTCGCGAACATGACAGTGCTCGAAAACGTCATGGTCGGCCGGCACTGCCGCACCAAGGAGGGGCTGTTCTCGGCGATCGGGCGCGGCCCGCGCTATCGGGCGGCCGAGCGCGAGGCCCGGGAGAACGCCCACGAGCTGCTGGACTTCCTCGGCATCGGCCGGCACGCGGGTACGTTGGCCCGCAACCTGCCCTACGGTGACCAGCGCAAGCTGGAGATCGCCAGGGCGATGGCCAGCGACCCCGGCCTGATCCTGCTCGACGAGCCGACCGCGGGCATGAACCCGCAGGAGACCCGGGCCACCCAGGACGTCGTGTTCAAGATCCGCGAGCGCGGCCTGGCCGTGGTGGTGATCGAGCACGACATGCGCTTCATCTTCGGTCTCTGCGACCGGGTCGCGGTGCTGGTGCAGGGCCGCAAACTGGTCGAGGGCACGCCCGAAGTGGTCCGCGCGGACGAGCGGGTCATCGCGGCCTACCTCGGCACGCCGTACGAAGAGGACGCGGCGGTCCGGGACTCGGCAGGCGGATCGAACGGCGCCGCGGCAGGTGCGGCTGGTGACGGCGACGCCGGCACGGTGCGCGCGGCCGGCGAGGACGAAGGGACGGCCTCCTGATGGCCCTGTTGGAGGTCCACGACCTGCACGTCGCCTACGGCAAGATCGAGGCGGTTAAGGGGATCAGCTTCTCCGTGGAGCAGGGCCAGGTCGTCACGCTGATCGGCACGAACGGCGCCGGCAAGACCACGACCCTGCGCACCATCTCCGGGCTGCTGCGCCCCGCGGCAGGCCGGATCACCTTCGACGGCAAGGCGATCCAGCACACCCCGGCGCACCAGATCGTCGAGCTCGGGCTCGCCCATTCCCCGGAGGGGCGGCACATCTTCCCGCGCATGACCATCGAGGAGAACCTGCTGCTCGGTGCGTACCTGCGTAAGGACTCGGCAGGTATCACGGACGACGTGGCCAAGGCGTACGCGATGTTCCCGATCCTCGGCGAGCGTCGCGCGCAAGCCGCGGGCACGCTCTCCGGCGGCGAGCAGCAGATGCTCGCGATGGCCAGGGCGCTGATGTGCAAGCCGCGGCTGCTGATGCTCGACGAGCCGTCCATGGGTCTCTCGCCGATCATGATGAAGCAGATCATGGACACCATCGCGGAGCTCAAGTCCGCCGGCACCACCATCCTGCTGGTCGAGCAGAACGCGCAGGCCGCGCTCTCGCTGGCCGACGAGGGTCACGTGCTGGAGGTGGGCCGTATCGCGCTGTCCGGCCGCGGTTCGCAGTTGCTGCACGACGAGAAGGTGCGCAAGACCTACCTCGGCGAGGAATAGCCAGACCGCGTCAGGGCCCGGACACGACCACACCGATCGTGTTCGGGCCCTGGCCGTCCGCGCGGCCGGGGCACACCCGCCGCAGCAGGTTGGCCAGGTCGGTGGAGTACCGCTCGCCCAGAATGGTGAACCGGTCGATGACGCCGGCTGGGCCGTCCGCGACCACGTCCACGAAGCCCATCGACTCGCCGATCGGGACGGTGGCGCAGTTGGTGACGGTGAGTTCCAGCTTCACGTTCATTCCGGTCACGGGCAGCGGGGTCACGGACGGGGGTGGATCGGCGCGGGCGATCACGCCGTTCTCGCTGATGTAGTACGCGATGATCCGGACTTTCGCCCCCCGCACCGGCGAGACGTGGAGATTGACGTCGATCCTGCGTTGCCCGGCGTCGACGATATACGCGTCGTGATAACCGACGACGACGCTGAACGCGGCGTAGTCCGGCGCCGGGGCCTGCGCCGAGAAGTGCATCGCGAGGCTCGGGCCCGGCGCGGTCGCGCCGTGTGTTGCCCACAGCGCCGCGCCGAGCACCGCGGTGGCGAGCGTGGTCATCGCGGCCGGGCGCAGGTCGCGAGAGCGCCCGGCCGGGTGGGGGAGCGACTCGGCGGCGCCGTCGTCCTCGAACTCGATCTCCAGCGAGCCCGGCGGCTCCTCGTTGCGGGCGCGGGTGGCTTCGCCGTCGAGAGCGTGTCGTTGAAAGTCGTCCGTGGCGATCTCGTATGCGGGGACCGTGCCGCGCGTGCTGGATCCGCCTGCCGCGCCTGCGTGTTCCGGGTTCGCGATTTCGCCGCCAGCCTTGCGCCTCATGCAGTCCAGTGTCGGGCGTAAGGGCCTGCTGTGGAACGGCTCTTGACAGAGTTCCGCCACACCGCGAAGCTGTCCGAGCAAGTTAGGAAAGTTGTCTAACTTAAAACTCTCTTCGCGGCACCGCCCGGCGTGCGGCGCGATTCCGGGCACATACCCTCATCAAGGAGCGAGCAGATGGCTTCGCGCACCATGACGTACCTCGCGCAACACCGGCTCATCGCGGCGACGAGCGCGGTAGCCGCGACCGCCGGATGCATGATCGGCCTCGCGGCGACCGGCGCCCAAGCCGCCACGCCCACGCACGCCTTCCCGACGCACGTCACATACAAGGTCGGTGTCACGCCCTCGGTATCTCAGTCCACTAAGGACGCCAAGGTCGAGGCAACGTACAACGCGTGGAAGTCGACCTACCTCGTACACGGCTGCGCTTCGAACGAGTACTACGTGTCCACCAAGGGCGACGGCGACGCGCCTAACAACGGCCCGGTCTCCGAAGGCCAGGGCTATGGCATGAACATCGTGCCATTGATGGCCGGTTACGACGCCAACGCGCAGACCGAGTTCAACGGCCTGTGGCAGCTGGTCAAGGACCACGAGGACCAGTACGGCCTGATGCAGTGGCAGCTGGACGGCAAGAGCTGCAAGTACGCCGACAGCGGCACGCCGGACGCCGCCACCGACGGCGATCTGGACATCGGCTACGGACTGATTCTGGCCGACAAGCAGTGGGGCGGCTACACCTCGGCCGCAAAGAGCTGGCTGGCCAGCTTCTACGCGCACGACGTCACCTCGGACGGGCATCTGAAGTGCGAGGACGACGGCCCGAGCACCGACACCCGGCCCAGCGACATGATGCTCGATCACCTGCGCGCGTTCGCCGCATACGACACCGCGCACGACTGGGTGAAGGTGATCTCCCGCACCGAGGCGATCGTCTCCGAGTTCACCGCGTCGTACTCGTCGACGTACGGCCTGCTGTCCGACTTCGTGGTCAACGCCAACACCACCAGCCCGAAGCCGGCGCCCGCCAACTACCAGGAAGACCAGCCGGACAACATCGTCGGCTACAACTCGATCCGCGTCCCGTGGCACATGGGCACAGACGCTCTGCTCTACGGCGCGTCGACGGCGTCAGTGTCCTACAACGACGCCAAGAAGTGGTCCGCGTGCGCGAAGAAGGTCTCCGGCGGCAACCCGCAGAAGGTGTACCCGCACATCAAACTGGGCTGCACGGCCTACTCGACGAGCGACCAGGCGGAGGAGGCCGGCGACTCGGTGGGTCCGGCCGCGATGGCCGCGGGGGACCAGGCGTGGACCGACACGCTGTGGAACTACCTGGCCACGAACCCGTTCGGCGACGGCTACTTCGGCCAGACCATCAAGATGCTGGTGTACGTCGTGATGGCGGGCGACTACTGGAACCCGGTCGCCTGACGTACGCATCCCCCCAAAAGGGGCAGCCGCACGAAAGCCGGCAGCGAGAAGAGCGGCAGTCCGACGCCTAGTCAGTTGTTCCACAACATCGCGCAATACCCTGCCCGGCCGCTTCGCCAGTGGTCGGGCAGTCGCGCGTTCGCCGGGAGCGGGATGTCTACCGAGGTGACATTGCCCTGGACGCTACGCATCGTCATGTGCAAGACGCCCGGCTGCGAGTCGGCCTTGCTCGAAGAGGCGCTGTCCGGCGCGGTCTCGGAGCAGTCGTAAGCTCCGGTGAGCACGACCTCCAGCTGCTCGGTGCGGGTAAGGATCACCGGCGTACCGAAGTAGCTCAGGCTCAGATCGGATTGGCGCGCCTCGAGCTGAGTGACCGTCACGGTGCCGGAGCCCGAGTCGGTCAGGTCGACCAGCAGGTTCAGGCTCAGGTCGTCCGCGCTCGGCGAGTACGCCGCGTCCACCACGGCGACGGTCGAGCGGGCCGCCTGGCGCTGCGCGGCCTGGGCGACCAGCGCGTTGCCGACGGTCCCGGCCAGACCGGCGAAGACGACGGCGCCGATGGCGGCTCTGCGGAACCGGGGCGGCGGCGCGGCCAGGGTCCAAGCCCGGCGCGGTCTCCAGCCAGCGGCGCTGCCTGCGGCAAGGTTGCCCAGGACCTCGCGCTCGCTGACGAGTTCTGCTTCGCCGGGCTCGCTCGCCGCCGCGTCGTCCTCGAACTCGATATATAGCTTCGGTGCTGATCCGTTATGCTCTCGTGATGCTCTCACGTTCACAGCATGCGACAGCGTGGGCGTTAGCGCCAGTAGCGTCCCGAATCGTCGCTAACATGACGGAATTCACGGTTTGCGGATCAGGCAGCTGATCCGGGCGGTGCAGATCCGCCGCTCGTCCTCGTCGGTGATCACGATCTCGTAGGTGGCCAGCGAGCGGCCGAGGAACAGCGGCGTCGCCGTCCCGGTCACCACGCCGGAACGGGCCGAGCGGTGATGCGTGGCATTGATCTCCACGCCGACGACCATCGCGCCCGGACCGGCGTGCACCGCGGCCCCCACCGAACCCAGCGTCTCGGCCAGCGCCACCGACGCCCCGCCGTGCAGCAGCCCGGCCGGCTGCGTGTTCCCCTTCACCGGCATGCTCGCCACGAGCCGTTGCACGGAGATCTCGCTGAAGCGGATGCCCAGCTTCTCGCCCAGAGTTCCACCGGTGGCGTACACATCCTGTACCAGGTCCTGGAACTCTTCATCATCAGGCAGTCGCGCCTCGCCCATGTACCGGGACATCCTTTCGCGTCGTGGGCCCATTGATGTCGGACCCAGCGCATAGGATCGCATCCGTGGAGAAGACGGGAGTATCGGCAGTGAGCGAGACCGCACAGAGCACGGCGGCAGGTACCGGCGCGGCGACGGCGGCCGCGTCCGTGGCTGCGGCCACGGCCGGTGGCAAGCTGCTGCTGCTCGACGGCCACTCGATGGCCTACCGCGCCTTCTACGCGCTGCCCGCGGAGAACTTCACCATCGCCAGCGGCCAGTCCACCAACGCGATCTACGGCTTCGCCTCGATGCTGATCAACGTGGTGCGCGACGAAGCCCCGACGCACCTGGCCGTGGCGTTCGACGTCTCCCGCGCCACCCTCAAGCGCACCGAGCTGTTCCCGGCCTACAAGGCGCAGCGCGCTTCTTCCCCGCCGGAGTTCATCGGCCAGGTGGAGCTGCTGTGCGAACTGCTGGCCGCGCTGCACATCCCGGTGTTCCGCAAGGAGGGCTTTGAAGCGGACGACCTGATCGCGACGCTCGCGACGCAGGCCGCGGACGAGGGCTTCGACGTGAGCATCGTCACCGGCGACCGCGACGCGCTGCAGCTGGTGACCGACCACGTGACCGTGCTCTATCCGCGCAAGGGCGTGGCCGACCTGGTCCGCTTCACCCCGGAGGCGGTGGCGGAGAAGTACGGCCTCACCCCGCAGCAGTACCCTGATTTCGCGGCGCTGCGCGGCGACCCCTCGGACAACCTGCCCTCGATCCCCGGCATCGGCGAGAAGACCGCGGCCAAGTGGATCCGCGAGTTCGGCTCGCTACAGCAGCTGGTCGAGCGCGCGGACGAGGTCAAGGGCAAGGCCGGCGAGGCGCTGCGCGCGCATCTGGAACAGGTGCAGACCAACCGGCTGCTCACCGAGCTGGACCGGGCGGTAGAACTCGAGCTGCGCCCGGCGGACCTGGCCCGCGGCCCCGCCGACACTCCCGCCGTCGACCAGCTGTTCACCACGCTGGAGTTTCGCGCCCTGCGCCCCCGGATGAACGACGTGTTCGCCCTCGACGCTCCGGAGCCCGGCGCCGCCGCCCCGCAGGACGACGAACCCGCGCTGGACACCACCATCCTGCGCACCGGTGAACTCGCCCCCTGGATCGCCGAGCATGCCGCCACCGGGACGATCGGCATCGCCGCCGAGGGCCGCTGGGGCCGCGGCACCGGCCAGCTGACCGCGGTCGCGATCGCCACGGCCGACGCGCACGCCGCGTACTTCACCCCCGACAGCCTCGACCCCGCCGATGAGGCCGCGCTCGCCAAGCTGCTCGCGGACCCGGCCAGGCCGAAGATCCTGCACGACGCGAAGGGCCCGATCCTGGCCTTCGCCGAGCACGGCTTCGAATTCGCGGGCCTCGGCGGGGACACCGCGCTGGCCGCGTATCTGGTGCAGCCGGGCATGCGCACCGCCGAGCTGGCCGACCTGGTGCGCCAGTACCTCGGCCGGGAACTGACCAGCGCGCAGCCCGAGGGCCAGCTCACCCTGGACGTGCTCGGCGAACAGGACGAGGCCCCGACCGGCCTGATGCGGGCCGCCTCGGTCCTCATCGAGCTCAACGCGCGCCTCGAGCAAGAACTCGACGAGCGCGCCGAATCCACCCAGACCGCGCACAACCTGCTGCGCAACGTCGAACTGCCGCTGCTCCTGCTGCTGGCGCGGATGGAACGGGCCGGGATCGCGGCGGACCGCGAGTACCTCTCCGACCTCGAAGTCGGCTTCGCGGCGGACGTCAAGCACGCGGTGGAGGAGGCGCACTCGGCCACCGGCGTCCAGTTCAACCTCGGCTCGCCCAAGCAGCTGCAGGAGATCCTGTTCGACCAGCTCAAGCTGCCGAAGACG
>DASUAR010000234.1:0-11136 GCA_035763685.1 Actinocrinis sp. | reverse complement strand
CGGCGACCTGCGCCGCGCGGTCGGCGACCTCGGCCCGTTCCCCGCCCCGCTGGCGCTGAACGTGGTGCCGTGGGCCGGTTCGCTCAAGGACGGCGGCTGGTCCTCGGAGGAGCTGAAGGTCCGCAACGAGTCGCGCAAGATCCTGGGACTGCCGAACCTCAAGGTCTCCGCGACCTGTGTGCGCGTCCCGGTGATCACCACGCACTCGTTGGCCGTGCACGCCTCGTTCGAGCGTGACATCACCGTGGAGCAGGCCCGCGAGGCACTGCGCGACGCGCCGGGGATAGTGCTGTGCGACGATCCGGCGAACGGCGAGTTCCCGACGCCCAACGACGTGGTCGGCACCGACCCGACCTGGGTGGGCCGGATCCGCTCCAGCCTGGACGACCCGCGCGACATCGAGCTGTTCGTGTGCGGCGACAACCTGCGCAAGGGCGCCGCGCTGAACACCGCGCAGATCGCGGAGTTGGTCGCCAAGGAGTTCGGCCAGACCGGAACCGGCGCACGCTGACCTGTCGGACGACGTCACCCGCGCGGGGGTTTTTCCGGCGGAAGCTCCCCGTGCGGCCCGTTCGGATGGGATCCTGCCCTTCGTGAAAACCCCCGGTACTCCGTCCACAGATCCACTCGGATGGGGTACAACGCTGGAGGGGGTTCGAATGTCTAACTGCTGTGACTGCCACCATGATCGACCCGAGTCTGGACATATCGGGCCGGCGCGCGAACGCCGGCCCGTGGTCAGCTCTGGTCGGCATGCCGGAAGCCACATTCACGCCGGACGTGCCCGTGTCGACCGATCCACCCGTGCCGCCGCCCGCCGCCGATGGGGGCGCGGTGGCGACTGACGTCGATGTGACGGCCGACCTGCTGACGGACACGTATCAGACCCACTACGCGTCACTGCTGCGGCTGGCCGCCCTGCTTCTCGACGATCTCGGGTCCTGCGAGGACGTCGTCCAAGAGGCGTTCATCAGGGTGCACGCGGCCCGTGGCCGGGTCA
Organism: Actinocrinis sp.; assembly: GCA_035763685.1. Taxonomy (GTDB): domain Bacteria; phylum Actinomycetota; class Actinomycetes; order Streptomycetales; family Catenulisporaceae; genus Actinocrinis. The sequence continues at coordinate 10,136 of DASUAR010000234.1, read as the reverse complement.
GGGAGCCGGAGAAGCTGCTGGCCTACCTGCGCCAGACCGTGGTGAACCTGTCGCGCTCGACGCTGCGGCGCCGGCTGATCGGCCTGCGGCTGCTGCCCAAACCGATGCCGGACGCGGCGAGCGCGGAGGAAGGCGCCTACGACGTCCTTGAGCGCGACGCGCTGATCCAGGCGCTACGCGGCCTGCAACGCAGACAGCGCGAGGTGCTGGTGCTGCGCTACTACGCGGACATGACGGAGGCTCAAGTCGCCGCGGCGCTCGGCGTGTCGATCGGTTCAGTGAAGGCTTACGGCTCGCGCGGCATCGAGGCGCTGCGCGCCCGCATGGAGGAGCATCGATGAGCAAGGACGGCGTCGTCCCGCCGCAAGGTGGGCAACCACGCCGCCCGGCCGGGGGGCCTGCGAACCATTCGGGGGCCGAAAGACCCCAGGGCCCGGCGGCGCGGCGGTACGGAGCGCAGGGCCACGCGACTTCGGAGCACCCTTCCGAGCTGCTTGGCCCGGATGAGCAAGGTATGACCGGCCCCGGCGCGGCCTGGCACGGCCCGGCATCGACTATCGGCGATTCCCCGGACCCGGCTGGGCTTCCCGAGGAGAGCGCGGCGCAGCGGGCGGCACTGAGCGAGGGCCTGCTCTCGGCGGCCGAGCTCGATCTGGCGCAGGCGCTGCGCACTCGCGTGGCGGTCGTCGGCGCGGCCGGCCCGCCGCCAGGCAGCCTGGCTCGGATCCGGCGCAAGGCGCGCACCCGCCAGCGCAACCGGATGGTGCTCGCGGGCAGCGCGGGCGTGCTCATGCTCGCCATGGCGGTGACCATGGCCACCGGTGACCGGTTCGACATCGTGCCCACGCTCACCGGGGCGGTCGGCCTCGGCGGCGGATCCGGCGCGAGCGGTCAGAACGGCGCGAGCGGCTCCTCGAACGCGGCGACCGCCGGCAACGGCGGGCACGCGGTCTGGCCGACCGGCACCGGCGGCAAGAGCGGACTGGCGATCGGGCCGGTGGGGCCGGTCGTGGCCACGCCGTCCGCCGCCGCGGCCGCGAAGGTCCCGCTGTGCACGGCCGACCTGCTCAAGACGGCGACGACGCTCGGCCCGACGGTGCGTGGGGTCGAGTACGCGCACGTGGACGCGATCGCGCAGAGCCCGTGCGTGGTTGTCGGACCGCCGGTGCTCACGGTCGCCAACGAGGCGGGCACCGCCCGTTCCTCCGTGGAGATCCTGAAGGAAGATCTGACGCAGGCCGCACTGTTGCCGGCCGTGCCGACCTGGGGCACCGCGATGGTGCTCAAGACCGGGCAGGCGTACCAGTTCCAGTTCGCCTGGGCCTCGGCGCCTTGCTCGCAGGATGCGCTGACACCATCGCCGAGCCCGTCCGCGAGCCTGAATTCCATGTATTTCCTGGGTTACGCGGTCACCGGCACGACGCCGACAGGCGTGGTGGCACTCACCGCGAACTGTGGCGCGAAGGTGTACGTGACGGACATCTACGCTCCGGGAGCCTTCCCCCTGCCGAAGGCTCCCGTCCCGCCGCCGCCCGTTACGTCCTCCTCCCCGGCTGCGCCGCCGCCGTCCAGCCCGGCGCCGCCGAGCGCCTCCGTCACGACCCCGCCGGCCGATACGACTAGTGCCGCGCCGTCCGCTTCCGCCGCCGACCCGAACCCCGGAGCCGGGGGCGGCGGCGGATCGAGCGGCGGCACCGGCAGCGGCAACGCGACCTCGTCGACCGGCTAGGTCGGGTGTTGGAACCACTCCCTAGGGCCTCGCGCGCCGCTCCGGCTGGATTGGCGCTTGTCAGTCCAGCGGCCAGGGCCGCGCGGTGGCGCCCAGCCGGTTCCAGGTGTTGATCACGGCGATGGCCCAGATCAGCTCGGCGAGTTCCACCTCGCTGAACTGCGCCGCGGCGCGGTTGAACACCTCGTCGCTCACCGCGCCGTCGGTCAGCCGGGTCGCCGCCTCGGTCAGTTCCAGAGCGGCTCGCTCGCGGGCGGTGAAGAACGGCGTCTCGCGCCACACCGGCAGCCCGCACAGCCGCTGCTCGGTCTCGCCGCCTTTGCGCGCGTCGCGAGTGTGCATGTCCACGCAGTAGGCGCAGCCGTTGAGCTGCGAGGCGCGGGCGCGGACCAGCTCCAGCAGCGGCGCTTCCAGCGAGACCTTCCGGGCCGCCGCGTCCAGCGCGTACATGGCCTTGTTGATGTGCGGGACGAGTTCGTCCACGGCCAGCCGGACCGGCGGTACGACGCGCTCGGCAACCTTCGCGCGCTGACTTCCGTCCTGTGCCGTGTTCTGGGTCGAAGTACTCTGAGCAGTGGTTTCTGTGGTCATGGGTCCACTTTATGGCCGCAGTGGACCGGTGCTAAGATCCAATACCGTGTCTGATTTCTGGTCCACTTTCGGGGTGGACCTTCATGTCGATCTCGATCCGGCGTCCGGTCGGCGGACCGGCCTGGAGCATGCGCTGCGTGACGCCGTTCGCTCCGGCCGTCTCTCCCCGGGCGCACGCCTGCCGTCGACGCGTGCGCTGGCCGCTGAACTCAACCTCGCCCGCGGCACCGTCAGCGCCGCCTATGACCAACTCGTCGCGGAAGGTTACTTCGTCGCGCATCAGGGCTCGGGGACCGAGGTCGCCGACTTCGCGCAGCGTCCGCAGGAGGTGCCCGACGACGCCGTCGCCCGACCCGTTCCGTCCCACGATCTGCGCCCCGGCAGCCCGGACGTGTCGACCTTCCCCACGGCAGCCTGGCTGCGGTCGGTTCGGCGCGCGGTTAACGCAGCGCCCGACGATGTATACGGGTACGGCGACGCCCGCGGACGCATCGAACTGCGTACCGCACTCGCCGATTACCTTGGCCGAGCCCGCGGCGTACTCGCGGATCCGGCGCAGATCGTCATTACATCGGGCTACGTTCAGGCACTCTCGCTGCTCGGGAGCGTGCTGTATCGACGCGGCGTGAGCGCCATCGCGATGGAGGATCCTTACGGCCCGGCCATGTACTGGGAGGTGATCCGCCGAGCCGGGCTGCACATCGTCGCGCTGCCCGTGGATGAGCGGGGCGCGCGTACCGAACTGCTCGCCCAGCGCGTATTGCCAGATGTCGGCGCGGTCATCGTCACACCCGCGCACCAGTACCCGACCGGCGCGACCCTCCATCCCATGCGACGCAGAACATTGATCGAGTGGGCCCGCGCGAGCGACAGCCTCATCATCGAGGACGACTACGACGGCGAGTTCCGCTTCGACCGCCAACCGGTCGGCGCGCTCCAAGGCACCGCCCCGGATCACGTCGCGTACGTCGGAACCGCCTCGAAAACCCTCGCGCCGGGCCTTCGGCTCTCCTGGGTGGTCCTCCCGCGCCGGCTCGTCGAGCCGTTCGCCGATGCCAAGCTGCATGCCGACCACGGAACCGAAGCGCTAGGCCAGATCGCCTTCGCCGACCTGATCACCAGCCACGCATACGACCGGCACGTCCGCGGCGCGCGGCTGCGTTATCGGCATCGCAGGGATCTGCTGGTCCAGCGACTCGATTCCCGCCCGGCGAATCCGGCCCACGGCTTCGCGCTGCACGGCATCGCGGCCGGCATGCACGCCTTGATCAGCCTGCCGGGTTCGGGCCCTGACGAAGACGAGATGCTGGCCCGAGCCGCGTCACGCAGCGTCGCCGTCGGCAACCTCGGCACCTATTGGCACGGCGACCAGCATGGCGACGGTCCGCGTCGCATGCAGGGCTTAATCGTCGGCTACGGCACGCCGACCGAGCGCGGGTATCCGGCCGCCCTTGACGCTCTTGCTCACGTGTTGGGCATAGTCTCGCAACGTGGGCGGTGATGACCTGGACCTTGGAGCGGCCGAAGCGCGCGTAAGCGCAGTCCTCGGCGATGAGCAGGCGACGCAGATCGTGACCCGCTTCTTCTCCGAACTCCAGAACCGCACGGCGCGGCGGCTCGCGGACGGCACCGTGTTCCTGGTCACCGGCGACATTCCGGCGATGTGGCTGCGTGACTCCGCCGCGCAGGTCATGCCACTCATTCGGATCGGCGCAGGTCCGCACGCCGAGCAGTTCGCCATCGCAGTGTTGCGGCGGCAATTGGACTACATCCTTCTCGACCCCTACGCCAACGCCTTCAATCCCGAGCCGAACGGAGCCGGGCATCGCAAGGACGTCGCAGAGGTCGAACGCAGCGCCTGGGTGTGGGAGCGCAAATACGAGGTCGATTCGTTGTGCTACCCGCTCCTGCTGGCGTACCGCATCTGGCGCCGCTACGGTCGCGCGGACATCTTTGACGCACGGTTCTGGCGCGCAGTCGGCCGCATCCTCGATACCTGGGAGACCGAGCAGGACCACGAGAATCGGTCGCCGTACCGGTTCCGCCGCAGGCGAGGGCTGCGTTACAGCACCCTGAAACGCCGCGGTCTCGGTCCCGACGTGACCGTCACCGGCATGACGTGGAGTGGATTCCGCCCCAGTGACGACCCGACGCGCTACGGCTACAACGTGCCCGGAAACCAGTTCGCGTCGGCGGTTCTCGGCCGCATCGGCGAAATCGCCGAAGCGGTCGACCCGCCCCCGCCCCCGCCCCCGGAGCTGATCGCCCGCGCGAAGCGATTGCGGGCCGAGATCGACGGCGCAATTCGCGACCATGCCCTGATTGACGATCCGATTACCGGACCGCGCTGGGCTTACGAGGTCGATGGCCGCGGCGCTGTCCTGGAGATGGACGACGCGAACATCCCGAGCCTGCTCGCGCTTCCGCTGATCGGCTACTGCCGAGCCGACGACCCGGTTTACCTGGCGACGCGCACCTTCGTGCTCAGCGGGCGAAATCCCTGCTTCCATCGCGGATCGGCGGCCTACGGCGTCGGCAGCCCGCATACGCCGCGCCGTCACATCTGGCCGATCGCCATCGCCGCCGCGGCCCTCACCAGCTGCGATGCCACCGAGCAGCGTGCCGCGATCGACACGCTGCTGGCCACGCACGCCGGTACGACGCGCATCCACGAGTCCTTCCACGTCGACCGGCCGACGTCGTGGACTCGCGCCTGGTTCTGCTGGGCCGAGGCGATGTTCTGCGAACTCGTCCTCGACTACTGCGGATTTCGGCACGCGGACGCGGAACCGGGCTGAGCGCGCGTCAGACGCCGTCTAAGGCGCCGGTGGTGGTGGCGGCGGCGACGCCGCTCAGACGTCGCTGCGGCGAAACGGTGGCACGTACCGGCCGAATCCGGGCGAGTCGCTTCGGGCCCGTGGTCTACTTCAGCGGTGAATTTGTCGGTGCAAGTGTTCATCGACCGCGAAGACGGCGAGCGCGACTTGTTCGATCCGCCGACCGACGCCGACGGCCAGGCCGGCTACGACTCGTGGCGTGACACGGTCTGGGGCTCGCGGCGCGCACGGGCGCTCGGTGCCGAAATCCTCCCTCGGCTCGCGGACAGCGATCTTTACGTCGAGCCCGCCGAAGTCGCAGAGTTCTTGCAAGAGTGCGCCCTGCTGCGTGACAACCTCGACAAACTCGTGCCCGGTATGGACGCGCTCGATCCGCACGCGGCGGGCTACCTGGTGAACGCCGCCGTCGAGGTCAGGTTCGAGTCAGGTAGCGCGGCCGCGGATTTCCGGCAGACGGTCGCGGACCGGTTGGCCAATATCGAGGCGGCCGCGAGGTACGCACTGGTCATCGGCGGCGGTATCGCGATTTCCACGTCGACCGCGCCGCTGGTCGAGGACTCGCAACAGGCAGCTGCCGATGCGGGGGAATCAGAATCCGAATCCGAATCCGAAACGGAATCCGAGTCGCCGGAGACCGGCCCTGTCGCCGGCCCGCTGAATCAGGGTTGGTAGAGCGGCGGGCGCCCCGCCTCCGCATGGGAGACGGGGCGCCCGGCGCGCAGACTCGCCTGTGCGACCTGCGGCACTGCGCCAGCTGCGGCAGTGCGCCAGTTACGGACCTGTGGTCAGGTATGTGACCGTGTTGCCGGAGTGCACCGAGCCGCCGGAGTTGTTGATGACGTGGCTGATCGTTCCGGTGCCGCCGAGCGAGACGGTCACCATGTCGTGGAACGACGAGCCGCTACCCGGCACCTCGATGGCGCGGTCGGCGACCACGCCCGAGTTGGTGCTGAAGAAGCAGTACACGCCCAGCCCCCACGCCTGGTGCGAGGTGACCGAATTCGAGACCTTATACGACGGGTAGCCGTTCTCGCCGCCGGGCGTCCAACTGCCGTTGTCCGGCACGTCGTAAGGCATCTCCGACTGGTAGAAGTACGTCCGGCCGCCGTTGCCGTTCCACAAGGTCTGGTACTGCTGATAATGCTCGACCGCGAGGCCGTACATGGTCACGTTCGCGCCGTTGACCACCAAGCCGTTCGCGGCCGGGTTCGTGTCCCATCCGTACGTGTTGTCGTTGCCGTGGTCCGCGCGCCAGATCCAGTTGTCGTCGCCGATGGTGTTGGCGCTGTTGACCACGAGCGACCGGGTCGCCCGGCCGGCCACGTCCCCGCCGACCCGGAAGAACACGTCCTGCAGTTCGATCGGGTCACTCGCGTGGCCGGCCGAGGAACCGGCCGGGCCGATCTGCACGAGTGTCTGGCTGTTGGTGGTGCCGGCGCTGATGAGCAGCCCGGCGATGTCGATGCCGTTCACGTCCGCGGTAGTGATCGCGCTGACGCCGTTGTCCGGCATCAGCGTGGCCAGGCCGAGACCGAGCACGACCGTGTCAGGGCGGGTGATGTCGAGTGGCGCGGACAGGTGGTAGACGCCCGGGGTGAACAGCAGATTCAGGCCAGCGGCGAGCGCGTTGTTGATCGTCGCGGCGGTGTCGCCGCCCTTGACGACGTAGAACTGCGAGATCGGCAGCGAGGTGCCGGCCGTCGAGCCGCCGGTCCAGTCCGGACCCACCGCGTTGGTGCGAAGGCCGGGCACCATCACGTTGTAGAGGCCTGACGAGTCGACGTACAGGTACGGCTTCTCGCGCATCGTCGGGGAGGAGGAGATGTTCGTGTACGTCGGGAAGGACTGCCCCGGCGCGCCGTTGTCACCGACGAACACCATGTTCCAGTTCGAGCCCGCCCAGCCGCCCATCGACGTGTCCTGCGTCAGGTACTGCTGCTGCGTGCCCGAGTTGATCTGCCCGGAGATGCGCGAGTCGCCGATGTAGCCGCCGGAGGACCAGTTGCTGCTGTTGTTGCCCGAGGTGTAGTCGTCGAGCGTCATGTTGCCGTGCACGTCGACCCGGCGGAACGGGTCGGCCTGCGAGACGGCCCACTCCAGCGTGCCGGAACTCGGCGTGTCGGACAGGTTCTCCACGTCGCGCCAGAAGTTCTGCGTCGCGTTGCCGCCGGACCAGGCCGCGTCGACGTGCACGCCGCCGCCGGTCAGCGAGACGTCGTCCGGTGCGGCGCCGAGGCCCGCGACCTGTGTATAGAAGCCGACCGGGACGTCGACGTCGTAGCTGCCCGGCATGAACAGCATCGCGTAGCGGTCGGTGCCGAACTGGTTGCTCTGCTGCGCGTTGTAGATCGAGTTGACGGTCGACTGGATCGACGACGAGGACATCGACGGGGTGAAGATCTTCACGTTCGGGCCCAGATCCGGGTTGCCCGGGTTCGGGCTCCCGGTCGGGCTCGGCGAACCGGTCGAGCCGCCGACCACGTTCAGCGCGAAGGACTGCGCGCCGGTGCCGTTGCACGTGTACTGCTGCAACTGGACGCCGTCGGCCGTCGACGCGGCCGGCGTGTCAAGGCACAGGCCGCTGTAGTGGTTCACGAAGTGATAGTCGCCGCCGCTTTCCTGCACCGGCTGCCACTCCTGGCTGCTCCAGCCGCCGTCCGACCACAGGTGGATCAGCGCGCCGTTCGACGTCGAGGGGCCGTCCACGTCGATCGCCGGCTGGGAGCCGTTGGAGTTGACGATCACGTAGTAGCCCGAGTCCGCGGCCGTCCGCAGCTGCCACTGCTGCGCACCCGTGCCGTTGCAGGTGTACTGCTGGACCACCGTGCCGTTCGCGGTGGCCGCCGCCGCGGCATCGACACACTTGCCGCTGTTGGCGTCCACGAGGTTGTACCAGGCGCTGGTCGATACGGCCGCGCTCGCGCTGAGCATGCTGACCGTGGTGATTCCGGCGGCGACGACTGTCGCCGCCGCGCCCATGGCGACGACGCGGCGCACGTCGCGCGGTCGTCGGATGAGGTGTTTCAAGGCATCCTCCTCAGAGGAGTGGGCAGTCGCGTTCTTGAAGAAACACTGTCTGAAACAAGTGCCTTGCGACGCTGGCCGCAATCCTCAGCGCTGCGCTGCCGCAGGCGGCTTTTGCAGGGCGGATAGCTGTGAAACGTGGCCTGCAACAGGCGTTGCGGGAAGGAAAGCAGGATGCTTTACCAGTGTCAAGCCTGCTGTCCGCGCGGACGGCGTTCCCGCACGTCACCGCATCGCCTATGCTCTGACTGTGACAATCGTGGGCGTTGCAGATGGTTGACCCCGGCGCAGACCCCGGTGCGGGCCGCGCCAGCGTCCGGGCACTCGCCGCGCACCTCGGACTTTCGGCCGCCACGGTCTCGCGCGCGCTCAACGGGCACGCTTACGTATCTGAGACGACACGCCGCAGAGTGCAGGACGCCGTCGAGCAGCTGAGCGGCGGACGAGCCCCGCAGCCGCGTCCGCGCCCCCGCGCTCAGGGCATGGTCTTCGTGCGCTGCCCTTATGAACTAACCGACTACTTCGGGCCGATCGTGTCCTCGATCGCTGAGACGCTGCGCCTGCACGGCCGCGAAGTGCTGCTGGACGCAGGCGGGGCCGGCTACCACGACACGGTGCTGCGCCGCCTGCCCTCGCGGCGAGACGTCGCCGGAGCGGTGCTGATCCTGCCGCCCGAAAGCGTGACCGAGTTGGAGGCACTGCGTGCGTCGGGTACGCCGTTCGTCGTGATCGATCCGCGGGTGCGTGTACCGAAGGACATGCTGGCGGTCTCCGCTGCCAACTTCGCCGGCGCACGCGACGCGACCGAGCACCTCACCGCGCTCGGCCACCGGCGCATCGGCGTCATCTCGGTCGCCCCCGCCCTCACCGCGGGAGAGGCTCGGATGGCCGGCCATGCCTCCGCGCTCGCGCAGGTCGGCGAGCTCGTCGATCCGGGGCTGATCCGGTCGGGCGAACCGGTGCCGGCGACCGGGGAAAAGCTCGGCGGTGAACTGCTCGATCTTCCGCAGCGGCCCACCGCGATCATCTGCTTTAACGACAAAGTCGCCGTGGGAGTGCTGCAAGCCGCGGCGGATCGGAATCTGAATGTGCCCGGTGACGTATCGGTCATCGGCTTCGACGACATCGACGTCAGTCGCGCCACGACACCGAAGCTCACCACGGTCCGCCAGCCGTTGCAGGAAATGGGGCGGATGGCAGTCACGGCGCTGATGCGCGTGCTCGACGGTCATCAGGCCGAGGCTCTGCACATCGAGCTGGCCACCGAGCTCGTCGTGCGCTCAAGCACGGGTCCCGCGCCGACTCGCCGGCCGGGCCGCGCGACGTGACGCCGTGGCGCGGCGGCACCGCAGTGCCCGCCGCGCCACCTGCGCTGTTCTCTTCGATCCCTGATAGCTGACTAGCTCGTGCTACACGACACGCTTGGCCAGGTCCATTGGCCGTTCGGCGAGATCGTCACACCGAAGTTGTTGCCGCTGCCGTTGGGTTTGGCGACCATCACGTACTGGCTCGGCCAGGTGGCGCTGACATTCCAGGTGTTGTAGACCACCGCGGGCGCGACGAGGTTCATCGTCACGGTCCAGGTGTTGGAGCCGGAGACCGAGACGTTGAGGTTGTACCAGTTGCTCCCCTGCGAGCCGGCCGAAAGCGTCGCGGTGCAGCCACCGCTGCCGCCACCGCCACCGCCGCCTCCCCCGCCTCCGCCGCCGCCACCACCGGAGCTACCCTGGCTCACCGTGATGTTGGAGGTGCCGCTGCCGCCGCCCCAGGCCTCGGTCGCGAGGATCTGGTAGTTCAGCGAGCCCAGCCGCATGCCGTGGCTGGCCCAGGCGTTGAAGAAGTTCTGCGTCGTGATGGTGCCGCTGCTGGTCGGCGAGGTACGGATCGCCAGGTACTGCTCGAAGGTCGCGGTCCCCTGGATCGAGGGCTGATTGACCTGCTGGTGCTCGTAGATG
>DASUAR010000233.1:0-13680 GCA_035763685.1 Actinocrinis sp. | reverse complement strand
CACCCGTCGAGCTGGAACTGGTCTAGGCCGAAGGGATAGAGCTGGGCGAAACCGCTCAGCTGCGTCCGCTCCTCGGCCTGGCGGCGGCGGGCGGCGGCAAACCGCTCGGCGGGCGAGGTCATGACTTAATCCTAGGCGACGGCGCAGACAGGCCGCTGATCGTTTTGAAGCGCGCCGTTCTGGAGCGCGGCTGGGGCTCGGTCAGGCCGCGGGCGCCGGGCGGGGTACGTACGCGCGCAGCGCCCCCGGGACGGTCTCGACGCGCGCGGGCAGCACGCCGGCCCACTCGCCGTCGGCCCAGATCGAGACGGTCTGCTCCGGCCGTCCCGGCTCGGTGCGGCAGGAGAGCTCGACCGCGCCCGCGTTCTGGACGTGTACCTTCGGATGTTCGATGTGCCGCCCGCTGAAGATCTTGGGGAAGATCCGCAGCAGCGTCAGCTTGGCGACCCGATCGACGGTGGTGATCTGGAAGGTCCCGTCGCGCGGATCGGCCTGCGGGCAGATTTGCATGCCGCCGCCATAGGACGGGCCGTTGCCGACCGCGATCAGCATCCCGTCGAGTTCGGTGCGCGTCCAGTCGTCGGTTCGGAGGGCGAACGGGATCGCACTGAACGGTCCGAGTTCGGCGAGCAGCGCGAAGGTGTAACGCGAGGGCCCGCGCGGTCGGCGCATCCGGTTGGCGCGCTCGTTGACCTTCGAGTCGAGGCCGCAGGCAAGCACCGTGCCGAACCAACGCGGAGTCAGCGAGCCGGGGCCGCTGATCCGGCCGAGGTCGAAATCGTCGGTGTGGCCCGCGGACACGATATGTGCCGCGGCTTCCGGGTCACGTAGCGGCAGGCCGAGGTAACGCGCCACGTCGTTGCCTGTACCGGCCGGGATGACGCCCAGTGGAATGCCGGTCCCAGCGACCAATTGCAGGCCAAGACTGACCATGCCGTCGCCGCCGACTACGACGATGCTGTCCGCGTCATCATCGAGGAGCGCACGGGCGGTCTTCGCGGTCCGCTCGGCCGTGTTCTCGACGACGAAACGCACGTCGTGCCCGGCGGCTTCGAAGGCGGCTCGCGCGCGATCGCCGTACTGACGCCCTTTCCCCTTGCCGGAGGTCGGGTTGACGACGAGAGCGAGCCGGCGTGGCGCGCTCACCCACGACCCGCGGTCATGAGATGTCTTCGAGGCTGTCGGCCCGCTCGACCGGCGCCGGTGTCAGGTCGAGCGACGAGGCTTCGTCCGGGGAGAGCTGGTGAATCGGGTCGGCGGCCCGGCGCGCCGCGCGGCGCTTGTCGTTGGCCAGCGCGATGCCGATGGCGCCGAAGTACAGCAGGCAGATCGGGACGGCGAGCACGCTCATGCCGATGGGGTCGCCGGTAGGCACCGCGATGGCGGAGAACACGAAGATCGCCAGCACGACGACCCGCCAGGACTTGCGCATCCGTTCACCGCTGAGGATGCCGATGAAGTTGAACAGCACCAGGATCAGCGGCAGCACGAAGGAGGCGCCGAAGACCACCATCATCCGCAGGAAGAACACCAGGGTGGTGTCCAGCGGCAACTGCGCTGCGACGCCCGAGGGGACGAAACCCATCAGGACCCGCAGGATGGTGGGGAAGAAGATGTAGCAGAGAGCCGCACCGGCGGCGAACAGCGGGATGGCCGCGCCGATGAAGGTCAGGCTGTACTTCTTCTCCTTCTTGTACAGCCCCGGCGCGAGGAACGCCCACAGCTGGTACAGCCACACCGGCGCGGCGAGCACGATGCCGGAGAACATCGCGATCTTGAATGCCAGGGTGATGCCCGCGCTCGGGCCGATCAGCACCAGCACGCCGTTGCGGCAGTCCTTGGTGGGCTGGCCGACCCCGTGGATCGACTTGATGTTGCAGATCGGGGTCTCGAGCACGTTGACGATGTGGCGGTAGAAGATGAAACCGACGATCCCGGCGACCACGATCGCCAGCGCCGACTTGACCAGCCGCGAGCGCAGCTCACGAATGTGCTCCATAAGCGGCATCCGCGCCGCGTCATCCGCCGAGCGTCCGGCCTTACCAGCCACGTCCGGTGCCACCCGTTCTCGTCGTCGTGATGGTGCTGCTGCCTGTCACTGCTTCGGGCGTCCGGAAGCGGGATCGACCACATCCTCCGGGTCCGCCACGATAGTGCGCTTCGGCGGGGGCGGGACATCGTCGCGCAGCGCCTGCGCCTCGGCTTTGAGGATACGGCGGGTCTTGCCGAGATCGCGCATCGCACCTGGCAGCCGCTTCCATCCGAACAGGATCAGGCCGATTGCGATGAGGAGGAACAGCCCTTCAGCACGAAGCAACATCGTGACGCGCCCTTTCAACGGCAGGTCCGCGGGCACGGCGGACCAATTTCGCCATGCCGCCTTAACGTTTCAGCCGGTCGCGGACCTTGTCAACGGTCAGCCGCGGGCTGACGGCTTGCCTTGGCCGAACAGCCGGCCTCGGACTAACGGTCGGCGGGGGCGGATCCGGGCCGGGAACCGTTGCCGAGTTGTACCTGCGCCAACCCGGCCTTGATCGGCTCGGCGGCCTGCGACACCGCCCGGCTGGCCCGCCCCAGCTCCCGGGACAGGTCCTTGGCCGCGCGGAACACTCCGAATGCGAAGTAGCCGATCGCGGCGAGCGCTGCTACGGCGAGACTCGCCCCGACGATGACCCAGACCATCACGGAGACGACCCTACCGGCTGTCGGTCGCAGTATCGGCACTCGCGCCGTCGTTGCCGTGCACGCTCAGCTCGGGCGCCCCCGCATCGCGCAGCGCGTCACGTAACGCCGCGTCAGCGGACCTGCGTGCCCGTAGGCCGCAACCCGGACAGCTGAATGTGTACTCCCAGCGCCCGGACCGCCCTAACAGCCGGACCGAAGAGAGTGTGACGACGCGCGGCCCGCATACCTCGCAGCGCACGCGCACGGCCGTCGCGCCGTCCGAACCCTGGCCCTGGCTCACGCCACGGCGTCCGCTCCGTAGGCAGCCAGCGCCGCCGAGGCCGTGTCGCGCACCTTCGCGGCGAACTGCTCCGGCCCCAGCACCCGCGCCGCGCCGCCGAGCCGCAGCACCAGCCTTCTGATCCGATCCTGGTCCGCCGCCCGCAAGGTGACCCGCAGCCAGCCGTCGCGTTCCGAGTCCTCCGCAACGGTTTCGCAGGGGTAGTACTCGGGCACCCAGCGAGCCTCCGGCGCCAGCTCCAGCGTCACCAGCGGAGCGTCCTCGCTCACGCGCAGCGCCGAGGCCGGCGCCTCCTCGGTGAGGTCGAGACCCTTGGCGTCCGCGGGTGGCGCGGCCGGAAGATCAAGCACCTCGATCCCGACGACGCGGTCGAGCCGGAACACCCGCACCGCCTGGGAGAGGCGGCACCAACCCTCCAAGTACGCCCGGCCGGCCAGCAGCGCGACGCGCATCGGGTCCACGTCCCGCTCGGTGACCTCGTCGCGGGACGGCACGTAGTAGCGCAAGTGCACGAGGCGCTTCTCGGCCAGCGCCCGCTGCGCCGCCTCGAAGACCACGTCGCGCGCCTCAAAAGCCACCGAGAGCCGCTCGGCCACCCGCCCGGCCTCACCGGTCGCGCTCTCCAGCTTGGCCAGAGCGCGGTCCAGCGCGTCACGGTCGGCGATCCCGGGCACCTGCGCCAGCGCCCGCAGCGCGACCAGCAGCGCGACTGCCTCGCGGGTGGAGAGGCGCAGCGGCCTGACGATCGGCTTCGCGGCGTTCTCCAGGTGGATCGCGCCGCCCTCCTCGACGTGCGCCTCCATCAAGTCGTCGGCGAAGCCGCCGGGCAGCCCGCAGAACCACAACACGTTGAGGTCCTTGGCCACCTGCTTTGTGGTGACCCCGAACTCCTCGGCGACCTGGTCAACCGTGCTGCCGGGGTGGCTGAGCAGGTAGGGCACGAGGTTCAGCAGCCGCTCGACCTGCGAGACCGCGGTGCTCACGACGCCACCTCCAGCCGCTTGTGATGCTTCCCGGCGCCGACGCCGTCGACCGGCAGCGCCGGGCCGTTCGCCTGAGCCAGCACAGCCGCGGGAGCCGGGACGGACGCCGCGATCGCGCGCAGGTTGCTGATCACTGCCTTCCGCAGCGACGGCGGATCCAGCACCACCACGTCCGCGCCGTACTCGGCGAGCCAGCCGGCCGTATCGGCGTAGGCGGTGATCACGATCGTGTCCCAGCCGTCGTCGCCCTCGGCGACCGAGGTGGCGCCCCGACGCAGCGGAAAGCAGGTGCCCTCGCGTACCCGCAGCGTCGCCGGGCCGAGGTCCGCGCTGCTGCGCTCAGCGAAGGTGTCCACGTGCGCACGCACGTCGAGCCGGTCCGGCACCTTGTGTTCCGGCGCGCGGCCGGTCAGCAGCACCGGGCTGGTGATCCGGTCGAGCCGGAACACCCGCGCGTCATCGCGGCCGAGGTCGAACCCGGCCAGGTACCAGCGCCCGCGCCAGGAGTCGATGGTCCACGGCTCGACCTCGCGCACCCGCACCTCGCCGTCCGAGCGGCGATAGGAGAATCGCACCACCTGACGGTCGTACACGGCCTCAAGCAGCGGCTCGAAGGCCGGGGCCTCGATCCGCACCCGCGGCTCGATCCCGGCCGGCGCGGCCTCCCCGATGTCCAGCCCGGCCGCCTTGAGCTTGAGCAACGCCGAAGACGCGGCCTGCGCCAGCGTCGCCTGCTGCCAGAACCGCGCGGCCACCCCGATCGCCGCGGCCTCGTCCGGCTCAAGGTGCAACTCGGGCAGCGCGTACTCCCCGGGGGCGATCCGGTAACCGACCTCGTCCTCGAAAAGCGCGCTGACGGTGCCCACTTCAAGCGGGATGCCGAGCTCCCGCAACTCCTCCTTGTCCCGTTCGAACATTCGCTCGAAAGCCTCATCCGTCGGACAGTTGCGATACGGCTCCAAAGTCGCGCGCAACCGCTCCTTCGTGACGAAGGTCCGCGACGCGAGCAGGCAGATCACCAGGTTGACCAGCCGCTCGGTCTTGCTCGCTGGCATACGCCGACTCCCTCCTCGTCGTCGCTGCACCCCGTTGCCAACGGTGCGCCTCTGACGCTACTGCGTCCGCACGGACTTCCGCATCAAAGGCACTTCGAACGCAACCAAGGGACGCACAATACCAATAGGCTTAGCCGCCGTGATCAGTTGGCGAGCAGGGCGCGTTACCGCCCTCGGCCGCGCCTGGCGCGGAGCACGGGAGTTGACCGCCGACGTGGACGGCACGCCGGTCAAGGCGCTGGCTTATCCGCTGCTGACCGGCGAGCCCGCGGTCGGCGACCGCGTGTTGCTCAACACCGCCGCGCAGACGATGGGCCTCGGAACCGGCGGCTACGCGATGGTAGTCGCTCTGCCCGATCGGCTGCCCGAGGACGCGCCGCCGGGGCCGGGCCATCTGGTCAAGGCGCGTTACACGCCGCTCCAGGCCATTGTGTTAGGAGCGGACGAGCAGGACTCCCCGCACCACGAGCTCCTTCGCGACGCCGATTCGCTCGACGGCATGCCGGTCGTCGCGGCGGATCTGCACTCGGCGCTGCCCGCGGTGTGCGCCGCGATTCTGGCCGATCGGCCTGGCACCCGCATCGCGTATGTGATGAGCGACGGTGGCGCGCTCCCGCTGTGGTTCTCGCGCACCGTCGCAGGGTTGCGGGACGCCGGTTGGCTGATCGGCTCAGTGACGGTCGGCCAGGCACTCGGCGGCGACCTGGAAGCCGTCACCGTGCACACCGGCCTGCTCGCCGCGCATCTGATCCTGCGCGCGGACATCGCGATCGTCACCCAAGGCCCCGGGAACCTCGGGACTGGCACCCGCTGGGGCTTCTCCGGAGTGGCCTGCGGCGAGG
The DNA here is from genome assembly GCA_035763685.1 of Actinocrinis sp. Lineage (GTDB taxonomy): Bacteria > Actinomycetota > Actinomycetes > Streptomycetales > Catenulisporaceae > Actinocrinis. The sequence goes on along the minus strand of DASUAR010000233.1, from coordinate 7,835 downwards.
CGGTGAACGCGGCCGGCGTGCTCGGGGGCCGACCGGTCGGCGTGCTGCGGATCTCCGAGGCGGACGCACGGGAGCGGCACCGCGGCCTGAGCCATCACAGCCTGACCTCATACGGCCGGGTGGCCCTCTCCCCTGCTGAATTAGCCGTGCCTTCAGAGCCCGGAGCGTTCTGGGATGCGGTCCGTGAGCAGGCCAAGGAACTGACGCCGCGTCACACCGTGCACGAGATCGACTGCGCGGGTCTCGACGAGGCGTTGGCAACCAGCCCGGTCGGCCTGTCCACGATGGGCCGCGGGCCGGACTCCGATCGGGCGAACTTCCTGGCCGCTGCCGCGGCAGGACGCTTGGCGGCGAGCCTGCTGGATCGCTGATCCGGCTGCGCGCAGCGGCGGCCCCGCGCCCTGGCGTCGCGACCGTCCCGGCCCGCCACGCGCTGGGCTGTGGCAGGGTAGGACGGACAGATGATCGACCGAGAGGAACGAGCCGAGATGGCACTGCAGAAGCCGGAGATCGACTTCCCGGACGGCCCGCCGCCCGCCGACCTGGAGATCAAGGATCTGTGGGAGGGCGACGGCCCGGAGGCGGCCGCCGGTCACAACGTCACGGTGCACTACGTCGGCGTCTCGCACTCCAGCGGTGAGGAGTTCGACGCCTCCTGGAACCGCAGCGCCCCATTCCAGTTCCCGCTCGGCAAGGGCCGGGTCATCGCGGGCTGGGACCGTGGCGTGGCTGGAATGAAGGTCGGCGGCCGGCGGCAACTGACCATCCCCGCGCACCTCGCCTACGGGGACCGGGGCGCCCCGCCGGTCATCAAGCCGGGCGAGACGCTGATCTTCGTGGTGGACCTGCTCGGAGTGAGCTGACACCAAGATCAGGCACCCTCCGGCGGCCGTCACGGCCGCCGGAGGGTGCCCAGCCTCACAGCACGTCAATGATGTCCACGACGAAGACGAGGGTGTCGTTCGCCCCGATTCCGGCGTCGGCTTGGCCGCCTGACGGCCCATAGCCCAGCGCCGGCGGGATCACCAGCAGCACCCGGTCACCGACATGCTTGCCGACCAGGCCCTGATCCCAGCCCTTGATCACCTTGCCGGCGCCGATCACGGTGCTGAACGCCTGCTTGTGGGTGAATGAGGAGTCGAAGTTCTTTCCGGTGTTCCAGTCCACGCCGGTGTACTGGATGAGCAGAGTCCGGCCGCTTTGCACCGTCTCCCCGCTGCCGTGGATCAGCGTGTCCGAGACCAGCGCGGTCGGGGGCTTGGTGCCGGAGGGAATCGTCACCTGGGGATTGCCGGATCCGGGGTCACCAGTCACCTTGGGCAGCGCCGCGCCGGCCTGCCCGCTCTGCTTGCCGGTGATGTCCGCGGTCGGCTGGTAGCCGCCGACGACGTCGAGCACGAACACCAGGTCGTCGGTCGGGCCGACGCCGGCCTGTGCGTTGCCCTGGCTGCCGAAGGCGTCGGCGGGCGGCGCGACCACTTCGATTCGGCTGCCGATGCGTGCGCCGGTCAGCGCGGTGTTCCAGGCGGGCAGCAGGCTGTTGGAGCCGAGGGTGACCACCTGCGGCTGGTTCGGCGTCTTGCCGCCGTCGGTCGAGTAGGTGTTGCCGAGTTCCTTGGCCCCGGTCCAGTTCAGGACGGTGTAGTTGACCGCCGCGAGCTGCCCGTTGGCCAGGGCCGCCCCGCTGCCCTGCACCAGAGTCTTGGTCTCCAGCTTGGTCGGCGCGGTGGTACCGCTCGGCAGCTTGATCGTTGCCTTCTGCCCCACCGGCCCGCTGACTTGCGGTAACGCGCCGCCTGAGGCCTTATCGGGGGTCGGGCTCGAGCTGCATCCCGCCGCGAGCGCGCCTGCCAGCGCCAGGGGCAAGACCGACAGCGCGGCCTTGGTGAGGGCGGCCGTACCGCGATGCGCGGTGGACCGGGCCCGCTGACTGATCATCCGTCTTTCATCCAGCACGGGCCCAACCCTACAAGGCCGCTACATCGACGCGATAAGTTTCTCCACACGTTCGTCCACGGAGCGGAACGGATCCTTGCACAGGACGGTGCGCTGAGCCTGGTCGTTCAGCTTCAGGTGCACCCAGTCGACGGTGAAGTCCCGGCGCTGCTCCTGCGCCCGCTTGATGAACTCGCCGCGCAGCTTGGCCCTCGTGTTCTGCGGCGGCACAGACTTGGCCGCGAAAATGTCCAGGTCACGCGCCGTGCGATCAACCATCCCGCGCCGCTCGAGCAGGTAGTACAGGCCCCGGCGGCGGCTGATGTCGTGGTAGGCCAAGTCCAGCTGCGCCACGCGCGGGTGCGAGATCGGCAGGTCGTACTTCTCCTGGTAGCGCTGGATCAGCCGGTACTTGATCACCCAGTCGATCTCGCGCTCGATCTTGGACAGGTCGCCGATCTCGATCGCGTCCAGGGTGCGCTCCCACAGGTTCAGCACCCGCGCTACCGAGTCCGTCCGCAGATCGCGCCGTTCGGCGAAATCCGCGGCCTTGCTCAGGTATTCGCGCTGGATCTCCAGCGCGGAGACCTCGCGCCCGTTGGCGAGCCGGATCCGGCGCTGCCCGGTCAGGTCGTGGCTGACCTCGCGGATCGCCCGGATCGGGTTCTCCAGGGTCAGATCGCGCATCACCAGACCGGCCTCGACCATGCGCAGCACCAAGTCGGTGGCCCCGACCTTGAGCATCATCGTGGTTTCGCTCATGTTCGAGTCGCCGACGATGACGTGCAGCCGGCGGTAGCGCTCGGCGTCGGCGTGCGGCTCGTCCCGAGTGTTGATGATCGGGCGGGAACGCGTGGTCGCGGAGCTGACGCCTTCCCAGATGTGCTCGGCCCGCTGGCTGACGCAGTAGACCGCGCCGCGCGGGGTGGGCAGCACCTTTCCGGCGCCGCAGATCAGCTGACGGGTCACCAGGAACGGGATCAGCACGTCGGCCAGCCGGGAGAACTCCCCGTGCCGGGTCACCAGGTAGTTCTCGTGGCAGCCGTAGGAGTTTCCGGCCGAGTCGGTGTTGTTCTTGAACAGGTACACGTCCCCGGCGATGCCCTCTTCGTGCAGGCGGCGCTCGGCGTCGACGAGCAGACCCTCCAGGATCCGCTCGCCGGCCTTGTCGTGCACGACGAGTTCCTCGATCGAGTCGCACTCGGGAGTCGCGTACTCGGGGTGCGAGCCGACGTCCAAATACAGCCGGGCGCCATTGCGCAGGAACACATTGGAGGAACGGCCCCAGGACACGACGCGGCGGAACAGGTATCGGGCCACTTCGTCCGGGGACAACCGCCGCTGCCCTCGGAAGGTGCACGTGACGCCGTATTCGTTTTCTAGTCCGAAGATCCGACGGTCCATCGGTTCCCCACCGCCTCAACTGTCCTAGGGGATATGTGGACTCTTACAAATACCTATCCATTGCCGCGCACTGCCAACCCGCCACGTCGCCAGCTGGGGTTATGCCTCTCAATCGCGCGAACCGCCCTCGTCGTCTCCGTCCTCAAGCACCTCGTCGATATCGTCCAGAATGTCGCCCTGCTCGGCCGAGGCGCCGGATTTCGCGCCGCTCTTGCCGCCACCATCGCCGGTCGCCGGAGCACTCGCGGACGCGGCGGCGCCATCGGCGTTGCCGGTGTCGCCGTTTCCGTTGTCACTGACGGCAGCCTCATCCGCGCCCGGCTCGTCCGCCAGCAGCCGGGCCAGTTGCGCGCCGACCAGGCGACGGAACTTGCGGTCCCGCTTGCGGCCCCGGTCGAGGACGGCGACCTCAAGTTGAGTCGGGGACAGCTCGCGTGTCTCGGCACCGTCACGCCCGAGCGCCGCGACGGCCGTGCGCAGGGCCGCACCGAGGTGAGCGCCCTCGGTGTAGCTGCCCTCGAGCACCCGGCTGACCTCGTCGGCCGCGCCGCCGATCACCACGAAGCCGTGCGCGTCGGCCACCGAGCCGTCGTAGGTCAGCCGGTAGATCTGGTCCTGATCGGCCCGGTCGCCGACCTCTGCGATGATCAGCTCGACCTCGTAGGGCTTGCCGCCGGCCTCGGAGAAGATGGTGCCGAGCGTCTGCGCGTAGGCGTTGGCCAGCCCCAGCGCCGAGACGTCGCGCCGGTCATACAGGTACCCGCGCGTGTCGGCCAGCCGTACCCCGGCCTGCCGCAGGTTCTCGAACTCGTTGTACTTTCCGGCCGCCGCGAAGCCGACCCGGTCGTAGATCTCGCTGATCTTGTGCAGTACCCGCGAGCGGTTCTCGGCGACGAACAGGATGCCGCCGTCGTAGTTGAGCACCGCCACCGAGCCGCCGCGCGCGATGTTCTTGCGCACATAGTCGGCCCGATCCTTCATCAACTGCTCGGGCGACACGTAGAACGGGGTCGTCATGGGTTCCTCGTCGTCTTTCCGTCAAAACGGGCTCGGGACAGCTAGCGCAGCGGGGCCTTCGGACCGTCCGGGGCGCCGTAACGCGCCTCTACGATCTCGTGGACCAGTACGGAGACCTCGTCCTCGGGCAGCCGACGGTAGCCCTCCTCGGTGACGACCGCGATCACCGGATAGATCTTCCGGGCCAGGTCCGGGCCGCCGGTCGCCGAGTCGTCGTCGGCCGCGTCGTACAGCGCCTGGATGGCGGCCGTCGCGGCGCCCGTGGCGTCCAGATCGGACCGGTAGAGCTTCTTCAGCGCGCCGCGTGCGAAGACGGATCCTGAGCCGACCGAGTAGAAGTTGGTCTCCGGGTATTGGCCGCCGACCGGGTCGTAGCTGAAGATCCGGCCCTCGCTGGTCTCCAGGTCGTAGCCGGCGAACAGCGGCACGACGGCGAGCCCTTGCATGGCCAGGCCGAGGTTGCCGCGGATCATGGTCGCGAGCCGGTTCGCCTTACCGTCCAAGGACAGTTCGACGCCCTCGATCTTCTCGTAGTGCTCGAGCTCGACCTGGAACAGCTTGACCATCTCGACCGCGATGCCGGCCGTGCCGGCGATGCCCACGACGGAGTATTCGTCGGCGGGAAAGACCTTCTCGATGTCGCGCTGCGCGATCATGTTCCCCGCTGTCGCGCGCCGATCCCCCGCCATGAGCACGCCACCGGGGAAGGTGAGCGCCACGATGGTGGTCCCGTGTGGTACGTCGAGAGGCACCGTGCCTCCTGTCGCCCCGAGCGCGGCCAGGCGCCGCCCGGGAAGGTATTCCGGGTTGTACGTCGCGAGGAACTCGGTGAACGAGGATGTTCCGGATTGCATGAAAGCGCTGCCCATCAGGCCGCCGCCAGCCCCGGCCGACTGCCCTGGAAACCGTCCAGCCCCTTGCCCTTCCACGAGCTCCCTCTCATCAGATAGTTGACCGCGCGGATCAGACTACGTATGTCGTCCCGGAAGTTCCCGAGTCCTTGGTCGCAGTTGAAGCACCGGATGCCTCGTACCTTACCCGTCTCGTGGTCGTGATCGACGTGTTCCGGCCCGGGCCGCTCGCAGATCAGGCACTGGCACCACTTCATTCCTTCGGGCCCCGCCGGCGGCTTCGCTCGTGGAACGAGCGCAGGCAAGCCTTGCCGCTCGCTGCGCCGCGCGACCGTCGCAGAGTCCCGCAGTCCGCAGCAGTCACGGCGGTACAGCGCGCGGCCGTCTTCGGACCCCTTCCATTTCCGGAACCCGACGATCGGCTTCGTCTCGCCGCAATCCCTACAACTTTTCTCCCCGATGCCTTCCATCGCGCATCCCCGCTTGTTAGCCTTCTGATTACTTAATGCGATACTCGCAGGCTATAGCCTCATTGGCCGCCCTTCTGCACGAAGGAGCGGACGAACGACTCCGCGTCCGTCTCGAGGACCTCGTCGATTTCGTCCAGGACGTCGTCGACATCCTCGGACAGCTTCGCGTGACGCTCCTTCAGATCACTGGTCTCGTCGACGAATTCCTCGTCGACCTCTTCGTTCTGCTTGGAGGCGCGCTCCTGCCCGCCGCTGTCCTTGGCCGCCACGGTGATCACCCGCATTCATCGAGAAAAAGACACTGTGAGAAGAACGGACACTGTCGTGCCAGGTCGTTGCGACGCTTCCGGGCCGTACGAAGGGACCGGAGGCCATGATCAGACACTACGCCGCAGCACCGACAAAAGCGGGGACGAAAATCGGTCCTGCGGCGGGCCCACCCACGGCCTTTGATCACAGCTTCCCCCGGCGCGTCCGGTTCACACGTTCGGACGCTGTGGGCGAACTCGGCTGTGTCGAGGACAGTGGCCGGGCGGTCAATGGGCGCTGGGCGCGCGTTCCGGCTCAGTTGCCGGTGATCTCGCGCACCAGATCGGTCGCGGTACGGCAGCGGTCGATCAATGCCTCGACGTGCTGCTTGGTGCCGCGCAGCGGATCGAGGGTCGGTACGCGCTGCAACGATTCGCGGTCCGGCAGGTCGAAGATGACCGAGTCCCAGGACGCCGCCGCGACCGAGTCCGCGTACTTGTCCAGACACCGGCCCCGGAAATAGGCGCGCGTGTCCGCCGGGGGCTGGTCCACGGCCCTGCGGATCTCCGCGTCGGTGGTGATGCGCTCAAAGCGGCCGCGGGCCGCCAGGCGCTGGTACAGGCCCTTAGCGGGCCGCACATCCGCGTACTGGAGGTCGACCAGATGCAGCCGCGCGTTGTCCCAGTCGATCCCGTCCCGCGTGCGGTAGCCCTCCAGGATCTCCAGCTTGGCGACCCAGTCCAGTTCCCGGTTCAGCGACATCGGGTCGGTCTCGAGCCGGCTCAGCACTGACTCCCAGCGGTCGAGCACGTCCCGGGTGACCTCGTCGACGTCTGTGCCGTACTTGTCCTCGACGTACTTGCGGGCCTGCTCGAAGTACTCCATCTGCAGCTGAACCGCCGTCAGCTTCCTTCCGGAGCGCAGCGTCAGCAGATGCTTGAGGCTCGGGTCGTGGCTGATCTCGTGCAGCGTCTTGACCGGCTGGTCGACCGAGAAGTCGACGGACATGAACCGGTCCTCGATCATGGCGAGCACCAGGCTGGTGGTGCCCATCTTCAGGAACATCGAGACTTCGGCCAGGTTCGCGTCGCCGATGATGACGTGCAGCCGGCGGTAGCGCTCCGGGTCAGCGTGCGGCTCGTCGCGCGTGTTGATGATCGGGCGCTTGAGCGTGGTCTCCAGGCCGACCTCGACCTCGAAATAGTCCGCGCGCTGCGAGATCTGGAAGCCGTTGGCCCGGCCGTCCTGGCCGATGCCCACCCGGCCGGCTCCGGCGACCACCTGGCGGCTGACGAAGAACGGGGTGAGGTGTCGCACGATGTCCGCGAACGGCGTCGTACGCGCCATCAGATAGTTCTCGTGGGAGCCATAGGAGGCGCCCTTGTTGTCCGTGTTGTTCTTGTAAAGGTTGATCGGCAGCGAGCCGGGCACGGTCGCGGCGTGCCGAGCCGCCTCGGCCATGATCCACTCCCCCGCCTTGTCCCAGATCACCGCGTCGCGCGGGTTGGTGACCTCGGGGGTGGAGTACTCGGGGTGGGCATGGTCGACGTACAGGCGTGCGCCGTTGGTCAGGATGACGTTGGCCAGACCCGAGTCCTCGTCGGTCAGCTGGCTGGCGTCGGCGAGTTCCCGGGCCAGGTCGAAGCCCCGGGCGTCACGCAGCGGGTTCTCCTCCTCGAAGTCCCAGCGTGCGCGGCGGGCCCGGTGCATCGCGGTCGCGTAGGCGTTGACGATCTGCGAGGAGGTGAGCATCGCGTTGGCGTTCGGATGCCCCGGTACCGAGATCCCGTACTCCGTCTCGCTGCCCATCACGCGCTGTACGCTCATGACGACAAGCCTATGCCGACGCACGGACGATCGGGACCAAGTACGGGCACGAGTTCTCCCCGGGTCGAGCCGACGTGGGACG
>DASUAR010000232.1:0-8134 GCA_035763685.1 Actinocrinis sp. | reverse complement strand
GTCGGTGGAGACGGTCTCCGGGTTGCAGTTGACCATCACGGTCTCGTAGCCGGCCTCGCGCAGCGCGAAGGAGGCGTGCACGCAGGAGTAGTCGAACTCGACGCCCTGCCCGATCCGGTTCGGCCCGGAGCCCAGGATGATGACCGCGGGCCTGGCGCGCGGCGCGACCTCGGTTTCCTCGTCGTAGGAGGAGTAGTGGTACGGGGTGCTGGCCGCGAATTCGGCCGCGCAGGTGTCCACGGTCTTGTACACCGGCCGCACGCCCAGGGCGTGCCGCACCGCGCGCACCACCGGCTCTTCCAGCGAGCGGATCTGCGCGATCTGCACGTCGGAGAACCCGTACCGCTTCACCCGCCGCAGCAGACCCGGCGTCAGTTCCGGCGCGGCGGCCAGTTCCCTGGCCAGTTCCTCGATCAGCGCGAGTTGGTCCACGAACCAGGGGTCGATGCCGGTCGCCTCGTACACTTCCGGCACACTCGCCCCGGCCCGAAGCGCGGCCATCACGGCGTTGATCCGGCCGTCCGTCGGCACCGCGGCCTGCTCAAGCAGCGCGGCCTTGTCGCCCGGCTCGCCGCCGAAGTCGAACTGCGCGTCCTTCTTCTCCAGCGAGCGCAGCGCCTTCTGCAGCGCCTCGGGGAAGTTGCGGCCGATCGCCATCGCCTCGCCGACCGACTTCATGGTCGTGGTCAGCCGGGCGTCGGCGTGGGGGAACTTCTCGAAGGCGAAGCGCGGCACCTTGACCACGACATAGTCGAGCGTCGGCTCGAAGGAGGCCGGGGTCTGCTTGGTGATGTCGTTCGGGATCTCGTCGAGGGTGTAGCCGACGGCCAGCTTCGCGGCGATCTTCGCGATCGGGAAGCCGGTGGCCTTGGAAGCCAGCGCCGAGGAGCGGGAGACCCGCGGGTTCATCTCGATGACGATGATCCGGCCGTCGTCCGGGTTGACCGCGAACTGGATGTTGCAGCCGCCGGTGTCCACGCCGACCGCGCGGATGATCGCGATGCCGACGTCGCGCAGCCGCTGGTACTCGCGGTCGGTGAGGGTCATCGCCGGGGCGACGGTGATCGAGTCGCCGGTGTGCACGCCCATCGGGTCGAAGTTCTCGATCGAGCAGACCACCACGACGTTGTCGTTGCGGTCCCGCATGAGTTCGAGCTCGAACTCCTTCCAGCCGAGGATCGACTCCTCGAGCAGCACCTCGGTGGTCGGGGAGAGCTGTAGTCCGGTGCCCGCGATGCGGCGCAGTTCCTCCTCGTCGTGCGCGAAGCCGGAGCCCGCGCCGCCCATGGTGAAGGAGGGCCGGACCACGACGGGGTACCCGCCCAGGGTCTCGACCCCGGCCAGGCAGTCCGCCATCGAGTGGCAGATCACCGAGCGCGCGGATTCCGCGCCGATCGAGTCGACGATCCGCTTGAACCGGTCGCGGTCCTCGCCGGCCTGGATGGCGTCGATCTTCGCGCCGATCAGTTCGACGCCGTACTTCTCCAGCACCCCGGACTCGGCCAGCGCGACCGCGGTGTTCAGCGCGGTCTGGCCACCGAGGGTCGGCAGCAGCGCGTCCGGCCGCTCCTTGGCGATGATCTTCTCTACGTACTCGGGCGTGATCGGCTCGACGTAGGTGGCATCGGCGAACTCCGGGTCGGTCATGATCGTGGCCGGGTTCGAGTTGACCAGGATCACCCGCAGGCCCTCGGCCTTGAGGACGCGGCAGGCCTGGGTACCTGAGTAGTCGAATTCGCAGGCCTGGCCGATGACGATCGGGCCGGACCCGATCACCAGGACCGAGCTGAGGTCTTCCCGCTTCGGCATCAGGCCCCACCCTCCGTTGCGTCGTTGGTAGCCCCGTCGTTCTTCTCCGCCTGCATCAGTTCCACGAACCGATCGAACAAGTACGCGGCGTCGTGCGGCCCCGCGGCCGCCTCGGGGTGGTACTGCACCGAGAACGCGGGTACGTCCAGGCAGCGCAGCCCTTCCACAACCCCGTCGTTAAGGCACACGTGGCTTACTTCTACGCGCCCGAACGGTGTGTCGGACACGCGGTCCAGCGGCGCGTCCACCGCGAAGCCATGGTTGTGCGCGGTGATCTCGACCTTGCCGGTGAGGCGGTCCTGCACCGGCTGGTTGATGCCGCGGTGCCCGTACTTGAGCTTGTAGGTGCCGAAACCGAGCGCACGGCCGAGCATCTGGTTGCCGAAGCAGATGCCGAAGATCGGAACTCGGCGCTCCAGCAGCCCACGGGCGAGTTCCACCGCGGCGTCCGCGGCGGCCGGGTCGCCGGGGCCGTTGGAGAAGAAGACCCCATCCGGTTCGAGCGCCAGAATCTCCTGCACCGAGATCCCGGCGGGCACGACATGCGTCTCGATGCCGCGTTCGGCCATCCGGTGCGGGGTCATCGACTTGATGCCGAGGTCGACCGCCGCGACCCGGAACCGCCGCTCCCCGATCGCCGGCACGACGTAGGTCTCGTCGGTGGTCACGTCGCCGACCAGGTTCGCGCCCTTCATTTCAGGGCTCTGCAGTACTCGCGCGAGCAGCGCTCCGGCGTCCTGCTGCGCGGCCGCACCGGAGAAGATGCCGACCCGCATCGCGCCACGCTCACGCAGGTGCCGAGTGAGCGCGCGGGTGTCGATGCCGCTGATGCCGACGATGCCTTGCGCGGACAGGTCGTCGTCGAGCGAACGCACGGCGCGCCAGTTCGACACTCGCCGGGCCGGGTCGCGCACGACATAGCCGCTCACCCAAATGCGTGAGGACTCCGGATCTTCATCATTCACGCCGGTATTACCGATGTGCGGAGCCGTCATCACCACGACCTGGCCGCGGTAGGACGGATCGGTCAGCGTCTCCTGGTAGCCGGTCATCCCGGTCGCGAACACGGCCTCGCCGAAAGTCGCGCCGATCGCGCCGTAGGCCTCGCCGTGGAAGGTGCGGCCGTCTTCGAGCACCAGGACGGCGTCCGTGGCGGTCATCCGTTCGTCCTTTCCGTCAGCAGGGCGTCCACCCCGTCGATCAATCTGGCCCGGTCGCTCTTGGCGCGCGGCTGGAAGCCGGTGTCCAGAACGCGCTCGCCGAGCCGCCAGGTCAGCACGATCAGGCCCTCGCCGCCGGTGACCTTCCCGGCGATGCCGGGCGCGGACTGCACAGCCTGCACGTCCTCGGCTGGAACGAACACGTCCGGTGCGGCCTCGCGCTCGAACAGCACGCCGGACTTGCCGACGCGCACCCAGGCGTTGCTGCGTACACCCAGCCCGTGCGCTGCGATCCGGTCCAGCCAGTCGCCGTGTGCCGTCGTGGATGCGTATACGCCCTCGACCGCGTCGCCGAGGTCGCTGCCCTCCGGCGCGGCAGAAGGAGGAGCAGGCAGGTCGGCCTGCCGCGCCGCACGATTCTTCCAACCGCGCCACATCAGCCAGTAGATCCCGCTGAGCACCGCGAGAACGAGCAGCGTCAGCAGGATGCGCCCGCCCCAATGCGTTACCGGCGCGCTGTGCTGCCCGGCCGCGGCGGTAACCGCATGCGCCGCGCCAGCAGTCGTCATCGCCGCGCTCACCGTTCCACCACCCGTCCGTCCAGCACCGTCGCCGAGCCGTGCAGCAGCGTCGCCACAACCGCACCCGGCAGCTTCATCCCCGCGTATGGCGTGTTGCGCGAGAGCGACTGCAGTGCGCCAGGCTCGACGACCCGTGAGGCCGCGGGGTCGACCAACACCACGTTCGCCGGCGCACCCGCCTCGAACGACCGGCCGTGCTCGGCCAATCCGCCGATCCGGGCCGGCCGCACGGACATCCGGTCCGCGACGCCCGCCCAGTCCAGCAAACCCGTTTCCACCATGGTGCGCTGGACCACTGACAAAGCCGTTTCCAGGCCGAGCATCCCCATGGCGGCCACGGCCCACTCGCAGTCCTTGGCCTCGACCGGGTGCGGCGCGTGGTCCGTGGCGACGGCGTCGATCGTGCCGTCCGCGAGCCCGGCGCGCACCGCCTCGACGTCCGCGGCCGAACGCAGCGGCGGGTTGACCTTGTAGACCGGGTCGTAGCCCTGAATCAGGTCCTCGGTCAGCAGCAGGTGATGCGGCGTCACCTCGGCGGTCACCGGGTAGCCGCGCGACTTGGCCCACCGGACGATCTCGACCGATCCAGCAGTCGACAGATGACACACGTGCAGCCGCGATCCGGTGTGCGCCGCGAGCAGCACGTCCCGCGCGATGATCGCCTCCTCGGCGACTGCGGGCCAGCCTTGCAGGCCGAGCACGCCCGAGAGCTCACCCTCGTTCATCTGCGCACCCTCGGTCAGCCGTGGCTCCTGCGCATGCTGCGCTACGACGCCGCCGAACGCCTTTACGTACTCGAGCGCCCTACGCATCAAGGCCGCATCCGAGACGCAGTGCCCGTCGTCCGAGAACACCCTTACACGCGCCGCCGAGTCGGCCATCGCGCCAAGCTCGGCAAGTCGCTCGCCCTTCAAGCCGACGGTTACCGCACCGACTGGCCGAACGTCGCAGTACCCCGCCTCACGCCCAAGTCGCCACACCTGCTCGACCACGCCCGCGGTATCGGCAACGGGATCGGTGTTCGCCATCGCGTGCACGGCCGTGAAGCCACCCGCCGCAGCTGCCCGTGTGCCCGTGAGTACCGTCTCGGCGTCCTCACGCCCCGGCTCGCGCAGGTGCGTGTGCAGGTCCACCAGACCAGGCAGCGCAATCAGTCCCGCCGCGTCAATGACCGCAGCCCCGCTTACCGCATCCTCTGCGAATACGCCGTCGCTGACGTAAAGGTCGCCCGCCTCTCCCCCAAGCAGTTGTGCGCCTCTAATGACATAACTCGTGCCGCTCACCGCGCCGAGCCTTCCTCGTCGTTCCCAATCGCGGACTCAGCGCCGCCGAGCAGCAGGTAAAGCACGGCCATCCGCACCGAAACGCCATTCGCGACCTGCTCGGTGATCGTCGATCGCACGGAATCCGCGACCTCCGCCGAGATCTCCAGGCCGCGGTTCATCGGACCGGGATGCATGACGACGGCGTGCTCCGGCAGCATCGCCATCCGCGCGGCATGCAGGCCGTAGCGCCTGCTGTACTCGCGCTCCGTCGGGAAGAAGGCCTGGTTCATCCGCTCCCGCTGGACGCGCAGCATCATCACCGCGTCACACTTCGGGAGTACCGGATCCAGCTCATATGAATAGGCGCAGGGCCAGCTCTCGACCCCGTGCGGCAACAGCGTCGGCGGCCCGACAAGCGTGACCTCGGCGCCGAGTGTGGCCAGCAGGTGCACGTTCGAGCGTGCCACCCGGCTGTGCAACACGTCACCGACTATCGCCACATGCCGCCCCGCCACGGAACCGAGCCGCTGCCGCAGCGTGTACGCGTCAAGCAGGGCCTGCGTCGGGTGCTCGTGCGTTCCGTCGCCGGCGTTCACCACGCAACTGTGAATCCAGCCCGCGTTCGCCAGCCGGTGCGCTCCGCCAGAGGCCCAGTGCCGCACGACGACCGCGTCGGCTCCCATGGCCTCAAGCGTCAGCGCGGTGTCCTTGAGCGATTCGCCCTTTGACACGCTCGAACCCTTGGCCGAGAAGTTGATGACATCCGCGCTCAGCCGCTTGGCCGCGGTCTCGAAGGAGATCCGCGTTCGCGTGGAGTCCTCGAAGAAGAGATTGACCACGGTCCGGCCGCGCAGCGTCGGCAGTTTCTTGATCGCCCGGCCGGCGACGGTCGAGAGTTCCCGCGCCGTGTCGAGGATCAGATTCGCGTCATCGACCGTCAGGTCGGCGGTCGAGAGCAGGTGTCGCTTCCGCATGGCTCACTCCCCCTTGATCCCGAGCAGCACGCAGTCGCGCCCGTCCGTCTCGCTGAGATGCACCTCGACCGCTTCCCGCAGCGAGGTCGGCAGGTTCTTGCCCACATAGTCGGCGCGGATCGGCAGGTCACGGTGCCCCCGGTCCACCAGCACCGCCAGCTGGATCGCGCGCGGCCGGCCGAGGTCGTTCAAGGCATCCAGCGCGGCGCGCACCGTGCGACCGGAGAACAGCACGTCATCTACGAGGATCACGAGCCGTCCGTCGATCCCGCCGGACGGGATTTCGGTCCGGCCCAACGCCCGCGCCGGCTTCAACCGCAGGTCGTCGCGGTACATGGTCACATCAAGCGAACCGACCGGGATCGACCGGCCTTCAAAGCGGGTGATCAGCTCGCCGAGCCGCCGGCCGAGCACCGCGCCGCGGGTGGGGATGCCGAGCAGCACAGCGTCCTCGGCCCCGCCGGTTCGCTCAAGGATTTCGTGCGCTATGCGCGTCAACGCGCGATCGATGGCGGGTGCGTCGAGAACGGCCCGCGCGACAGTCGGGTCGAGGCCCGAGGAGCGGGCGCCGGACTGCATGGTCATGCCGAAGCAGACCTCCTTCCCTGTCTCACGGGACAGGACTTAAAGGACGGTCGATGAGTGGATCGCAGCGCGATCACGCCTCACCTTATCAGGCGTAGTTGCGTCAACACTTCGTCAAAGGTGCTTACCGATTCCGCCAAGCCGCTCGAAAGATCTTTAAACCTCGGCCGTCCCGACCTCGGAAGCCTGGCCTGGGGGCTGAGCAGGCATTGCGCACGAGCCAGCCGTCCGCGATGTAGATCGTCGCAGAATATGACATAGGGTGGGAGGCATTGACAGTTCGGTTATCAGGTGAACGAGTGCCTTGACGGGCGCAGGTTACTCTGCGTAACATCACTCAGGGTCGCCGCCACGGACGACCAAACCCGGTTGGCACTTGGATGACCAGGGCGAACTGCCGGTACTCGCATGGTGATGCGCAGTGAGGCGGGCTGAATCCGGTCCGGCCCGGTTGCCGACTGTCACGACCGAAGCAGTCTTTGATGGGGAGAGCAAATGTCCACTGAGTACGCTAAGGCCCTGGGTGCGCGGCTACGCGCGATCCGCACCCAGCAGGGGTTGTCGCTGCACGGGGTCGAGCAGAAGTCACAGGGACGCTGGAAGGCTGTTGTCGTCGGTTCGTACGAGCGCGGCGACCGTGCGGTCACCGTGCAGCGCCTGGCCGAGCTTGCGCATTTCTACGGCGTCCCGGTGCAAGAACTGCTTCCGGGTGGCACGCCGAACGCGGCGGCGGAGCTTCCGCCGAAGCTGATCCTCAACCTGGAGGTCCTGCAGAGCCTCGGTGAGGACAAGGCAGCTCCGCTGATGCGTTACGTCGCGGCGATTCAAAGCCAGCGCGGCGACTACAACGGTCGTGTGCTGTCGATTCGGCAGGATGACCTGCGGACGCTGTCGGTTATTTTCGACCTTCAGCCGTCGGTGTTGGTCGACCAGCTGATCGAGTGGGGCGTTCTGGACGCGGATGCTCGTCGCGCGATCGATTTCGAGGGTGACTTCTCGGACGAGGGCGACATCGACGAAGACGAGGACCTCGAGGAGGAATGAGCGGCGGCCAGGCTCGGCAGGTAATAGCCGGGTCCGAGGTCTGAACGTTCTTGGAGGGTCGCATGCCGGTGGTATTGGCACGCGGCCCTCTTGTCGTGCCAGCTGTGTCGGCCCAGCAAATCACTGTGGTCGCGGCGGCACGGCGCTGTGCAGGCCGAAAGCTGCATAGAAATCACGGCAAGCCTCAGGCCGGACGGTGTACAGCACCAGCGGCGAGACTTGGACATGCGGGTCGTCCGGCTTGCGAGTCGGCACGACGATCGGCTCGTGGCCGTCCCGGTCAGCAATGAATTCGCCGAGCAAGCGGAGCATGCCATCGACCTCCGTGACAGCCTCCTCAGCCGCGAGCCGCAGTTCCCACGGGCCGGTCCTACCGGGGAACAGAAGACTCCGCACCTGAGCCCAGAACACCAGATTGGACGGAGCGCCCGCACAGCCGCTACACCCAGCCGTATACGCGGCCGACCGCCGTCAGGAACGCTCAAGCTCGAAGAGCTTCCAAAGGCCACGGCGAAAATTGGCATGAAAAGGCGTCTGGCCTCGTCCGGTGGTTACCGGGCGAGGCCAGACGCTTTTTCACTGGTTGTGCGGCGGTGTCCTGCTCTCCCGCTGGGTCTCCCCGGCAGTACCCTCGGCGCTGGCGGGCTTAGCTTCCGGGTTCGGAATGGGTCCGGGCGTTTCCCCGCCGCCATGGCCGCCGCAACAGTGTTGGTCCC
>DASUAR010000231.1:0-6628 GCA_035763685.1 Actinocrinis sp. | reverse complement strand
AGGCCAGCCAGACGATCGTCCCGACGCTGACCAGGTTGGGCCGGTTGGGCACCCGGGGCGCGGGTGCGGCTTGGGTTGCTGTTGCTGTCGCCACGGCGGCCATTATGGTCCCTGCCCCGATCGGCCCGACGCAGGGGGTCCTGGTTACCGGTTCAGGGGGGTGAGGTTACGTCAGAATGGAGTAGTCGCCCTGGGTCGAATCGGACATTGGGCTCGATTCGTGGCGCGGGCAAGGGGTGTGGAGCCGGTCAGACGTCCGGTTATGCAATGTCCGTCCGTATTCTCGCCTCGTAATCCAATCGTTAATGCGCGGCCGTGTGCCGCCGAGGTTCCCGCGGCCGGGCGGCCGATCCGCCCCTACCGGGCCCTCGATTCACACCGCCTGGCCCTGCCACTACGATCGGCTTCGGCACAGCGGTTACGTCACAAGCGCGATATGTCACGAGGGAGTGGCTCATGTCCAGCCAGTCGACCGTCGATCACGCGGTCGCCGCCCCGGCGCCCCCCGTCAGCCTGACCGTCCTCGTCTACAGCGACGACGCGAACGTGCGCGCCGCGGTGCACGCGGCTCTCGGCACGAAGCCCGCTCCCGACCTGCCCGCCGTGCGAGTGCGCGAAGTGGCGACCGAGCCGGCCGTGATCGAGGCGATGGACGGCATCGCGAAGGGCGCGGGCCGCATCGACCTGGCGATCCTGGACGGCGAGGCCGTACCGGCCGGCGGTATCGGCATCGCCAGGCAGCTCAAGGACGAGATCTTCCAGTGCCCGCCGCTGCTGGTGCTCACCGGCCGCGCGCAGGATGGCTGGCTGGCCACGTGGGCGCGCGCGGACGCGATCGTGCCGCACCCGATCGACCCGGTCCGGCTGGCGGATGTCGCCGCCGCGCTGTTGCGTCCGCGGGTAGCCTGAGCGCGACGGTCGGGACTGCCGACCGCACGGGCAAGGCGCGGGAGGAGGGCCAGATCATGACGTCGTCATCGACGGTCAACGCGGCGGAGGGCACGCACACCTGGCCCTCGGTACTTCGAACCCTGGTGCACGGCGAGGCGCTGTCCGCCGCGGCGGCCAAGTGGGCGATGCACGAGATCATGAACGGCGACGCCACCAGCGCGCAGATCGCCGGATTCGCGATCGCGCTGCGCACGAAGGGCGAGACGGTCGAAGAGGTCGAGGGCCTCGTCGCGACGATGTACGGCCACGCGCAGACCCTTGACGTACCCGGTCCGATCGTGGATGTGGTGGGCACCGGCGGCGACATGGCGCGCACGGTGAACATCTCCACGATGTCCGCGATCGTCGCGGCGGGTGCGGGCGCGCGCGTAGTCAAGCACGGCAATCGTGCGGCGTCCTCGTCGTCGGGCGCGGCGGATGTGCTGGAAGCGCTGGGTCTGCGTCTCGACCTGCCGATCGCGCGGGTCGCCGAGGTGGCCCGGGAGGCGGGCATCACGTTCTGCTTCGCCCCGGTTTTCCACCCGGCGCTACGCCACGCGGGGCCGACCCGCAGCGAGCTGGGCGTGCAGACCGCGTTCAACATGCTCGGCCCACTGACCAACCCGGCCCGGCCGAAGGCGCAGGCGATCGGCGTCGCGGACCGGCGCATGGCCCCGATCGTCGCGGGCGTGCTGGCGAAGCGGGGCAACTCGGCGCTGGTCTTCCGCGGCGACGACGGCCTCGACGAGCTGACCGTGACGACTACCTCGTCGGTGTGGATCGCGCACGGCGGCGAGGTGACCGAGGCGGTGTTCGATCCGCGCGATGTAGGCATCGAATACGCGCCGATCGAGGCGCTGCGCGGCGCTGACGCCCAGTACAACGCGGCCGTGGTCCGTAAGCTGCTATCCGGCGAGCGCGGCGCGATCCGCGACGCGGTGCTGCTCAGCGCGGGTGCGACGCTCGCCGCTCTCGACGGGCTCGACGTCGCGAACGGTGAACTGTCCTCGCTGACCGACCGGATGGCGTCCGGCATCGCCCGCGCCAATGAGGCCCTCGACTCCGGCGCCGCTCAGGCGACCCTGGACTACTGGATCGAGGCGACCAACCGGAGTTGAACCGGCCCGGCCTCAGCGCGAGCTTGCTCGACCCGCGAACATGACGCAGCCCCAGATCTCAACGCCTGAACTCGAGGCGCGGCTGTTCATGCGATTTGCGCGTTGAGGATCTGGCGCAGGGAGGCGATGCGTTCCTCGACCGCGGCGCCGGACGGTGAGTTCGACCACAGCGCCATCCACTCGCTGTCCGGGCCGGTGACCCGGTCGAGCGCGGCGAGGGCGACGCGCTGGTCCTCGGCGGTGACCGCGGGCCGGTGCATGCTGAGCCAGGCGTCGACCGAGGAGTTGCCGGTGGCGGCGGCGCGGGAGCGGCCGGCCGCGACGAGGCAGGCCGCGGCGACCGCGACGTGCCCTTCGGCCAGTTCTATCTGTCCCGGGCGCTCGACCACCGCGACCAGGGTCTCGCGCAGCTTGGGCGGGACCTCGGCGTCAGGGGTCTCCTCAACCTCGTCGAAGTAATCCATCGCGTCGTCGTTGTCGAACGGTCCGACCTGCCACGTACCCATTCCAGACGCTCCTGCTTCCCGGTTGGCGCCGTCGCTCCCCTGTACCGAACGGTAACCAGGAACCGGCAGTGGCGCTACAGGACCGCAGGGTGATGTTCACGGCTAACCGGAGACCGGCTTGCCTCCGAGCGTCGCGCCGTAGGCCGAGCCGGACAGCCACTTCGTCCAGCTGAGGGTCCAGTCGCCGAAGCCGTTCGTCGTCGACACGGTCTTGCCGGTCCCGGTGACCTGAACCACGTCGCCGACATGCGCGAGGTTGTAGAACCAGGTCGCGTCGGAGGTTCTGGCGTGAATGCAGCCGTGCGAGGAGTTGACCTGCCCGATCTGGCCGTCCCAGGGAGCGGCGTGCACGTACGTACCCGAATAGGTGATCTGGGTGGCCCAGGTGACGAATTCGTCGTACTTGTCGCCGTTGCCGTAGTCGCCCTTCATTTCGACCGGATTGCCCTTGCCGAGCACGGCCAGGGTTCCGCTCCAGGTGATGAAGCGCGGGTCGTTCGTGCCGGTGTCGATCGGGAAGGTCCGGATCACCTGGCCGTTCTGGTACGCCGTGGCCTTGAACGCCTTGGTGTCCACGATCAGGCGCAGATCGGTGTCGCGGATGGTGAAGTTCAGCGAGTGGTTCTTCACGAAGAACTGATGCGTTCCGGCGCGCACCCCGGACAGGTTGAGCGCGGCGGAGACCTGCGTGCCGGTCTGCCAGTATTCCTGCGGCCGCCAGTCCATGGTGTCCGAGTCGACCCAGTTCCAGGCGCCGGCGACCGGCGGGTTCGTGGTGACGACGCACGCCTTCTCGACGTCGGCGCGGTATGAGCTCGGCACGTAGTTGGTGAACTGCACGCGGATCGGCTGTCCGACGCCGACGCTCACGTCGCTGCCGGGCCACATCTCCAGCACGCCTATCGTCGCGCTCGGCTTGAGGGTGGTGAAGGAGATGGACTTGCTGACGGCCTTTCCGCCCCTGTCCGCGGCCTGGATCTGCACCTGGTACGCGGTGTCGAGCTTGAGCACGCCGTTCGAGGTCCAGCTGGACTTGTCGTCGGAGAGGGTGCCGCTGGTCTCCTGGCCGCCGGAGAGCTGGACCGAGGTGATGGTTCCGTTCGCGACGGAGACGGTGACCGGTTTGGACGGGTCGACGTTCGCGTCGCCGTTCGCCGGCACCGTGGAGAAGGCGGGGACGGGGTAAGTCGGCGAGGGGGACGGGCTGGAGCCGCCGCCGACGCCTGCGCCGCCGTTGCCGCCGCCCGTTCCGGCGCCGTTGTTCTTGCCGCTGCCGCCCGATCCGCCGGTGACCGCGGCAGCCACGCCGCCGATCGCGGCGAGAGCCAGCACGCCTCCGGCGGCGATGACCCCGCGGCGCGGCAGTCGGGAGAACGCGCTGCCGGGGCCGGGGCCGGCACCATTGCCATTGCTGTCGCCATTGGCTGGGGCGTTGTCGTCGGTGGTGTAGGGCGCGCCGCCGCCAGCCGCGTAGCCCGCCCCGTTCTCCGCCGCGTAGACGGAGGGAGGGAGCACCGGGACGTGCCGGATGACGGCAGTCTCAGCGCCGGGGTCGATGCTTGGGGCAATCGGCGCGGGCTGGTCTGCTGCGGGCTGCTCTGCGGAAGCCGAAGCCGTGGGCAACGGCAACGCCGCGGTAGGTGCGTCGGCGGCGGCCGGAGCCTGCTCGCCGTCAGGGGACCAGGAATCCTGGCGCTGCTGCGGCTCGCGCCGCGCTTCGCCATCCTGCGCGCGATTAGCCGCCGCCGCGCCGTTCACACCGTCCGCGTCTTCGCCGCCTGCGGGTATGCCGGGGCCGACCCCATCCACCATTGCGCTACTACTCCCCTGGCTCACGCCGTCAACCGCCGTGCCGGCCACGTCACCTACAACGTACCCGCGCTGGCTGGCCACCTGCGCGCCAGCATAGTGAGTGAGGGCCGGTGTGGAAGATCCACACCGGCCCTCACGCAGAGTTGTTACAGACCCACTACCTTGCCGCGATCGGCCTCTGACCTGGCTTTCAGCCTGGACTCAGGATTCGGCGCCGCGGCCGCTCAGCGGCCTCGGATCAGTAGTGCTTGTTCTCGCCCCGGTAGTACTCGAACACGAGCCCGTACACGCCGTAGGCGAAGAACGGGGCCGCGAAGTAGCAGAGCCAGAACCCGACCGCGATCCCGGTGAACAGCGCCGCGCCGCCGCCCGCGAGCACGATCGGCCACCAGCTGTGCGGGGAGAAGAAGCCCTGCTCTCCCGCGCCCTCGTGCGGCTCCGCGTCGTCCCGGTCCTCAGGCCCGGGGCCGATCCGCCGCACCGTGAAGGCAAGGTAGAAGTAGATCATCCCGCACAGGCCGAAGGCCATGGTCAGCGCCGCCGTACCCGTCGGGTCGTGCGACAGCCACCAGTACACCGGCACGTCGAGGAAGAAGAAGATCGCGATGATCAGGAACATCCGAGCCGTGAGTTTCACAGCGTCACTCGCCCTTCTCCGCGGCCCGGTCGCGGGCCAGCGCCTTCTTCGCGCCGTGGCCGCGCTCGCCCAGTTCGATCTCGCGCAGCGCCACCTCGGGGTGGTGCAGGTCGAAGGCCGGGGACTCGGAGCGCACCCGTGGCAGCGAGTTGAAGTTGTGCCGCGGCGGCGGGCACGACGTCGCCCACTCGAGCGAGCGGCCCCAGCCCCACGGGTCGTCCACGGTCACCCGCTTGCCCGTCTTCGCGGTCTTGTAGACGTTGTACAGGAACGGGATCGTCGACATGCCGAGCAGGTACGCACCGATCGTCGAGATCGTGTTCAGCGTCGTCCAGCCGCTGGAGGCCATGTAGTCGGCGTAACGCCGGGGCATGCCCTCCGCGCCGAGCCAGTGCTGTACCAGGAAGGTGGTGTGGAAACCGATGAACAGCGTCCAGAAGTGGATCTTCCCGAGCCGTTCATCCAGCATCTTGCCGGTCCACTTGGGCCACCAGAAGTAGAACCCGGCGAACATCGCGAACACCACGGTGCCGAACAGCACGTAGTGGAAGTGCGCGACGACGAAGTACGAGTCCTGCACCTGGAAGTCGATCGGCGGAGAGGCCAGCAGGATGCCGGTCAGGCCGCCGAACAGGAAGGTCACCAGGAAGCCCACCGACCACAGCAGCGGTGTGTCGAACGACAGCGAGCCGCGCCACATCGTGCCGATCCAGTTGAAGAACTTCACTCCGGTGGGCACCGCGATCAGATAGGTCATGAACGCGAAGAACGGGAGCATGACCGCGCCGGTGGTGAACATGTGGTGCGCCCACACGGTCACCGACAGGCCGGCGATGGACATGGTCGCGAACACCAGGCCGCTGTAACCGAACACCGGTTTGCGGCTGAACACCGGGAAGATCTCCGAGACGATGCCGAAGAACGGCAGCGCCACGATGTACACCTCGGGATGCCCGAAGAACCAGAACAGGTGCTGCCACAGGATCGCGCCGCCGTTGGCCGCGTCGAAGATGTGCGCGCCCAGGCGCCGGTCGACCTCCAGCGCGAACAGCGCCGCCGCGAGCACCGGGAAGGCCAGCAGCACCAGCACCGAGGTCAGCAGGGTGTTCCAGACGAAGATCGGCATCCGGAACATCGTCATGCCGGGCATGCGCATGGTGATGATCGTGGTGATGAAGTTCACCGAGCCGACGATCGTGCCGAAGCCGGACAGAGCCAGACCCATGATCCACAGGTCGCCGCCGACTCCGGGCGAGTGCACGGCGCTGGAGAGCGGCGAGTAGGCGAACCAGCCGAAGTCGGCCGCGCCCTGCGGGGTCAGGAAGCCGCTGACCGCGATCAGCGAGCCGAACAGGAACAGCCAGTAGGCGAACGCGTTCAACCGCGGGAAGGCCACGTCAGGCGCGCCGATCTGCAACGGCATGATCGCGTTGGCGAACCCGGCGAACAGCGGGGTCGCGAACATCAGCAGCATGATCGTGCCATGCATCGTGAACGCCTGGTTGAACTGCTCGGGCGTCAGGATCTGCAGGCCGGGGCGGGCCAGCTCGGTGCGGATGAGCAGCGCGAGCAGGCCGCCGAAGCCGAAGAAGATGCACGAGGTGATCAGGTACAGGAAGCCGATG
>DASUAR010000230.1:0-23335 GCA_035763685.1 Actinocrinis sp. | reverse complement strand
GGCCGCCGCTTTGTCGGGGATCGTGATGGCGAATCGCCACGCGCCGCCAGGCGCAGATGGTTCACTGCGCGACGAGCCTGGGCGTGCGGCCGGAGCGTCCTCATACCGGTTGTCTGTGGGCGCTTCGGCCGTGCGTCCAGGCGAAGTCGATCACCGGATTCGCCCCTTGAGACATTCCCCAACACCGCCTAGAGGCGGTTCAGTCCCTAGCAGGGTCCGGTGCTTGACCAGACCGCCCATGAGGACGCGGCGCTCGGTACCGCTCCGGTCGAGTAATACGTCGCGGTGTAATTCGTTCCCTGATACGAGACCTTGTCACCCGGCACGTACGAGGTGTTCGGGTTCCAGGCCGGGGCGCAGCTGCCGCCGCCCGACGACGGCGTCGGAGAAGCCGAGGGCGCGGGCGACTTGCTCGGTGACGAACTCGGCGAGGCGGAGGTTGACGCGCCGGCCGAAGCACTCGCCGACGCGGATGCCGATGGGGTGCCGCTCGGCGGCGTGCCTCCGTACGGGTTCGCGATCACGGTGAGCGTCCTGTTCTGCACGCCCCAGCCGTTCGCCTGGGTGCCGGGCAGCCACACATCCACGGTGTCGTTCTGGATCCAGGTGCCGATGTCGATCGCGACGCAGTCCCCGTATCCGGGAATGTTGAAGTAGGTGCCCCACGGGATCACCCGAGGATCGGTCGCGCAGCCACCGAGTTGCGCGTTGTAGCCGGAGGCGGCCTGGCCGACGTCGTTGTACGAGGTCACCAGCATGTTGATTTTGCTGCCGACCGGGACGCTGCCGGCTCCGGTGGCGATGGCGCCGTTCGAGCCGAGCCAGTACGGCTGGGAGAGCTGGCCCATCGAGGCGTCGCTGCCGCTGGTGTCGTACATCGCCACCACGTCGTAATACGCGTTCTGACATGGCGCGGTGTCGGTGACCGTCAGCGGCGTGGTCTGTCCCCAGTAACTGACGTAGCCGATGTCCACGCCGTCGCGCCACACCTTGTACGCGACCGCGTTCGGCACCTTAGCGATGGTGACGGTCACCTGGCCGTTGACGAGACTGCCGCTCAGCGTCGGCGCGGCGGCCCTGCCGGTGAAGTTCGCCGCCTGCGCGGTCTGCAGCGGCGCGGTCCACGGGGTGACGGAACGGGCCGGCGGGGTGATGCCGGCGGCCCAGAACGGGCAGGCGGGCAGGGCTGCGGCGGCGCTCGTTCCGGCCGCGTTCGCGGCGCTCAGCGGGACGAGCGCGACGGTCCCGGCGCCCGCCGCGGCCGCCGCGGTGGCGGCGATCCAGTACCGCACACGCCTGTTGCGGAGTGTCGCCGTGAGGAGGTTCACAGTCGTTCGCGCCTTCTTCGGTCCTGGCCGGGCGGATCCGCGCGGTGAGCGGTCCGGCCCGGCGGGTCGGTGGGACTGGGAAAGGCGCCGGCGCCGCGACGTCTGGTGCTGGTGCTGCGGTTCTCAGCAGTGAAGCGCGGCGGCCACGACCCGGTCAAGGGTCTAGACCAATTCTTAAGGTTGGGTATGGAACCCGATAGGGATCCGCTCCGTCCAAGGCGCGATGGTCCCGAAAAGCGGGGCTGGCGATCGAACGGGGCTGATGGACATGAGCATCAATCGTCGGGGTCTGGCGGTACTGGCGGCACTGCTGGCCGGGCTCAGCGCCGGCTGCGCGAGTTCCACGGCGCAGCACGCGAACGCGATGCGACCAGGGCAGGTGGCCACTACCCCGCCCGGCGCGAAGACCGGTGTGGGCCACGCGTTCATGATGCAGCCCGGAACCAATTGCCCTTCCACGTCCACCGATCCGGCGATCGCCAAGCTGCGCGCCGGGGTGAAGCAGGTCGCGTTGCCGCCGGACTTCCACCCGATCGCCGTCATACGCTGCGAATCCCCGATCCGGATGGTGCCCGGCGACGGCGAGTGGCAGTTCGCTGACGCGCAGCGTGCTGATTCCGGGCTGGCCGACCTCCTGGCGGATCTGCGCCTGCCCTCGCAGACCAGATCACCCGACACGGCGTGCCCAGCGATGGCCCTGTCCATGGAACCCTTCGCGCTGGTCGACACGAGCGGAAGGGTAATCAGTCCACTGCTGCCGACCTCCATGTGCGGATTCCCGCTGCCACAGGTCACGAACGCGATCAATGCCCTGCCTTGGCGCACGGAGACCGAGCAGCGATTGCACCAGACCCGAACGCAGGCTGAGATCGACACCGGATGCTCGTCGCAATACAAGTACATGTTCGATCACCCGGTGACCGGCACGCCCGAGCCGTGGAGCAAAGTGCGCCGGCCGATGAATCCGGCTCCGGCTGCCGTGTGCGGCTACACCGTCGAGCCGCCGTCAGCCGGCGACTACATCACAGTGGGCTCATTCACGCACGGCGCGAAGCTCACCGCCGCACAGCAGGCCGCGGTCGCGACCGAACTCGGAAACGCGAGCCAGGCGCCCGCACCCGCCTGCGCCGTCAAGGCGACCCGGTTCGCCTCGTTGGAAGGACCCGGAGCCGGGTTGCTCGTCGAACTCGACGGCTGCAAGCGGATCCTCTGGCCGAACGACTTCATGAGCACGGCGCCGGCCACGCTGTCGCAGCTCATCACCTCGCTGACGCACGGCTGAACAAGCGCTGATCCGGTGGCTGTTTCGCGCGGCGCGGTCAGGGCTTCTCTCAACCGAGCGCGCCGCGCAGCCTGGCGAAGATGGCCGCGAGCAGCCGCGAGACGTGCATCTGGGAGTACCCGAGCCGAGCACCGATCTCGCGCTGGGTCATGTCTTGGAAGTACCGCATCAGCAGAATCTGCCGGTCGCGCTCGTCGAGCGAGGCGATCAGCGGTTTGACCGCGGTGCGGTCGATCACGGACTCGAGCCCCGGGTCCTGCGCGCCGATGAACTCGGCCAGACTGGCCTGGGCCTGCTCCCCTCGGGCCGGCTGGTCGAGCGAGGTGATGCTGTACGCCCCTGCCGCGACCAGCGCCTCGGCGACCAGTTCGCAGGTCACGCCGAGCTGGTCAGCCAGCTCCGCGACGTTCGGCGAGCGGCTGCGCTCGCGGGTGAAGTGATCCGCCGCGGTCCGCACCGCCTGGGTCAGCTCCTGCATGGCGCGCGGTACGTGCAGGTCCCAGGTGGCGTCGCGGAAGTACTTCTTGATCTCGCCGAGGATGACCGGGGTCGCGTAACCGAGGAAGCCGGTGCCTCGGTCCGGGTCGAAGTTGTCCACGGCCTTGATCAGCGCCAGGTATGCGACCTGTACGAAATCCTCGGCCAGTTCGCCCCGGCCGCCGTACCGCAGCGCGATGTGCCGCGCGTACGGCATGTGATCCTCGATCAGCTCGGTACGCAGCCGTTCCCTGGCCGGATCATCCTGAGACAGAGCCTTGAGGCGGTGGAACAGGACCATCGTCTCGGCGCGCTTCTTCGCGTACGGGGAGACCGCGATCGTCTCTCCGTTCCGGTCACTCGGCGGGGCGCTGGCCGTGGACATGGCGCCACGCTAGTGCGGGGTGGTGAGCAGCGCGTTGCGGCGCGGGGTGGTACGTACCACGAAGGCGCCATTATCGCCGCAGGTCAGCGAGTTGTTACAACGCATCATCCGCGCGTGAACAGCGCGTGATTGGGTTGATTGGGCTATCGCGATCTGACCGACCCGCCGACCGAATCTGATACCGAGTCAGTCTGGCCAGCGCATTAGGGCCGGTTCACCGATGCGGTTCGCGGTTCGTCGACACTGTCGGCTCGCCGGCTTCGGGCCGGTCAGTGCATTCCGCGTCGAAGCACGACTTAGAGGGTGCGTCGTCTTGGGCGTTCGCGTCCGGCTCGCCGAAGCGGGTTTCGATGTGGATCTCCGGCAGCCGCTGCTCGGCCTGCGCATACGCCCGATACGCCGCCCGGTCCTTGTCGGTCAGCGGCGGCGGGAACAGGCTGCGCGGCCACAGCCGGCGCGTGCGCACGACGTCGATCTCGGCCGCGTAAATGGTCAGCTGCGCCTGGAGGTAGAGCCAGGCGAGCAGGCCGAGCACCAGCCCGAAGATGCCGTAGAGCGAGGAGGCGTGCCGCAGTTCGTGCGTCACGAAATAGCCGCCCAGGTATTGCAGCGACTGCCAGACGATCGCCGAGATGATCGCGCCGAACCGCAGTTCGCGCCAGGTGATCTGCGCGGCCGTGGCGACCCGCAGCCCGAGCCAGAACAGCGCGATGTTCAGCGCGAGGGAAACGGCGACCATGCCGATCCGGCCCCACAGCCCGAACGCGTGGCCGCCCCAAGCGCTGATGCCGGACAGCGCGGTGGTGACCAGCACACCGAGGCCGAGCACGCCGATCAGCGCGAGGCTGCGCAGCCAGGAGAACGGGAAACCGGGCCGGGCCCTGCGCGGCACCGCCCAGACCTGGTTCATCGCGTTCTGCACGGCCGAGGCGACTCCGCGCGCGCCGAGGAAGGTGCCGATCAGGCCGATGCTCAGCTCGCCGCCGCCGGTCCCGAGCGAGTGGATGTTGTCGCGCAGCTGCGGCCCGATCACCGGGAACTCGGTCAGCGCCGAGTTGAGCACGTCCTGCTGAAGCTTATGGTCGCCCGCCAGCACGAAGCCGAGCACGGTCACCAGCACCAGCAGCAGCGGGAACACCGACACGAACGCGTAGTACGCGATCAGCGCGGCCAGGTTCCCGGCTTGGTCGTCCCCGAATTTGCGCCAGACGGCGAGCGGGAACGCCAGCACGGCGTGCCGCTGCTGAAAGCGGTCCACCGCGTCCAGCAGTTTTCCGATCCAACTACCCACTGGCCCTCACCCTCCACGGCACCGGTGCCCGCCTCATATGCCCATGTCCTGCGAGGTCATGCTTCGCTACGCTGAACACGAATGCTGCGGCGGTACGTCCGAGGGGGCGGGTCGGTTGGGGGCATCAGGAGCAGCGGGGTCGGCGCGAGCGTCGAGACAGCGGCCGGGGTCGGGTGGCAGCGCGGCGTTGAGGTCGGGGCGCAAGACGCGAGATGACCATCCGGAGCGGCGGGCGTCGGTGCTGGGTTTCGCACTCGCCTGGTCGCTGCTCGCCGGGTCGGTGTTCTTCTTCGCTTGGGCCTGGATCGCGGTGGGGGCGGCCGATGCCTACCACTCCGGGCGGGTCTGTGCGGCCGACGCCCCGGCGAACGCGCTATGCCGCATCGTCGGGACCGACACCGTGCTGCGCGCGTATCAGGTCCCTGGAATCCGTGGTGGCGAAGAGGCCACGACCGTCGTGCTGCGCGGCCACGGCAACGTGCCCGGCGGGTCGGTGGCCGGCGAGATGGCGCGCTTCGACGGGCCGCCGCCGACGCCGGGCAGCGCCATCTCGGTCGTAGCCTGGCGCGGCACCGTGGTGAGTGCGGACGGCGCCGGATTTCATGGCGGCTCGGACGCGAATCCGATCGACGAGTTCAACACCACATGCGTCGTCGCCCTGATGCTTCTCTTCGCCGGCCTCGGCGTGCTGCTGGTTTCCCGCAGATCCCACCCCCGCAATCCGCGCGGCTGGCTGGGAAAGGCGAGGCGCAATGGACTGATCCTCTTGGTTCCGGCGGCGATCCTGCTGCTGGTGCGCGAACCTCTGTCGGTGGTCTTCTTCGCGACCGTCAGCGCGCTGTGGATCCTGGCCTGGTGTGCGGCGGCCACTCGGCCGTTGCTGCGCCAGATCGGCGCGGAGGCGAGGTCGAAACCGCAGCCGGCGACGGTCCGCGAGGCGGTGAGCGAGACGGTGAGCGGCGTGCGCGCCGCGTGGCAGGCGGCCGCACCGCGCGCGGACGGCTGCCCGGTAACCGCCGAGGAGCAGGCGTGGATCGAGGAATCCATGCTCTGGTTCACCACGCAGTTCGGCTACGACCCGGTACAGCGGCCCACCATCCTGCCCACGCGGGACTTCTTCCCGCTCGCCTATGCGGGCTCTGACGAAGACATCAAAGCTCTGGTTCGCACGATCTGCCCGATGATGGGCCTGCCGGCGGACCGGATCACGGTACGCCTCGTCGGCGAGCCCGCACCCGATCAGGAGATGTACAAGTACGTCGCGCACAGCGAGAGCTACGCGGCCGGAGTCTTCGAGCAGGACGAGGGCGGCGCGCGGATCGTGACCCTGGACCGCACGTCCAGCGCCGATCAGGGACGCATGACCGCCGTCATCGCCCACGAACTCGGGCACGCGAGGCTGAACGGCGAGAGCCGGATCGAGCCCGGCCGAGCGGACATGGAAGCGCTCACCGATCTTTCGACCGTCTTCTTCGGCCTCGGGATCTTCAACGCCAATGCCGCGCGCACCACGACGACGAATGCGTACGGTCAATCGGTCCAGCGGCTCGGATATCTGGATCAGCGCATGTTCGGGTACGCACTCGCCTGCTACACGCGGATGCGGCACCACCCCGAGCCGAAGTGGGCGTCGTATCTCGCCGCGCCGCCGCGCGAATACCTGAACAAGGGCAGCGCGTACCTTCAGAAGGTCGCGCCGCACGGCGGCTTCCCGACACAGAAGCAGAACACGTAAATCATGCCGGGCTCGGCTGGGCCGCACGGCGGCTAGCCGGCGGCTAACCGGCTACGCGGCTACCCGGCGGGATTACCGAGCGCCGCGCGGGCCAAGTGCGCCGCGCCGATCAGACCGGCATCAGTGCCCTGCTGCGCCGGTACCACGATCAGGCCGCTGGTGAACGGGAGTGCCGCGTACTCCTTGAGGTGTCGCCGCAGCGGGTCGAGCAGCAGGTCTCCGGCCTTCGCGACGCCTCCGCCGACGACCACGGCGTCGATCTCGACCAGCGCCGCGGTGGCCGCGACCCCGGCGGCGAGAGCGCGGGCGGCTCGGTCGAACGCGGCGAGCGCCGCCGGGTCGCCTGCCTGCGCCGCTTCCGCCGCCGCCTTGGCCGACCGGTCGCCGGGCGGCGGCTGCCAGCCCTCGCTGATCGCCCGGCGCGCGATGGCCGGACCGCTGGCCATCGTCTCGACGCAGCCGCGGCCGCCGCACGGGCACGGGTCGCCGTCGACGGCCACGCTCAGGTGACCGATGTGGCCGGCGTTTCCGGTCGGACCGGGGTAGACCTCGCCGCCGAGGATCAAGCCGCCGCCGACGCCGGTCGAGACCGTCATGCACAACGCATTGGCATAGGGCTGCGCCGCGCCGAGCCAGTGTTCCGCTGCCGCGAGCGCCACGCCGTCGCCGCCGAGCACCACCGGACGCCCGCCGACTGCCGGAAGCGCGCGCACCCGCTCGACCAGCGGAAAGTCGCGCCATGCCGCGATGTTCACCGGTGAGACGCTGCCGCGGCTGATGTCCACCGGGCCGGCGCTGCCGATACCGACCGCCGCCACCCGCTCCCATTCGGGCCCCGCCGACACCGCGGCGACGACCTGCGCTACCGCGGCCATCACCTCGTCGGCCGGCCGGCTCGCGCGCGTGTCCGCGACGACGTGCCTTGACATACCGCCGGCCGGGTCGACGAGGGCACCGGCGATCTTCGTGCCGCCGATGTCGATCGCGGCGACCAGGCTGGGGACATTCATCCGGTTTGCGGGCTCCTTGCGGCGTCCGGGATCGGCGGGGCGCTGATCGCAACGTACACGAGGATGACCGGCATCGCGACGATCAGATCCGGCTGAGCAGGCCGCGGCGCTGTAAGCGGGAAAGCCGCGAAGCCGTCGACCGCGAGACCCGCGCGGCAAACCGGAAACTCAGGGATCGCGAACGGCGGGACCGCTTTCGCCATGATCGACCCCGTCCATCCGAGAGGGCGTCCGAGTCCGGAAGCTACGCTAACGTCGCCCTCGGAAAGTCAGCCCGCCATCGCGATCCCGGAGCGCACCATGCCTGCTGCAGAACGCGCCGTCGTCGAACACGCCGAGCTCACCATCACCCCGGGACGCGAGGCGGAGTTCGAGCAGGCGTTTCCGCGCGGTGAGCGGGCCCTCGCCGAATCCCGCGGCTACCGCTGGAGCCGTCTCGTCCGCCAGGTGGAGAACCCGAGCACCTACCTGCTGCTCGTCGGCTGGGACTCGGTTGAGGCGCACATGACCGAGTTCCGCGGCTCCGAGCTGTTCCAGCAGTGGCGCGGAGCGGTGGGCGAGTACTTTGCGGCGCCTCCGGTGGTGACCCACTTCGGCGCCTTGGACCTCTCCTCCGGCCGGGTCATGTAGCCCGTCCGCGCGCTCAGCCGCCTGCGCGGGACACGCGACACACGGGACACCCGGCGCGTCGCGCGCAAGACACGCCGTTGCCGGCGCGCGTGTGCAGTTGCAGTTTCATGACATCTAGATCCAATTCGCGGCGAAAGTGTGCCGAATCGGGGGCTTTCGCCTTACTGTTGTGCCCGTGAGCACGCGCGATGCCGTGTGGTCCGGCCGTGAACGCAGCCCAGAGCGGTACCGCGGCCGGCGTCACGCTGCGCGGCGGCACGGCATCCGCGGCAGGGCCGTGTACCTGTGCGCGTTCGCGCTCGTCTTACTCATCGTCGTGTATCCGTGGCTGGGTGGCACGCCGCGGATGTTCGCCTTCTCGGCCGTAGCGCTCGCGAGCGTTCCGGCGGGGATAATCGGGCTGCGCCGGGCCGAGTCCTCCGAGCGGGCCCCGTGGCGGCTCCTGCTGATGGCGCTGATCAGCCTGAACGTCGGAAACGCGGCCTGGTACTGGTACGTGCGCACCCGGCACGTGCTGAGCGCCGACGGGACGATTGCCACGCTGTTCAGCACGCTCGGGTTCGTGTTCCTGCTGGCCGCGGCGACCGCGCTGGTAGTGCGGCGCGGTCGAGCTGACGCCGGTGGCCTGACCGACGCGGCGATCGTGGCGATGGCCTCCGCGGGGCTGCTCTGGGACATGCTGATCCTTCCGCATATGCAGGCGGTGCACGTGCGGACGGTCACCCAGGTGTCCATTTGCGTCGTCGTGTTCATGCTCAGCGGCGTGCTCGGCGCTCTAGCCCGGCTCCTGCACACCGCGCGCCGATTCATTCCGGCGCTGTGGCTGCTGGTCGTGGCGTTGGCGACCTCGCTGACCGGGAATGTCGCGATCGCGGTGCTGGCCGATCCGACCGGGGCGCGGCCGCTGTGGACCGATCAGGCGTTCATGGGCGCTTACGGCGCGCTCGCGCTGTTCGGCATCGAGCTGTCCGCGACCGAGCTGTTCCGGCCAGCTCCCGCGGCGGCCGACGGGCTGTCGACCGGCCGGCTGGTGTTTCTCGGCGCGGCGCTGGCCGCGGTTCCGATCGCGGGCGGTGGACGGCAGTTGCTCGGCCGGCCGGTTGACGGGGTGCTGCTGACGATCGGTGCGCTGACGCTTACGCCGCTGGTCATGACACGCATCGGCGGCCTTTACGCACAACGGGCACGCGCCGAACGCGCTCTGCTCTATCAGGCCACACACGATGCGCTGACCGGGCTGCCCAATCGCCGCGAGTTCACCACCCGGCTGATTCGCGAGGCGCACGCGGGGCGGCAACTGGTCATTCTGTTCTGCGACCTGGACGGCTTCAAGGAGATCAACGACCGGTTCGGCCACAGCGCCGGTGACCGCGTGCTGGTGGAGGTCGCGGACCGGTTGCGCCGCTGCATGCGGGCAAGCGACGAGCCGTGCCGGTACGGCGGCGACGAGTTCCTCGTGCTGTGCACGGACGCTTCGCCGGACACCGCCGCCGAGCTGTGCGATCGGATCGGGCTCGCCCTCGAACCGTTCATCCAGGTCGACGGCGAGCCGATCGTGGTCGGCGCGAGCATCGGCGCGGTGACCGGTACGGGCGCGGATGATCCGCAGGAGCTGATCCGGCGCGCGGACGAGGCGATGTACGCGGCGAAGCAGGAGCGGCACACGCGCAGGGTATAGCGGGGCGGGAGGGGGCCCGGCCGCGCCGGACTGCCGGTCAGCCGGTCAGCCGGCGTCGGAGCAGTCGAGGTCTCGGTGCGTCAGGGATATGAGACGCGCCGTGCCGGGTCGGGACATGCGTACGGTGAGTTCGCCTCGATCCGACTCCCAGGACAGCTCGGTGTCCGAAGTCGCCGGGAAGAGGATGCGCGGGATCACGTCGTGGCCGCGCAGGTGCGGTACGGCGAGGGTTTGCTCGGCTGCTGATTCGGCTCCCCGGTACCAGACCGTCAGGTATGTCACATGGGAGGCGCGCTGTCCGAGCGCGACCCACTCGTCGGTCCAACCGGGCAGGCCGAGCGGCCAGAACGGCTCCGAGCGCGGTATGTCGGCGCGAATCCGCCGGTAGACCCCGACCGCCTCGGCGACCAGCGCGCGCTGCTCGGCGCTCATCCGGTTCAGGTAGCCGGAGAGGTGGATCCGGCCGAGGAGCGCGCCGGCGAGCGTGAAAGCATTGAGATTGTCGTCGAAGTCAGGCTGCGGATACGCCCAGGTGGCCGCCTGCTCGGGGGTCATCGCGGCAGGCGCGGCGGCCGCGATCGGCGGGTAGCGCAAGGGATCTTGCTGATCGCTGGTCGATTGCAGCTGAAGCCGGGCCAGCAGCGCGTAATCGGTGCGCATCCCGCCGGAGGAGCAGTTCTCCAGGATGAGCCCCGGATGCCGGTCGAGCACCCCGTCCAGCCACGCCAGGTAAGCACGCTGATGCCCAAGCAGGCCGGAGCCGGCGCTGCCGCCCAGGTCGGTACCCGGGCCGGGATTGATGTTGTAGTCCAGCTTGAAGTAGCCGACGCCGTAGTCCGCGACGAGCCGGTCCACGACCTGGTCCAGGTGCGCGACCGCGGCCGGATTACGCAGGTCCAGCTGATAGCGCGAGCTCTCGGCGACGCGGATGCCGTCGCGCTGGAAGAACGCCTCGTCGGGCAGCAGCGCCGCGATGGGGCTGCGCAGGCCGACCACCTCCGGTTCGAGCCAGAGCCCTGGCACCATGCCCGCGGCGTGGATGCGGTCGGTGGTCTTGGCGAGGCCGTCAGGGAACCGTGACTTCGACTCCTGCCACTCCCCCACGCTGTCCCACCACCCGGCCGCGTCGTCGTCGTACCAGCCGGCGTCGATGACGAAGACCTCGGCCCCCACCGCGGCGGCGGCATCGATGAGCGGCGCCAGCTTCTCCGCGGTCGGATCACCCATCAGGGTATTCATGTAGTCGTTGAAGATGACCGGCAGCGCGACGTGGTCGGGGTGCGAACGTCGCAGCGCTCGGCGATACGCGGTCAGCTCGCCGATCGCGGCCGCGAAACCGCCGTCCCGCGTGCCCGGCGCGGTGGCTTCGCCGAGGGCGATCGCGGCGGGGACGGTGGTGAAATCCTCGCCCGGTTCGAGCGGTTGCCGCCAGTGGTGGTCGGAGTCGGTGGGCCCGAGCAGCGCGAGATACGCGGCGCCGCAGTGCTCGCCGACCTCCCAGCGCCACCCGGCGCTGC
The DNA here is from genome assembly GCA_035763685.1 of Actinocrinis sp. Lineage (GTDB taxonomy): Bacteria > Actinomycetota > Actinomycetes > Streptomycetales > Catenulisporaceae > Actinocrinis. The sequence continues at coordinate 12,002 of DASUAR010000230.1, read as the reverse complement.
TCTCGACCTGCCATGTCAGTGCTCTGCCGCAGCGGCGGTCGACCAGCGCGCCCATCGGGAGGTGCCGGCCGGTGGACCAGGTCCCCCGGCTGGTGCGGGCGAAGCTGCCGCGGGAATCCTGGCGATGCCGGAACTGATCGATATCGACGAGCAGTTCGCGCACCGGACGGCGGCGCCACCGGTTTTCCGCCAGCCATTCGTTGTCGGCCCAGTGCAGGTCGAGCCCGGCGAGCGGGTCCACATCGCCGGCCGGGCCGGACGCGCTGCCGCTCTCGGTCAACGCCGAGCCCACCAGGCCCGCGACGACCAGGGAGGTCACCGATTCGAGGACCAGCCGCCGATCGCCCTCGTTCGCTAGCCGGACCTCGGCCTGAACGGCGGCCACGCCTTGCGGTGACCGGAATCGGACCTGCGCGCGCAGTCCGGACTCGGGATCGGCCAGGTCGATGTGCAACCGCGTCCAGCCGTCTTCACTGCTTTCCGCATGGCCCTGATAAAGCAGTCGCGAGCCGGCGTTCGAGTAGATGCTGCGGTCGCTCGAGCGATGGCCGCCGGACCCGGTCAGCTGCACGTCCACCAGCGGCAGCCAGAGCGGCGCGGTGTACTCGCCGGTACGGCCGGGGATCTCCTCCAGGGTGGTCAACGGCTGCTCGTTCAGGTCGAGGCCGGCGAGACGCACCACCCCGTCCGATCCGATACGGAATTGAAACCGCAGGCCCGCACTGCCCCACGTAAAGCTGCTGACCTGGGTTTTCGCCGGGCTGGCTGGGGCTTGGGGCACGGTTGACTCCTAGCTGCTGCCGCGTCGTGACCAGCGGGCCGAGCGTACTGCGCGCACGCCGACAACGCGTCGCGCACTCGTCCCGCAGGTCTTGACAGGGAATATGTGACCGTTCACAATCCTGGCATGTCTGTGACCGGTCACACAAGCCCCAAGCCGACCGCACCCGCCCCGGCGGATGCGGCGGACGGCCCTTCCCGCCACCGCGCTCGCTCCGTGAGCATCCGGGACGTGGCGAAGGTCGCGGGCGTGTCGTACCAGACGGTCTCGCGCGTGATCAACGGCAACTCGTACGTGCGCGACTCGACTCGGGACCGGGTGCAGGCCGCCATCGCCGAACTCGGTTTCCGGCCGAACTCGGCGGCGCGCGCGCTGGCCAGCGGAGAGAACCGGTCGCTGACCGTGGTCACCTCGAACACCACCCTGTACGGCTACGCGGCCACGTTGCAGGGCATCGAGGAGGCCGCCCGCGCCGCCGAATTCTCGGTTGGTATCAGCGTTCTGGAATCCTCCGCCGAGGCGCACGTGCGGGCCGCCGTCGATCGGGCCGCCGACTCCAGCGGCTCGGTCATCGTCATCGCGTTCGATCACGCCGGAACCCTTGCCCTGCAAGCGGTTCCGAACGCACTGCCGGTGGCCGCCGCGGTGGAAACGCCCGACACGCCGCCGGACGCAGGCCAGCCGTGGGTGTGGATCGACGACGCAGAGGCGGCGCGGTCCGCAACCCGCTACCTGCTCGAACTCGGCCACCCCACGGTGCACTACGTCGCCATCCCCTCCAATACACACACCAGCCGCCGCACCGCCGGATGGCACACAGCCCTCGCCGCGGCCGGCGTGACCGCGCCCGAACCCGTGGGCGCGGGCTGGGACGCACTGGCCGGCTACCAGGCCGGCCGCAGGCTCGCCCGCGACCGCGCGGTGAGCGCCGTGCTCTGCGGCAACGACGACCTCGCACTCGGCGTGATCCGCGCGATGCACGAGGCCGGACGCAGCATCCCGGAGAGCGTGAGCGTCGTCGGGTTCGACAACGCCCCGCAATCAGCCTTCTACACTCCCTCGCTGACCACTGTGCACATGGACTTCGTCGGGCTCGGCCGAGCCTGCTTCTCCTTGCTGCACAGCGAGATCGAGGGCAGCGCCCCGATCGTGCCGCACACGGTCGGCCGGCCCGAGCTCATCGTGCGGGAGAGCGCGGGCTCCTTCAACCCTCATCCGACGGAAAGCAGACTTCGATGAAGAAGGTTCTGACCGGCGCGGCGCTCGGCTGCGCCCTGGCCCTCAGCGCGGCCGCCTGCTCCAACCCGAGCAGCGGCGGCTCGGCTGCTCCGGCCGCCTCCGGCTCCCTCAACGCGACCGGCTCGCTCAAGGGCGTGACGCTCAACTTCTGGACCGCGCAGAACAGCGTCGGCGAGCCGAAGCAAGTGATATCGGCCTTTGAGAAAGCGACCGGCGCGACCGTGAACACCGTGGTCGTCCCGGACCCGTACGAATCGAACTTCCCGACCAAGCTGGCCTCGGGCGAGAAGCCGGACCTGGCCTTCTGGCAGCCGACCCAGTCCACGCTGCCGTTCATCAACCCGGCGCAGAACCTGCTGCCCCTGGACAACGAGCCGTGGGTCAAGCTGCTCGGCACCACCGAGCAGTCGCTCGGTCAGGTGGACGGACACCGCTACGCCGCCGTGGTCACCTCGCCGGCGGTGCTCGGCGTGTACTACAACAAGGCCGACTTCGCGCAGGCCGGCATCACCACCATGCCGAAGAGCTATGCCGAGCTGCTGGCCGACGCCAAGCTGATCAAGCAGAAGGACGCCGGGGTCGCCCCGTTCTTCGAGGTCGGCGGGGACAAGTGGCCGTTGCAGTGGCAGGTCCAGCTCCAGATGACCGATCTGCCGGCCTCGTTCTGGACCGCGCTCAACGCGAACAAGGACTCCTGGACCAATCCCGCAATTGTTAGCGCTATCACGAAGTACCAGACCCAGGTCCTCGACGGCGGCCTGGCGCAGGCCGACTACAAGACCGGCACCTTCGTGGACCAGGGCACCGCGATCATGAAGGGCAGCGCGGCGATGGCGGTGAACGTCACCTCGCTGCAATCGGAGATCCAGGCCTCGAACTCCACCGCGCAGATGGACCAGGCGCTCGGCTGGTTCCCGATCGCTAACTCCGCCGCGCAGGCCGAGTACTCCCCCGACCAGACCAACGGCGTCGTGGCGTTCAACACCGGTGACCCGGCGAGGGAGAACGCGGCCAGGCAGTTCATCGACTTCTGGCTGACCACCGACTACAAGGACTACATCACCTCGCAGAAGGTGGTCTCGGTGGAGCCCTCGGTGCCGAACCCGGACGGCCTGCCGCAGACCGCGATCGCACAGGCCCAGGCGCTGCCGACGGCGACCGGGGTGTTCCAGGTCAAGGCCCTGACGGCACCGGACATGCACCTGGCGCTCGCCGACATGATCTACGGCACCAAGACCCCGCAGCAGGTCGCGCAGGCCTGCGAGGACCAGTTCTCCCAGGTGCTCAAGGCACGCGGCGTGGCCGGATTCTGATATGCGTTCACCGTCCGTACTTGATACCGCGAGCGGCGCGGCGTCGGGTCGGCGGGCCGGGGCGTCCACTGGGGCGTCCCGGCCGGGCCGGCGCGGCGGGCGTGCGCTTGGTGGACGGCGCGGCGGTGAGCGCGGGGTCGGCGCGAGTCGGCGGGTGCAGCACCCGTGGTGGTTCGCGTTGCCCGCGCTCGCGGTCTTCGCAGCGTTCTTCCTCGTCCCCGCCCTGCTGAACTTCTTCTATCCGTTCACCAACTGGTCCGCGTTTCACACCTCGATCTCGTTCACCGGCCTGTCCAACTTCAGCACCATCGCGCACGACGGCTCGCTTCAGCTCGCGCTGCGCACCACGCTCGAATACGCGGTGGGCGTGGCGATCTTCCAGAACTGCTTCGGGCTGATCCTGGCGCTGCTGCTGGAGAAGGACACCCGGTTCAACCGGTTCTTCCGCGCGGTGTTCTTCCTGCCGGTGCTACTGTCCGCGCTCGCGGTCGGCTACGTGTTCCAGGCGCTGCTCAACCAGGACGGCGCGGTCAACGCCCTGCTTTCCGACCTGACCGGCACGCATGTGGACATCGCCTGGCTCGGTTCGACCACGTGGACGCTGGTGTTGCTGACGATCATCCACGGCTGGAAGTGGATGGGCCTGGCGATGCTGGTGTACCTGGCCGGACTGAAGTCGATTCCCGGCGACGTGACCGAGGCGGCGGCGCTGGACGGCGCGGGGGCGTGGCGCGCGTTCTGGTCGATCCGCTTCCCGATGCTGGCCCCGGCGCTGACCTTCAACGTGACCACGGCGCTGATCGGGTCGATGAACACCTTCGACATCGTGCAGGCCACCACGAAGGGCGGCCCGGCGGACTCGACCCAGGTATTCAACATCTATATGTTCCGCATTTTCGGCGAGGGACTTTACGCCCAGGCCTCCGCGATGAGCCTGGTGCTGTTCGCCGTCGTGGTCGTCATCGCGATCCCGGTGATTCTGGGGATGCGGCGCAGAGAGCGGGTGTTGCTGTGAGAGTCCTTAGTTACCGCACGCTGCGGCCCGCGTTGGTAGTGGCGATGGCGCTGGTGTTCATCGGCGTGCCGCTGTGGCTGGTGCTGGTCACCTCGGCCAAGCCGCAGGGCGAGGCGATCAAGCCGAACCTCGCGCTGCCGCGGCACTGGCAGCCCGCGACCAACTACGGGGCCACCTTCGACCAGGGCCAGATGGTGCGCGGCTTCGTCAACAGCGTGCTCGTGGTGGTCCCGTCCGTGCTCCTGGTGTTGCTGCTCGGCGCCGGCGCCGCTTGGGTGTTCGCGCGCCGCTCCGGCCGGCTGGTCTCGGCGGCCTACGCGTTGAGCATCAGTGGTCTGCTGCTGCCGCCCGCGGTCATCACGATCGTGATGGAGCTGCGGCAGCTCGGCCTGGCCAACACCAGGCCCGGGATGATCGCGGTGTACACCGGGATGTACCTGTCCACGGCGATCTTCTTCATGACCGGCTTCATCAGAACGCTGCCGTTCGAGCTGGAGGAAGCGGCCCGGATCGACGGCGCCGGGTCGTGGAAGGTGTTCACCCGCATCGTGCTGCCGCTGCTGCGCCCGGTGATCGCCACCGCGACCATCATGGTGATGCTGTTCGCCTGGTCGGACGTGTTCTACGCGTTCTTCGTGCTCGGCGGCGGCCCGGACGCAACCCTGCCGCTGAATCTGTACCAGGTCGCCAGCGCCGCGCTCTACCTGAACAACTGGCATCTGATCTTCGCCTATGTGGCCCTCATGTCGCTGCCGATGGTCGCGGTGTTCGTCATCGCGCAGCGTCGCATCATCGCCGGCATCACCAGCGGCGCGGTCAAGTAACGCAGCACTGTCAAGCAAGTACGGCCTCGAAGGGACGATGATGTTCCGCCTACCCATGCGCAAAACCACGAGATCCTTGGCCGCCGCGGCGCTGATAGCTCCAGCAGCGCTCGCGGCGGCCACCGCCCCGGCGCACGCCGCGGCGCGGCAGATCACGGCCAATCAGCAGATCACGGTCAATCTCGGCTCAACCACAGGGCCCGTATATCACGGCGCTTCCGGTGCGCTCTACGGTCTGGCACAGGACGGTGTGCCGGGGCTCGCGCTGCTCGCGCCGCTGCACGTGCGCACCATCGCGCAGAAGCCGCCGAACGGCGCGCAACACCCCGGCGGCGACGCCGACAAGGTCGCCGGCGAGTTCGTCGCGGGCGGCGGCTCGCAGATCCTGGTCTACGTTCAGGACTACTACTCGCAGTGGCCGTATCAGAACAACGGACTCGCGGATTATGAGTCGGTCATCGACACGGTGGCCGCGTCGCTCAAGGCGAGCCCCTACCACAGCCACTACGTGTACGTGCCCTTTAATGAACCGGACGGCAACTGGTACAGCCCGTTCAGCTCGAACCTGGCCAAGTTCGAAGCCGACTGGACCACGATCTACCACCGGATCAAGGCCGACGACCCGAGCGCGGTCATCGCCGGGCCGAACACCGCGGTGTACTACTCGGACCTGTTCGCCCAGTTCCTGAGCTACGCCAAGGCGAACAACGTGCTGCCCGACGTCATCACCTGGCACGAGCTCTCGCCGTCTTCGATCTCGAACTTCCCGAACAATCTGGCCTCGCTGCACTCCATCGAGTCCTCGCTCGGCATCGGCAACCTGCCGGTGAACATCGACGAATACGCCGACCAGCGGGACCTGTCCGACCCGGGCCAGCTGGTGCAGTGGATCTCCATGTTCGAAAACGCGAAGGTCGACGCGGACCAGGCGTTCTGGGACATCGCCGAGAACTACTCGAACAACGCGGTGGAGGCCGACAAGCCGGACGGCTCGTGGTGGCTGTACGACTGGTACGGCCAGTTGACCGGCAACACCGTCACCGTCACGCCGCCGAGCCCGCACACCGTGGACACGCTGCAAGGCGTCGCAGCCCTCGACCTCGGCAAGAAGCAGGCGCGCATCCTACTCGGCGGCACGTCGGCGGCCTCGAACCTGGTGCTGACCAACATCCCGGCCGGCACCTTCGGCAGCAAGGTGCACGTCTCCATCCAGTCGACGACATGGAGCGGATACGACGGCTCCGCCTACACCCCGAAGAGCATCGCAGAGGGCGACTACCCGGTCTCCGGCGGCTCGGTCAGCGTCCCGGTCGCCACGACCGACCCGATGGCCGCGTACCAGGTCGTCGTGACTCCGGCCACCGCCGCATCCGGCACAGTCGCGACCGACACGGCGTGGTCCGGGCGCTATGAGGCGGAGAACGCAGCCCTCACCGACGCGACGGCGTACAGCCAGGGATCGGTGTCGAACTACTACGGCCACGCCACTTCCGGCGGCAAGGACGTCGGCTCGATCAGCCAGCCCGACAGCCGCGTGGTGTTCACCGTGAACGTGCCGAGCACCGGCCGCTATCTGCTGAGCACCTTCTACGGCAACCAGACGGCCTTGCCGGCGCAGGAGATCTTCCGCATCGACTCGGGGTCCTGGTCATACCTCAACTATCCGGCGACGCTGAACTGGGTGTTCCGTTCGCACTTGGACCAGTACGTCACCCTCACCGCGGGCACGCACACGCTGACCTACGGCGTTTCAGACCCCTCATTCGGTACTGCGACAGGACAGGTCACGCTCGACCGAGTCGACCTGACCTACGCCCCGAACGCGATCCCCGGAGTCACCGGTTCGGCCACCCGGTATGAGGCCGAGACCGCCGACTTGTCCGGTGGCACGAGCACCGCCTCCGCGCAGGCGGGCTACACCGGCACCGGATACGCGACCGCGCCCGCGTCCTCGACCACCACCTTCGCGGTCGAGGCCGACGCGGACGGCTACTACACGCTGGGCCTGCGCTATGCCACCGGCGCAGCGGCCACGTCGAACGGCTTCCGGCTCGCGCTCGACGGCGGGACGTTGGAGAACGTCGCGACCACGCCGACCGCGTGCGTGTGCTGGAATCAGACCTCGACCCGGGTCTTCCTGCACGCGGGTATCAACGACATCGCATACACCGCGACCGGTGCGGCCACCGCCGAGATCGACCGACTCGACGTAACCCCGGACGCCGCCGACGCCGGTTCCGCGGTCACCTACCAGGCCGAGGCTTCCGGCAACACGCTCGGCGGCGCGGCCACGGTAGCCGGCAACGCCTACGCGTCGGGCGGCAAGTACGTGGGCTACATCGGCAACGGATCGGCCAATACCCTGACGTTCAACGGGATCAACGCGCCGAAGTCCGGCACGTACCGGGTCGCGGTCACCTACGCCAACGACGACAGTGTCAACTCCGGCAACTACAACGAGAACCTGATCGACCGCGCCGCCGTCATCACCACCTCGGCCGGCACGAACGAGACGGCGTATTTCCGCAACACGTACTCGTGGAGCCAGTTCTGGACCCTCGACGTGACGGTCCAGCTCAACGCCGGGACCAACACCATCACCTTCGCCAACCCGAGCGCGTACGCACCCGACATCGACCAGATCACCGTGGCCCCCGCCGCGCTGAGCTGACATCCGCTGCCGGCAACACGCACCTGTCCCGTTCAACCGGACACCCACCAACCCGCGCGGCCACCCATTCAACACTTGTCCCGCTGAACCGGACACCTCCTGGCTACGGTCCGCCCCAGCCAGGAGGTTGTCCGGTTCAACTGGACAGCCCAGGACTCAAGCACCGATGGCGTCGAGTTCCGCGAGCGCGTCGAGCGGTAGCACCAGATCCGCAGCTGCGAGGTTCTCGCGCAGATGGGCACGTGACGACGTGCCGGGGATCAGGACCATGGTGGGCGAGCGCTGCAACAGCCAGGCGAGAGCGACCCGGTGCGGGGTGACGCCAAGACGGGCGGCGACCTTCCCGAGCGTGTCGGATTGCAGCGGGGTGAAGCCGCCGAGCGGGAAGAACGCCGCGTAGGCGATGCCTTCAGCCGCGCACCGGTCGACCAGCGCGTCATCCGTGCGGTCGGCCAGGTTGTAGAGGTTCTGCACGGTGACCACCGGCGCGATCTGCTGAGCCTCGGTCAGCTGCTCGGCCGAGACACTGCTGACGCCGAGGTGCCGGATCAGGCCCTGCTGCTGAAGTTCGGCCAGCGCGCCGAACTTCTCGGCGAACTGCGGCTCGAAGCCCGTGCCCTCTCTCGTGCCGACGCGCAGGTTGACCGCGTCGAGAGCGTCCAAGCCCAGGCGCTTGAGATTTTCGTGGACCTGCGCCTTCAGATCCTCGGGCTCGCGCCGGAAGATCCACGACCCGTCGTCCCCGCGCCGCGCGCCGACCTTCGTCACGATGCGCAGATGTTCAGGGTACGGATACAGCGCTTCCTTGATCAGCTCATTGACGACGAAGGGTCCGTAGAAGTCGGCGGTGTCGATGTGGTCGACGCCTCGCTCAACGGCCTCGCGCAGGACCGCGATTGCCTCGTCGCGGTCCCTGGGCGGCCCGAAGACATGTGGCCCGGCCAGCTGCATCGTGCCGTAGCCCATGCGATGGATCACGAAGTCGTCGGCGACCTTGAGGATGCCGCCGAGAGTGCTTTCAGTCATGTTCCGGCTCTCCGGTCTCGGGTTCGGGTTCGGGTTCGGGTTGGTTTCGGTTTACGCTTTCGAGTCTCGACCGGGTTCCCACGCGCTGGGTACGCCCCGCGCATCCTGGGAGTGACAGGACCAGTCACGTCGCATACCCGGCGTTTAAGCTCGAAACATGGACAGGGAACAGCCGGGCGCGAGCAGAGCATCGACGAGCAGGCTAAACGCTCTGGGCGACTACCTGCGCGCCCGCCGGGATCAGGTCCGTCCCGAGGATGTGGGTCTGGTCGCGGGTGACCGCAGACGAGTGCCGGGGCTGCGCCGCGAGGAGCTTGCGCTGCTCGCCGGCATCAGCACGGACTACTACTTGCGCCTTGAGCAGGGGCGCGACCAGCATCCCTCCACGCAGGTCCTCGACGCGCTTGCCGAGGCGCTGCGCCTCGACGCCGAGGCGACGGCCCACCTGCATCGGCTGGCCCGGCCCACCCCGCGCCGCCGAGCGCGCCCGCGCGTGGAACGCGTGCCGGTCGGCATCTCACAACTGCTCGGTCAGCTATCGCTGCCCGCGTTCGTGACCAACAAATACATGGACGTACTCACCGCGAATCCGCTGGCCGGCGCGTTGTCCCCGAACTTCACCCCCGGCCGGAACCTGTTGCGGCAGATGTTCCTCGACCCGGCTTCCCGCGAGTCGTACCTGGACTGGGACCGTACGGCCGCGAGCGTCGTCGGCGGCCTGCGGGCGCGAGCCGGCGCCGACCCGACCGATCCGCGGATGATCGAGCTGGTCGGCGAGCTGTCGCTGGGCAGCGACCGGTTCCGCACCCTGTGGGCGCGCGCCGACGTCGGGTATCGCCCCGAAGGAACCGGCGGTCATATGCGCCATCCGCAGGTCGGCGAGCTGCTGCTGCGCAAGGAGAAGCTCGACATCGCCAGGACCGACGGCATGCAACTGGTCATCTTCCATGCCGAGCCCGGCAGCGACACGGCCCAAGCACTGGCGCTGCTCGGCTCGCTTACCGCGACGCGGGAACGCGAACGCGAACGCGCCGAAAGTGAACGAGCCCAGAACGAGCGAACGCAGAGCGAACGAGCCCAGAGTTAAGCTACTCGGAGCGAAGCGGCGCGGCGCGAGCACTCAGCGGCCTGATTACTCCTCGGTGTGGCCCAGATCAGGCCCGGCGACGAACATGACGCGCGTAGCGCTGCTGGCATGCTGTTCGAACAGGATCAGCTCGTTGTCCTTCGCCCGCAACACCGGGCCGGGCACGTACAGCGTGCGCTGCGGTCCGCGCGACCAGTAGCGGCCAAGACAGAACCCGTTGATCCACACCACTCCCTTGCCCCAGGCCGAGGTGTCGAGGTGGAGGTCGCCGGGCTCCGCGAGGTCGAAGCTCGCTCGGGCGAACACGGGACCGATCAAGGCCTTTGGTGCGTCCTCTGACACCGCATCATCTGACACCGTGCCCGCTGACACCGCACCCGCTGACACCGTGCGCAATGCCTCGGCCACCGGTTCGATCACCGCGAGGTTCAGCGGCAGCACCGACCAGCCCTCGATCGGCTGACCGTTCAGCCACGCCGGGCCGATCAGACCCTTGGCTTCGCCGATGCGCGGCCCATAGTCCACCCTCCCCTGATCCTCGACGAGCAGTTCCAGCGTGCCGCGCGCATCCGGCGGCAGTGCGAGCGCCCGATCATGGTGGTCACGCGCCAGAACGCCGACGCCGGCTCGGTCCAGGAAGACCTGGGCCCGGTCGCGAACCTCTTCGACCTCGAAGATCGATGGCCCGGCGCGGTCGATCTCGGTGCAGTCGATCTCGGTGCGGTACAAGGTGAATCCGTCGTAGTGGCCAAGTTCGTCCGCGCTCGGCACCTGCTCGCGCCGGGTCCAGAAGCCGAGCCGATCGACCACGTCCCACAGCGGGGCCGCCTGGAGGAAGGGCACCGAGAACTGCGGCCGGGGCCGCGCGGGGCACGGCTTATCGTCGCCGACCGGCGCGTACTTCGCGATCACGTCGCGGAATGCCCAGTATTTCGCGGTCGGGTTTCCGGCCTCGTCGAGTGGGGCGTCGTAGTCGTAGCTGGTGGTGATCGGCTGGTAGACGCCCTTGTCGTTGGCGCCGTTGGTGAAGCCGAAGTTGGTGCCGCCGTGCAGCATGTAAATGTTCACCGACGCGCCGCGCGCCAGCAGTTCGTCAAGGTCCTGAGCGCTGTTCTCGATCGGGGTGGTGTGGTGGTGCAGGCCCCAGCTGTCGAACCAGCCGTCCCAGAACTCCGAGCACATGAGCGGTCCGGTCGGCTGGCTGCGGCGCAGCGTGTCGAGCCTCTCGGCGACACGGGAACCGAAGGACCCTGTTTTGTGCAGTTCCGGCAGGCCGCCGCGCTCCAGCATTCCGTCCATCGGCTGATCGACCGTCGTCAGCGGGACGGTGATGCCGATGCGCCGGGTCAGATCGGCCAGCGCGCGCAGGTAGGCCTTGTCCTCGCCGTACGCGCCGTACTCGTTCTCGACCTGCACCAGGATGATCGGGCCGCCGCGGTCGATCTGGCGCGGCACGATGATCGGCGCGAGGCTGTGGTAGAAGTCTGAGATCGCCGACATGAAGCCGGGCTCGTTGCGGCGCACCGCGGTGTCCGGGTTGCGAAACAGCCAGGCCGGAAGGCCGCCGTTGGTCCATTCCGCGCAGATGTAGGGGCCTGGGCGCACGATCGCGTGCATGCCCTCCCGCGCGATCAGGTCGAGGAACCGCCCGAGGTCGAGACCGCCGGTGGTGTGGAACTCGCCGGGGTGCGGGCTGTGTGCGTTCCAGGCGACGTAGGTCTCGATCGTGTTCAGGCCCAGCTGCCGGGCCTTGGCGACCCGGTCGGCCCAGTGGTCGGGGTGGATCCGGAAATAGTGCAGCGCGCCGGAGAGGACTTGCAGCGGGCGGCCGTCCAACAGGAAGTCCTGCTCGCCGATCGCGAATCTGGACGTCACAGGAAACTGATCCGGGTCGGCTTCCGGCGCGACTTCGGGTGCGACTTCCGGCAAGGGCAGGGCGGCGGCGGCGTCGACGGCCGGCGCGTTCGCGGTGCTCATGCGGTGGGTCCTCTCGGTGCGATTGCTGCGGTCGGTTCGGCCGCGCAGGTGGGCGTGTGGCCGACCGGG
>DASUAR010000229.1:0-42663 GCA_035763685.1 Actinocrinis sp. | reverse complement strand
CGACCTGCTGACCAACCGGGAGCCGCTGAACCAGGGCCTGGCGCTGATGCTGGACTCGCCGGCGGTCGGCTGGGGCATCCACATCGACCGGGTGGAGATCAAGGACGTCGCGCTGCCCGAGTCGATGAAGCGCACGATGGCGCGGCAGGCGGAGGCGGACCGGGAGCGGCGCGCCCGCATCATCACCGCGGACGGCGAGCTCCAGGCCTCGAAGAAGCTGGCGCAGGCGGCCGATGTGATGTCGGACAGCCCGGCGGCGTTGCAGCTGCGCCTGTTGCAGACGATGGTCGAGGTCGCCTCGGAGAAGTCGTCCACGGTGATCCTGCCGTTCCCGGTGGAACTGCTGCGCTTCCTCGAGCACTCGTCGCTGCCGCACGCTGAGCGGGCCGCCGAGGCGCGGGCCGGGAACCGCAGCCGCAACCGCGCTATCGACGCGGACGAGGAGGCGGCCGAGCTGACCGCCCCGGTCAAGCCGGAGCAGATCGAATCGACCGACATCCCGGCGCTGCCCGAGGTGCCACCGGTGTCGCAGAACGCGAGCGGGCTTGACCCGATCGAGGAGGAGCTCAAGCGGGCCGAGGCGCAGTCGTCAGACAGCGCGCGGTCGGCGGGCGCGTAACGCAACGAGGCCAGGCAAACTAAGCCGGGCAACGTCGGTCCGTCCGCCCTGGCAGCGCCCAGCGCCCGTCTTCTGTCCTGTGTCCACGTCAGCCGGACACAGGACTCTGCTTCGCTCGGCTACCCGCCGGCCGGACCGTTGCGCAGGTAGTCCAGCACGACCGGGTCGATCTTGCCCTCCACCAGGCGCATCTCCAGGTTCTCCCGGCCGCCCCAGCTGCCCAGCGCCTTGCCCAGCTCGCCGGTGAAGCCGCGCTCGGACAGCAGCCTGGAGACCTCCCCGGCCAGCTCGCCCTCGAGCGGGAGCAGCGTCTCGGGGTCGGGCTTGCCGAACAGCAGCTCGTGCACGTCGAGCAGCCGGGCCAGCTCGGCCACCGGCTCCTCGTGGTCGTCGACCCGCAGGTCGACCAGCACGTCGCTGCCGTCGTACCCCTCGCCTGCCGCGACCACGTACAGCGCCGCGCTCTGCTTACCCCGGCTGTCGCCGCCGACCTTGTCTCCGGCCGTCAGCGCCGCGAGCAGCCTGCGGGCCAGCGGTCCGCGCTGATCGGAGGCCAGCCACGCCTCCTCCATCAGCGCCACCACGCGCGAGCCGGCCAGGATGTTGCCCTGGATCGCGTAGCCGTACCCGGTCGCGCCGCCGGCCCAGGGCAGGCAGCCGGGGCCGGTGTACGTCGCCGCCTGGCCTTCCGCGTCCACGACGCCGAGCTGGCGCTCGGAGGCCAGCTCGTCCGCGCTGGTCAGCTCCTCGACCGTCGCCTTCGCGCTGCGGCCTTCCGCCAGCAGCCGCAGCCCGTCGTCCCGGTAGCGGAGGTTGGCCAGGGCCTGGGTGGCCAGGGCGCCGCCCGGCCGGCCGTCGCGGGAGACCGCGGCGGCCGGGACCATGGCGCCGACGGCGAGGAACTTGGAGGCCACCGCGACGCCGAAATGCCGGCCGTCTGCGCTGCGGGCGACTATGGAGAAGGTCATGTGCTCAGTTTTCCAAGACCGGCAGCAATTCCGGAAGATGGCCGTCGAATCGTTCCCCGGTCGCGATCCGTTCCTGCGGCACGTTGCCGTAGGTCGTGCCGCGCTGGCGGGTCGGCCGCCCGGCCGCGGCGGCAATCTCCTTGATTTCGTGTACTGACTTATAGCTGCCGTAGGAGGAGCCGGCCATCCGCGAGATGGTCTCCTCCATGAGCGTGCCGCCGAGGTCGTTCGCGCCGCTGCGCAGCATCTCGGCCGCGCCGTCCGGGCCGAGCTTGACCCAGCTGGTCTGGATGTTGGGGATGAGCGGGTGCAGCAGCAGCCGGGCCATCGCGGTCACGGCCCGGTTCTCGGCCATGGTCGGGCCGGGGCGGGCGATGCCGGCCAGGTACACCGGGGCGTTGGTGTGAATGAACGGCAGCGTCACGAACTCGGTGAAGCCGGCGTGGCCGCGGTCGAGGTTTCGGCGCTGCATCTCGGCGAGCAGGCGCAGGTGGCCGACCCAATGCCGCGGCTCGTCGACGTGGCCGTACATCATCGTGGAGGAGGAGCGAACGCCGAGGCTGTGCGCGGTCTCGACGATCTCCACCCAGGCCGCGGCCGGCAGCTTGCCCTTGGTCAGGACCCAGCGGACCTCGTCATCGAGGATCTCGGCGGCGGTGCCCGGAATCGTGTCCAGCCCTGCGTCGCGCGCCGCCGTAAGCCAGTCGCGGATCGACATCCCGGTACGGGACACTCCGTTCGCGACCTCCATGGGCGAGAAGGCGTGTACGTGCATGCCCGGGACGCGTTCCTTCACCGCGCGCGCGATGTCGAAGTATGCGGTACCAGGCAGGTCGGGGTGAATGCCGCCCTGCATACACACCTCTGTGGCACCCACCTCCCACGCTTGCTGCGCGCGGTCGGCGACCTGGTCGAGGGAGAGCGTGTACGCGTCGGCGTCGGTGCGGCGCTGGGCGAAGGCGCAGAACCGGCAGCCGGTGTAGCAGACGTTGGTGAAGTTGATGTTCCGCGTGACGAGGAACGTCACCTCCTCCCCCACTGTCGCCCGCCGCACGTCGTCCGCGATCCGGCACAGTTCATCGAGCGCGGCGGCATGATCCGGCGCGGCGTGCGCGGCTGTGCTGAACAGGGCGAGTGCCTGAGTGTCCGTCAGTCGCGTCGGGTCGTCAGCCGCGACCGACAACGCCGCACGCACCTCGCCGTCCAGCCGAATCGGCGCGCCGTGCCCCGCCCCACCGCCGTTGGCCCCTCCGTTCCCGCGCCTCACCGTCTCGCGCAGTTCCTCCCAGTCGCCGTACACCGCATCGAAGTCCCCGCGGCGGTCTCCCGTGCGCCCTTCCGTATCAATCGCCACATGCAGGTCGGTGCGACCGCGCGCGCTGAGCACCGCTTCCGGCTCCTGCCACGGCTGCCCCTCGACCACCGCGTCCTCGTCGGCGAGTCCGGTGGCCATATCGACGAGCGCGCGCACGTGCGGCACCAGCCGTGGATCGAGCCACGGCTCGCCGCGCTTGATGAACTCCGGATAGATCGTCAGCCGCTCACGCAGGCTGAAACCGAGGTCGGCCGTCCGCGCCGCAAGCTCCTCGATGTGCGGCCACGGACGCTCGGGGTTGACGTGATCCGGGGTGAGCGGGGAGACGCCGCCCCAGTCGTCGATCCCGGCGTTGATCATCTGAGCGTATTGTTCGCCGACCAGGTTCGGCGGGGCCTGGATGCGCGCGGCCGGGCCGAGAATCAGCCGGGCGGTGGCAATCGTCGCGGCCAGCTCGTCGAGATCGGCATCGGCAGCGCCCCGCATCGCGGTATCAGGCTTCGCGCGGAAGTTCTGGATGATGATCTCTTGAATGCCCTGGTACTGCCGCTGGACGCGGCGGATCGCGAACAGTGCATCCGCCCGCTCCGCGAAGGTCTCCCCGATCCCGATCAGCAGCCCGGTCGTGAACGGGACGTTCGACCGTCCCGCGTCCTCCAGCACCCGCAGCCGTACCGCCGGCTCCTTGTCCGGCGAGCCGTAGTGCGGGCCGCCGGGCTCGGACCACAGGCGGGTCGCGGTCGTCTCCAGCATCATGCCCATCGACGGCGCGACCGGCTTGAGTCGCTGGAAGTCCGTCCAGGTCAGCACGCCGGGGTTCAGGTGCGGCAGCAGCCCCGTTTCCTCCAGCACGCGCACGGCCATCGCGCGCACGTAGGCAAGCGTGTCGTCGTAACCATGGGCGTCGAGCCACTCACGCGCTTCCGGCCAGCGGTCCTCCGGCCGGTCGCCCAATGTGAAGAGCGCTTCCTTACAGCCGAGCGCTGCGCCCTTACGTGCGATGTCCAGCACCTCGTCCGGCGACAGGTACATGCCGTGGCCTTCACGCCGCAGCTTGCCGGGGATGGTGACGAAGGTGCAGTAACCGCAGCGATCGCGGCACAGCCGGGTAAGCGGTATGAAGACCTTCCGCGAGTACGTGATGACGCCCGGACGTCCGGCCTCCGCCAACCCCGCATCACGCAGACGCCCAGCGATGGACGAAAGAGCCTTGAGGTCCTCGCCGCGTGCCTGAAGCAGCACCTCGGCCTCGGCCTGATCCAGGGCGACACCCTGTTCGGCGCGGTGCAGCGCGCGCCGCATCCCCGTCCGCGTCGGCTCGTGCCGCTGCTCAACCATCCGCGCCTCCACTGCTCCACTGCTCGCGCCAGCCGCCCGTGCCCGTGCGGCCCGTGCCGTGCTCATGCCCTCATGCGAACCGGGGCACGGCTCCTATCCTTCCCTGTCTTGTCGACCACCTGAGCGCCGGGCACGCGCCGTCCTGCGCCTTTGGGTCCGGCACCCGCCGCCGAGTTACCCTGAACGACGTCTCAACCAGGGAGTGATCAATGGCGATCAGCGTGTTCGATCTGTTCTCGATCGGCATCGGGCCGTCGAGTTCCCACACGGTCGGACCGATGCGGGCCGCGCGCATGTTCACGCGCCGGCTCAAGTCCGAGGGGCTGCTCGCCCAAACCGCGACCGTCCGCGCGGAGCTGTTCGGTTCACTCGGCGCGACCGGTCACGGGCACGGCACGCCGCGAGCAGTGTTGCTCGGCCTTGAGGGCAACTCACCGCGCACGGTGGACCTGGAGCAGGCCGACGCGGACGTCGCGCGGATCAGGCAGACCGGCCGGCTGCGGCTGCTCGGCCATGAACTCGGTGCGGCGCACGAGATCGTGTTCGACGAACCGGGGCAGCTGATCCTGCATCGCAGGCGTGCGCTCCCCTATCACGCGAACGGCATGACGGTCTGCGCGTACGACGCCGCCGGGCTTCCGCTGCTGGAGAAGACGTACTACTCGGTGGGCGGCGGCTTCGTCGTCGACGAAGACAAGATCGGAGCCGACCGGGTCGTCCCGGACGACACCGTCCTGCGTCACCCCTTCCGTACCGGCGAGGAACTGCTGCGGCTGACCCGCGAGACCGGCCTGTCGATCTCCGCGCTGATGCTGGAAAATGAGCTGGCCTGGCGCAGCGAGGCGCAGATCCGGGCCGGCCTGCTGGAGATCTGGCGGGTCATGCGCGACTGCGTGGCGAGCGGCATGTCGCGTGAGGGCATCCTGCCGGGCGGCCTCAAGGTGCGCCGTAGGGCAGCGATCGCGGCGAGGGCGCTAAGGGCAGAAGGCACGACGCCGGCGAACGCGATGGAGTGGGTCACGCTCTACGCGATGGCGGTCAACGAGGAAAACGCGGCAGGCGGGCGTGTGGTGACCGCCCCGACGAACGGAGCCGCTGGCATCATCCCGGCGGTGCTGCACTATTACACGACGTTCATCCCCGGCGCGGACGACGAAGGCATCATCAGGTTCCTGCTCGCGGCGGGCGCGATCGGCATGCTCTACAAGGAGAACGCGAGCATCTCCGGCGCTGAGGTCGGCTGCCAGGGCGAGGTCGGCTCGGCCTGTTCGATGGCCGCCGGCGGCCTCGCCGAGGTGCTGGGCGCGAGCCCCGAGCAGGTCGAGAACGCGGCCGAGATCGGCATGGAGCACAACCTGGGCCTCACCTGCGACCCGGTCGGCGGCCTGGTGCAGATCCCGTGCATCGAGCGCAATGGCATGGCCGCGGTCAAGGCCGTCACCGCCGCGCGCATGGCCCTGCGCGGCGACGGCCGCCATCACGTCTCGCTGGACAAGGTCATCAAGACCATGAAGGAGACCGGCGCCGACATGAAGATCAAGTACAAGGAGACAGCCCGCGGCGGCCTGGCCGTCAACGTCATCGAGTGCTAGAAAAACGGCTCTGAACTGTGGCTTTTCGTCTTGCTGTCATGTCATTGGCTTTCCGCTTTATGTCGCCGAAACTCCCCGAAAGCTGCCCCTGACGAAGCTGAAACTCCCCGAAAACTCCCCAGGAATCGAGCCCTCAGCTGCGGGTTCGGCATAATGATCTCCCCAGGGGCCGGTTTTTTGGGCGGGTACGCCCCAGCGGTGCACCAGCTCGGTGCCTCTGAAGGTGATCTCGGTCGCGCCCGCGGCGCTTCGCGGTGTTGGCCTCTGGATCCGCTCAGCAGGGTAGGTGCCCGCGGAGACGATCAATGGTGGTGCACGCACGTGGCGTGCCGAGCCGGACCTTCCGCGCGATCCTCCGGAACGGTGTTCGAACCCGTGGCATCCACCTTGTAAGGGAAGCTCTATCGGGTTTGGTCTTGGCTTTCGTCCAATCCAGCGGTCGTCATGCCCATGCGTGGCTACTCGCCGTGATACAGCCGGTGGAGGTCGATCAGTTCGATGTCTGCACGTCTCGCGGCGAGATCGACCAGGACTGGGGTGAAGCCGCTGCGGGCGAAGAGGAGCAATCTCGGCAGGCCGTTGATCTTTGTGCTAGGCAGGAGACTGCGAAGATGTTCGAGTCGCTCGAGGTGCGGCAGGTCCATCGGGCTGTTGGTGGCTTTCGCCTCGCCGATGGCAGTGATCTTGTCGGCCGCGTAGGAGCTTGACTCGGTGACCACGATGTCGATTTCGTGACCTTGTTTGTGCTCGCGGCAGGCGATTTCGGTGGGGCGGACGTGGGTTGCGTATCCGCCGAGTGTGTCTTCGGAGGCGTGCTCGAAGCACCAGGTGCGGGCTAGGTCTTCGAAGTGGGGTCCGAGGATGCGGCTGTCTACGGTGTCGGTGTTCGCGGTCCAGACGCGCTCGGCTCGACCCGCGACGAGTTCGGGTTCGTGGCGCGCGATGAGCAACTGGTACAGGCGGACGATGGGTTCGGTGATCTGGAATACGCTGCGCTTCTCACGCAGGGCGTCGTCGACCTGGGTGACCAGTCCGATGTCTTGGAGGCCGGACAGGAGGTGGCCGAGTGCGCCGCTTTGCCTGCCCAGGGTCGCCGCGATCTCCGAGCGCCGGTGGTGGCCGGAGGCGATGGCGGCGAGGGTGGCGGCGTACGACGTCGGATCCGCGATCGAGGGCTCTTCGCGCAGCAGCAGGCTCCCCTCGCGGAACATCGCCGAGGCCGGGTTCAGAAGGCGGCGGGCTACCCAGACGGCGAGGTCTTCGACGCTGGCCGGTCCTGCGCCTCCGCACATCTCCAGATATGCGGGCGTTCCACCGACCAGGGCGTTGACCTGGAACGCCAAGTTCGAGTCGTGCTCAAGTCCCCAGAACCCGGCGGCTTCTCTGAATCCGAAGGGACGCATCACGAGTTCGAGGGTCGCCCTGCCGCGCAGCGGTGCGCTGCCGCTGAGGAGTTGGGACATGGTGGTCAGGGCGCTTCCGCAGAGGATGAGCCGGGTGCGGGTGTTCTCCTTCGCAAAGCTCAGAGGGCTTAGCGCGTGCTGGAGGTAGGAAGGCAGGGCCGGTGTTGCGGCCGAAAGGTACGGGAACTCGTCGATGATCACGGGTACCGGTGCCTCGGTGCCCAAGCGCATCAGTTCGTCCAGCGCCTCGCGCCACGATGCGAACAGGACCGGTTGGCGAAGGCCGCGGAAGGCGGCGTATGCGACGCCGAGGTCTGCGAGATTCTGCAACTCGGTTTGCTGTGTCGCCGCGAACAGGAATCCGCCGGTCTGCCGGGCGAGCAGTTCGAGCAGGAGGGTCTTTCCCTGTCGACGACGCCCGTAGACGAGACCCAGCGTCGCGCCGGGCCTCGAGGACGAGGCGAACTCCGTCAGGTCGCGCCACTCGGTATCGCGGCCGAAGAGGCGCATTGGCTTGTCGGCCACAGGGCTCTCCAGGGTCGGCGGCAGTGCATGCTCTGGGAATGATAGCTGCAACTATCATAGCCAGAGTAAGCACTGTGTGCTACACGTCGCGAGGCGGGCCGGTGCTGACATGAACAGCACGGGAAGAGGGCTGCGTGTCCTGGGGATTGTCGTCCGCCGTAAACACGCAGCTCAGAGCGATGGCTACGGTCCCGATCGGAGGTCGGTGGCCGCAGGGGCGGGCATCGCGTACGCTCACGGTGGATTCTCCCCGAGCGCTCCCCGGAGCGGCTGAATATCAATCAGATTCAACATCTGTGCAGGTCAGATGCTTGTGCGGGTGGGTATTCGCGCGATCCCCTCGAAGGTCAAGTACAAGGAGACGGCACGCGGCGGTCTGGCCGTCAATGTCATCGAGTGTTAGGCCTGTTCGCAAGCGTTGCCCTGTGCATCCAACCGGCCTTGTCCAGCGGTGCCAACCGCGCTCCAGTCGGGCGAAATGATCGCCAGGGCTACAAGGCGCGTGAGACGTCCGAGGCCTTATGACCTACCGCGGCCAGCAAGTTGTAACGGCTTACGTCTCCGTCGAGCGGGTCGTGATCGTCGTCAGGCCGCCAGCGGATGACGTCGACCAGGCCCGGCTCCAGCAGTTCGTAGCCGTCGAGCAGCGCCGAGATCTGCGCGCGGGACCGGAAGTTCATCCCGTGCGTTGCGCCGCTGTTGTAGACGCTCGCCGCCTCGCGCATGGCGTCAGGGTGGTAATCGTTGGTGGCGTGCGAGAGCACCAGGTGCGAGCCGGGCGCGCTCGCGTCGCGGTACGCGGCCACCAGAGCGGACGGGTCGTCGTCGTCTGGCACGAAGTGCAGCATCGCGACCATCAGCACCCCGACCGGGCGGCTCAGGTCCAGGCAGCGCGCCACTTCGGCGCTGTCAAGTACGGCCCGCGGGGCTCGCAGGTCCGCATGCAGGATGTCGACCCCGCTCGTCGCGTCCAGCAGTGACCGGCCGAACTCGACGCTCACCGGGTCGACGTCCACGTACACCACCCGAGCGCCCGGGTTGATCTTCCGCGCGGTCTCATGGGTGCAGCCTTGCGTCGGCAGGCCGGATCCCAAGTCAAGGTACTGATCGATGCCGGCCGCGGCGAGCGCGCGCACCGCCCGCACCAGGAACCTGCGGTTGGCCCGCGCGATCTCCGGCATGTCCGGAATCACCTGCATGTACCGCTCGGCCAGTGCCCGGTCGGCGGCGAAGTTATGGCTGCCGCCGAGGAAGTAGTCGTACATACGTGCCGGGCTTGGCCGCTCGACCGCCGCGTCCTCCGGCACCCAGCCTGCGTCTTGAGCCACAACTTCCCCTTCGAGGACGGGCGGACCTGCGCACCGTGCGCGATCTATGACACAGGGCAGGTCTAGCACACCGAGCGCTTCGGCGCGCCGCCGACCCGGCCGTGGAACTGTGACAGGGCTCGTACCGTCGTTAACACGGACGGCGGCGTGCAGCCCGGCAACCGCTCGCCGCTAAAGGTTCGGCCCCGGATTTCCCGGGGAGGCTTCGGAGCTAAGGGAGCACCACTGCATGCGAAGAAAACTGGCGATCCGACTGGCCGCGCTCGCGGCGGGCAGCGCTAGCGCGGTACTCATGGCTGTCGCCCCGGCGCACGCCATCGCCGATGGAACGCCCGCTACCCCCGGTCAGTACCCGTTCGCCGCCAAGTTCACGATGACCCACATTCCCAGGCCGGACGGCACCTTCTACAACAGCGCCTGTTCCGGTGCGCTGGTCGCGCCGGACTTCGTGCTCACGGCCGGCCACTGCTTCCACGATGTCAACCGGGTGCGAGTCAGCGGCCCGCCGCAGTACGCGACGACGGTGACCGTGGGCACGGTGGACCTCTCCGCCAACCCGGGGGAGACGCGCAACGTCATCAACGTGTGGCAGTCGCCGGTCAACGACATCGCGCTGGTCAAGCTGGACGCGCCGATCCGGGACATCGCCCCGCTGGCGGTCTCCCCGATCGCGCCGCGCGTCGGCGAGCAGTTGACGATGGCCGGGTGGGGCGCGACCTCGGACGTGAACGCGGCGCCCGGTACGGTGCTCAACACCGGCGAGGTGGCGGTCGGCGAGGTGGACGCGGACACCATCGGCGTGCACGGGGTCTCCCCGTCGCCCTACACCAGCTCGTGCCTGTACGACTCGGGTATGCCGTACTTCATCCCGGTCGGCACGAAGACGGGGGTGCTGGTGTCGGTCGAAAGCACCGGCCCGAGCTGCCCGCACAACCAG
The DNA here is from genome assembly GCA_035763685.1 of Actinocrinis sp. Taxonomy (GTDB): domain Bacteria; phylum Actinomycetota; class Actinomycetes; order Streptomycetales; family Catenulisporaceae; genus Actinocrinis. The sequence goes on along the minus strand of DASUAR010000229.1, from coordinate 32,638 downwards.
CTGGAGACGACTGCGCGCGCCGACGTGGTCTTCCAGTGGATCTACCAGAACATCGCTCAGAACGCCGGCTAAGCGCGGCCGCGGCGCCGCCCCGGCATCGACCGGGGCGGCGCCGCGCAACCGGGCCTCGGGAATCCAATCAGGCTGCTTATTTGCTCGCTGGAATCATCGCCGCCGCACGTCACAGACGCACCACAGACTCGGCACAGAAGCTACGGTTCCTACATGACGCAGAGCACTTGGACACTGCTGGGCGAGTCCCATCAGGCGTTGCGCGCCGCGGTTGCGGGGGTACCGGCGAGCGGATGGAGCCTGCCGACTCCCTGCGAACAGTGGAACGTGACGCAAGTCCTCCAGCACGCCGCGGCGGACCAGTTGGCGTACGCCGCGAAGCTCACCGGCGGGCCAGGGCCCGATGACGATCCGTTCGCTCCCTCCGGCGCCATCAGCGGTGACCCGTCCGGGCTCTTGGAGTCCGCACTGAGCGCCGCAGCGGACGCATTCGCAGCGGTGGGGCCCGACGACGCGGAAGTGCCTGTCCCGCTGCCGCCCTTCAAACTGCCCGCGCCATCGGCGGTCGCTGCGGCGGCCCTGGACGCCGCCGTGCACGCGTGGGACATCGCGGTCGCGACCGGCCAACCCTCGCCGCTCACCCCTGCACTCGCGCGAGCGCTGCGGCCGACCGCGGACGCGCTCGTGGAACCGCTGCGCGGCTTCGCCTTCGGCCCGGCGGTAGAGTCGAAGGCGGGCGCCGATGACGATGCCGCCTCGCTGCTCAACTTCCTCGGCCGCCGCGCGGACTGGACTGCCTAGCCCGGCGGGGACGGACGGGACCGTCTAACGCGCCGGGGACGGCGTTGATACCGGTGCCGGTGCCGGTGATGCCGAGCAGCCGGTCATATATCGCGGCACGATGCCACTACCGGTCGCGAGCGCGGGTCCGCATGGTGCGGCCAGGCCGAAGAAGTCCTGGTCGATGTTGATCGTGACGGCTCCGTACGTCGCGTTCGTTCCGCCCTGGAACTGGTGCACCCGGTGCCCGCCCCAGTGGTCCGCGGGATCCGCTCCCGGGTCGTCGTCCGCCGTGCCGTTCCAGTTGGCGACATCGATCACGTCCGGCTCGGCTATCGTGCCCCAGCCGGAGACGAGCGCGCCCACCGCGCCGCTCTCGTTGCCGTAGACCGCCGACCGGTAGTGCAGCGCGTGCAACTCGGCGGTCCAGGCAGCCAGGAACGTCTGCGCCGCGGCGGTCTGCGCGCTCGTGTAGTCGCCGCCCTCCATGTCGTAATACAGCACCGCGCTCTGACCGATCCCGAGCGAGGACGCCTGAATCGCGGCATCATCGGCGCTGGCTTTGCCCTGCGCGGCAGCGGCGTTTGTGACGTCGCCGTAGGAGATCTGCGGCCCGACGTAGAGCGGCAGCATCCGCCAGCCCGCGCTCGACTCGGCACTCACCCACGACGCCGTCAGATTCGGCTGCGTGCACGCCCGTTCGGCCCCGCCGATATAAACACCTACCGCGCCGAACGGTGATTTGCCCCAAGCGCTCATCTGCGCGCCGCTGGGCGCGGTGCACGCATCGAACCCAAGGCCCTTATAGGCCTGTGTCATCACGGCGATCCCACTCGGCGACACGCGGCCCTGAACCGGCGCGAGATTCGCCGCGACCCGCTGTGCGACAGCGCCGGTCCCCTCGCTCGCGCCGCTTGCTCCCGACACGGTTGGTGCCGGCACGCCGTCAGCCGAAAGTACCGCCACGGCGGAAGAGCGGTCAGTGCCGTACGAGTACGACGCGGTGATCTGCACGCCCCGCAGCGTGGCGGTGATTCGCTGATTCACGGCGTCATCGACGGCGCTTGCCTTCGTCGCGACGGACGACGGCGCGACCAGCATGGCGCTGCGAACCGCGCCGCCGTGCGCCGTGCACCGCTGGGCGTTCGATGGGCTGCCGAAGTACACGGCGTGCACGTCGAACCGCACACACCGACCCGTATCCGCGGCCAGGTCGACCAGGTGCCAACCCGCGGGAACCGTGAACACATGCCCGAGATACGAGACGGAGCGGGCCACCGTGGAAACCTCCGCCGGCGCAGCCGCCCCTCGCCCGCCACCTGCCGACTGCCGTGAACCGGCCGAATCGGCGGCCGACGAGCCCACCGACGGCAGCACCACGGAAACCTGTCCGCCACGCGCGGCCACTCCCCCGGCACCCGCCGCGCCCGCGCCGGCCAGCCCACGACCGTCGGCACCCGAGTCGCCCCACATCGCGCCGACCGCCAGCACGGCCCCCGCCGTCGCAAGCACGCCCACACCCGCGAGCAGCGACCCACGTCGGGATCGTATGTGCACCCGTATTCCCCACCCTCAGCGTGCGCGTCCAGGCACTTCCAGAACCCGCAGATCCTAGCAGCGCGGCTCGTACATGCCGCGCGCCATCCTCGAATCAGGCGTCTTCAATGCGCGACGAGCGCTCCGACCGGGATAGTGCCCAGCGGCACACGAGAGCATGAAGTAGTTGAGTTACGGAAAGCAGCCGGCCCCGCAGACAAGCGCCCTAGCGCGATGCGCCTCAAGTATGCAGGTGCATTCATATCTCAGCCCTTACCGCGTAATCCGTCACACGCGAGACGGCGTGTCCGTGACATATGGGGAACCAGCCAGACCAGCCTCAACCGCTTTGAACCCGTTATCGTGACGATCATTGTTCTGCTGAGTGTGATCGAAATCTCTGTCGCCAATAGACGTGAAAACTGCCGAGTGGTGGATTTCCTTCGTCTTCGTAAACTGCCAAAACATGTTTCCCCAGGCCTCTCGAGGAGCGAGCCGCCACCAGCAAACTGAGTCTCCGATCCGGGGGACTGTGCTGGAGTTCTCAACACTCCCGCGGAAGGGGCCCGCTGCCAGCGCACTGGTGGCGGGCCCCTTCCGCACTCGGCCCGGCCGGTTGTTACAGCTCGCTGACGCGGGCCGGGTGTTTGCCCGATCCGGCGACCATTAACATGGCGGGGCGGCTCAGTCGCAGAGCCGGTTCGTGGTCGGGATCACTCTCGGGCTTTGGGGGTCTACAGGGATGCGACGATTGCTTGCGCCGCGCTGGCACGCGCCGGGGTGGGTCACCGTCGTCGCCGCCGGTGTGGTGTCGGCCGCGTTGATGGGGGTGCGGCTGTTCGTTCCACAGCCGGTCGCGATGGCCAACAACGGTGATGCTCAGCGGTTGATGTGCCAGATCCACGCCGACGCGGCCCGGGCGCCCGCGTCGAGCGCGCAGTGGTACTTCGTGCGATTCCACTACGCCTTCATGTCGCATCACAGCCGCTGCATCGACTATCCGACCACGCAGTATCTCCAGTTGCGGCTGACCGCCTTCGTGCACCGCCACCTGCTCGGCTTGTCCGGCGCCATCGACACCCGCGAGCTCATGGTCGAGTACTGCGTGCTGGTCGGCATCGTGATCGCGCTGATGGCCTGGTTGCTACGGCCGGTGCGCCTCCCGTTCCGGATCGGCCTGCTGGCCGCGTTGTTCTTGGTACTGGCCGAAGCCACCTTTGCCGACTATGCCGGCTCGCCGTACAGCGAGACCACGGCTCTGTACGGTCTGCTGGTCGTCGCCGTGGCCGGTGTGATCGCGGTGGCGCCGGTCAATGACCGGGGCCGGGTGATCGCCTTCCTGACCGCTTCGGTGGCAGCCGTATTCGCCGTCGGCGCGAAGAACGAGACGGTGACGCTGCTGCTCCCGCTGGCTGTGCTGCTCGGCAGCCGGCGCGTCCCGGTCGGCCGGTTGCGCGGCCGCCTCGGCGTCAGGGTCTTGCCGGCATTGTGCGTGGTCTCGCTGCTGGCCACGGCCGGTTGGAGCATGGCGTACGAGTCCCGTGAGGACCAGGAGGTCAACACCGCCCAGGAAGTCACCATGACGCTCATGCCGATGGTGAGCGACCCGGGTCAGCTCGCGGTGGACTTCGGTCTGCCGCGCTCCTTCGGGCAGTACAGCGGTACGAACTGGTGGAGCGACCACCCGATCGAGCACGACCCGTCGTTCTCGCACTACCGCACCCGTTTCTCCCGTTCCAACCTGGTGCGGTACTTCGCCGAGCACCCGACCATGTCCGCCCGCGTCTTCTCCGGGGGAGCCGACGCGTACCTCACGTTCCGCGCCGCCTACCTCGGCAATTACGCGGCGAACGCCGGCCAGCCGCCCCAGCACCAGGAGTGCCGCGTGTGTGTGGTGCAGGGTGTGGCGCACGCGTTCAAGTGGAGCGGTTTCCCCGGCATACTGGCCTACTGGCTGGCCGGCCTGGCCGGCGCGGCTTGGCTGATCCGCACCGGATCGCCGAACTCGCGCCGCCGTGGCTTCGGCCTGGTCATCCTGACGCTGCTCGGCTGCACCGTGGTCCAGTACGCCACCGCCGTTTACGGGGAAGGCAACGAGGTCACCAAGCACCTCGCGGTCGCCGTGTTCACCGCGACGCTCGTGCCGGTCTGGATCGCCGCCGGCGCTCTGATGCCGCGGTCATCCGCCGAGGCGATCGCGCATCCCAGACTCCTGCGACTGGGCAAGCTCCGGCAGCGCACGACAACGAGCCAGCCTGACCCGCAGCCGACGGCTCTCTGACGCGCAGCTGTCGGCTGGGGCTGAGGCTGCGGTAGTCGGGACGCGGGAGACAGGGCGGGTGTCAGTCGTCGTAGTCGTCAAGGTCGGCGCGGGGTGGATCGCTCGATGTGGTGTCCGCGCGTGCGGTGGCCGAGGGTGGGGTCGGCGTCGGAGTGGGGGACGCGGTAGCGCGTGAACCGACGAGCAGAAGGCAGAACACTGCGATCGTCGCGGCGAAGCCGCCGAGCAACAGCACCGGACTGAGGGTTCTGATTCCGCTGGTAGCCGACGTCACTTGGGCTTGGAGCTGTGGGGCGGAGGTGGACGGGTCGGTGTCGGGTGCGAGTGCCGCGGCGGCGCTGGGCGACGCGGACGCTGCTGTCGTGGGTGGTTGAGGTGAGTGCGGTGGTGGGGGCGCGCCAGCTGCGGACGACGGGGCGTGGTAAGGGTTCTGCGTACGAGGCGCGGTGGTGACGGGAGCGGGGGCTCGAACGACGACGCGGGCTCTCATGTCCGGATGCACGGTGCAGTAGTACTCGTACGTGCCTGGCGCGCTGAAGGTGTAGCTCCAAGACTGGCCTTTCGAGAGATACGGCGAGTTCAGGCTCTGCGGGCCGCTGGTAGTGGCGACGGTGTGCGGCGCAGTGTCCTGGTTGGTCCACGTAATCGTGTCGCCTTCGTTCACCGTGATGGACGCCGGGGCGAATGTGTAGTTGACCATCTGGACGCTGTAGTGCGCGGCCGCCACCCGCATCGTCGCGGGCAACTGCACCGGGGCGAATGCGAGACCCAGCAACGCGGACAGCACGATGGCGCCTAATGCCGCCGCCAGAGTGAGGCGCGGGGTGAGAGGCAGCGGCGCGGTGGCTGGTCCGCCGGAGCGCGGGACGAGGGGTCTGGTCATCGGAAGTCCGCCGCGAGCAGGAGCGCCACGCGTCCGGCCGGGACCGACCAGGGCAACCGCACCGGGGTGGCCGCGCACAGCGTGCTGTACGCGAACCGGCCCGTGCCGAGTACGAGCAGCCGGTCGCGGCCGCGTCCGACGACGCGCGTGTTGAGGGTCAGGGGTACCGGTTCGTCGCGCAGATACAGGGAGCCTGGGATGTCGAGCCGGCCCGGCTCGTCGATGTCGAATCCGGTGGACTCGAAGCGCAGGCGTCGGTGCTGGCGGGCGGCCAGGCCTCGGCTTCCGGTCAGGTGCCTGGTGGCCAGCGGACGCGTTGTGCGCAAGGACGCCGTGCTGGCTTCGACGGTGACGCTCGCGCGGCGCGCGTCGTCCGCGACGACGAGGCGGGCGTCGAGTACGGCGAAGCGGCCGCGCAAGGTGGTCAACGGCCCGAGGTTCGCGGACAACTCGAGGATGCAGCGGCCGGGGGCGGCGCGGTACACGCCGGGATCCGGCAGGCCGCTCGGGCGGGGCGGGCGCGGAGGCAGGACAAGGGTTTCGGTGGTCATCGGGGCGATCCGGTCCTCGGGTGCGATGCGGGCGGGAAGGGGGACAATGGCGGTCGGTGGACCGGCCGACTTCGACTCGGCCGGTCCACCGCCGCGCCCGGCCGACTGCGTCGTCGGCACGGAGGCGCACCGGGTCAGCAGCTGCCGGTGAGCACTCCCTCGGTGGGGATGATCATGGTCTCGACCAGCGTGGTGTGCGTGAGCACGTACTGGTCCAGGTTCAGCAGATCATTGACTTGCTGTCCTGGCGACTCGCCCAGATGCGTCGTGTCAATGTGCTGCAACAGCGGGACGAGCAGGCCGGTGGTGATCCGGTTGGCGCTGTTCCAAGCCGGGATGAGCATGTTCTCGATCAAGGTGGTGTGCGTGAGCACGTACTGGTTGATGTTCTGCAGATCCTGGACCTGCTGCCCTGGGGACTCTCCAAGGTGAGTCGTGTCAATGTGCTGCAACAGCGGCAGCAGCACCTGGCTGAGGCTCGCGCAGCCGCCACCGCTTCCGGTGCCGCCGAGCACGCCGCCCGAACTGCCAGGCGTCGAGGACGGCATCGACATTCCGCCGGTCGGGGATGCGCTTGGGCTCCCACCACCTGACCCGCCGCCGCCAGCCGGGGTGCTCGGCGCGCCGCTCGGAGCCGCGCTCGGCGAGCCACCACCACCGCCGCCGCTCCCAGTGACCGTGATGGTCGCGACCATCTGCGGATGGTCGATGCAGTAGTAGCTGTAGGTGCCGGGGGTCTCGAAGATCGCCGAGTACGACCCGCCGGAGGCGATCTGGCCGGAGTCGAACGAGGCCGGTCCGGACTTGCTGGTGACCGTGTGCGGCACGGTGTCCTCGTTAACCCAGGTCACCTTGGTGCCGACGGCGATCGTGGCCGAGGCGGGAGCGAAGGCGTAGTTCTTGATCTCAATGGTGCCCGCACTCGTCGCGGCGACGGCTGCGGCGTCCGCGACATTCAGCGTCTTGACGCCTTGCGGCACGGTCTTCGGAGCGGCGTCAGGGCGGGTGGCCGCCCGGGCGATGAAGAGGGCTGAGCAGAGCGCGGCGAGGAGCGCCAGGGCCAGCAGCGTGCGCGTGCGGCCGCTCTGGTATCCGGCGCGCTGCGGTGCGCCGGACGCTTTGCCGGGCGCGGGATCGAATTGGGCCATGCGGGTGGATGCCTTTCTCGGTGGGCTGCTTGCTTTCAACTTTCCTGGTCAGCGGCCGGGGCTGGCCGTGACCAGGACACTCGCCGCGGCTAGGATCGCGAGGCCGAGCCCCGCCTCCGCCGCGACCGAGTAGACGAAGGCGCGCACCGTGGCGCGGTCGCCGTTGAGCAGCACGGCGATGTCGAGCCGGTGGCGCACCCAGGCCTTGCTGTGCTGGGCGAGTAAGAGCACGAGTGCGACGAGCGCGAGCTTGAGCAGCAGGGTGTGCCCGTAGGAGGTGTGCAGCAGTGCGTGCACCGAACCGACGACCTGCCAGGCCAGTACGGCGCCGGCGCCGATGATCGCGAGCATGCTGGCAAGCGCGAGGTTCGAGTAGCGCGCGACGGCCGTCGACAGCTCGCCGGGTTGCCGTCGAGGCAATACTCCGAGTAGCAGCGTGAGCAGGCCGCCGATCCACAGCGAGACCCCGGCCAGGTGGACGGTGTCGGCTATCGCGCCTGCCAGCGGATGAGCGGCGTCATCGTGCCCTGTCATACCGGCGGTGCGCAGCAGCCCGAAGGAGATCGCGGTCAGCCCCACCCGCCAGCCGGCCGAGCGGGTGGCGCGCTCCTGCTGCTGAAGCAGGCCGACGAGCACGACCCCGGCCAGCAGCCAGAGCAGCGAGCGCGCGATGAGGACCGCGCCGAGCTGGGTGCCGAACAGATTCTCCAGTGCCTGGCCGTCGAACATTCCGCGCAGCGGCGACAGGGCGGCGTAGGCGGCCTGCAAGCCGAGTTGGACGACCGTTGAGACGAGCCCGATGATCCAGGACAGGGTAAGCAGCGCGCGTACGCGCGGAACGCTGGCACCCTGCGGCCAGGCGAGTGCGAGGAACGCCATGCAACCGATGAACAGCGCGGTGGCCAGGAATCCGGTGAACTGCGCGGCGAGCAGCGCCCGATGCACCGCGGGGTCCGGCCCCGCGAGGGGCGAGGCGCCCTGTTCACCAGGCCTGGCGGGCGCGGTCGCGGGCACGGCCGACTGGGCTGCCGTCGCCGGGAGAATCCGGAAGCTGATGCTCCCGGTGGCGATGTGTCCGTCATCGGAGCTGACCGAGCGCCAGTCCAGTACGAGCCGTCCGTCCGCGGGCCGTATGCCCGAGAGGTCCGCGATCAGAACCTCCGGCTGACCGGGCGGCTGATGGATCGGCACGGCCGTAACCTCCGCGACGACCGCGCATTCACGGCTCGCGACTCCTTCGCTGAAGGTCATGGTCACGTGGGCGGGCACTGCTGACAGCCGTGCGCCATCGGCCGGATCGGAGCGGACGAGTTCGGCATGCGCCTGGGCGGCGGGCGCGCTGACCAGCGAGCCGAGCAGCCAGATCAGCGCGCAACCTGCCAGCAGGTACCGGCGCGCGGTGCGGCTTGCGGCGCGCGTCATGGCGCGCTCGGGGTGGCCGTCGGAGTCGGGCAGGCGCCGAGCAGTCCGCCGGCCAGCCAGCCGGATGACGCGGTGGCTCCGGTCAATCCGCTCGCTCCGGTCGATCCGGTGAGGCCGGTCAGGCCGGTCGCGCCGGTCAGGCCGGTCGCTCCGGTCAGTAGGCCGGTGGAGCCGCCGAGGGTTCCGGACAAAAGACCCGAGGTCCCGGAGCCGAGCAGGCACGGCAGCAGGCCGTCCCCGCCGATGACGACCGAGGTGACGCAGTCGAGCAGGCTGCAAGACGCCCCGGCGGATGGCGTCGGGCTCGCCGAGCCGGAGCCGGAGCCGGGGCCGGAGCCGGAGCCGGAGCCGGAGCCGGAGCCACCGATGATGACCGGCCCCGCGGAACTCGCTGACGGCGACGGTCCAGTGGAAGGAATACCGCCGCCGCCGGAACCGCCCGGACCACCCGACGCAGCTGGTACGCCGCCTCCATATCCGTACCCATAGCCGTAGCCGCCGCCTGATGTGTCGGAGCCGCCCAGCCCGCCGGTGGCCTGGACGATGGCGGGCGAAGGCCCGCCGGCGGACGGGCCCGGCACGCGGAAGATCACGCCGGGATCGGATCCGCCCGCGGCCTGCGCGGCGCCACCGCCCCCGCCGATGCCCGAGGCGTAGCCGAGCAGAACGAGCACCGTGCCGACGAGTGTCGCGCCGACTATCTGGTCGCGATGATCAACCGCACGCCGCGGCGAACCGGCATTACCGGCGGTGGAATGAGGGGAATTGCGGGGCACCATGACTCCCGGGCTGCTCGGCTCCAATCAGTGGAGCCGAGTGCAACGTCATGGCACTTCACCGTGGTTACGCCGCAGTCGCCCGGTTGTGACAACGCCGCCATTTTTCATTACTGGCGGTGTGACAAGTTTTGAATATCAGCGATCTTCACTCAATCGGGTGAATCTTTGGCTTTGGCCGTAACCTCGCAATAGCGGCGCCGTTTTCTTTCGGTTTGTTTCCAACCGGATTCTCCGGTCGGCTCATCCCGACGGGACGGGGAACACGACCATCGCCGAGCCACCGAAGCGGCGCTGCGGTTCGGCGGCCGCCTGAATGCGGCCGTCGCCGAGGAACTCCAGACCGGTGGCCGCGCCTATTTCTGAGGCAGGGGTGAACGTCGGCGGAGCCGGGACGAAGTTCTGACCGAGCGCGGTGAGCGCCGGGTCCAGCGGCGAGGAGAGGAACGCCGGTTCGGCCTCGGTATGCGCGCTGTCGCGTTGCGAGATGCGCGGGGCGGCGATCGCGTCGGGCAGGCTCATGCCCAGATCGAGCCGGTTGAGCAGGATCTGCAGCACCGTGGTGATGATGGACGCGCCGCCCGGCGAGCCGACCACCACGTACGGGCGGCCGTCGCGCAGGATGATCGTCGGGGCCATCGAGGAGCGCGGGCGCTTACCCGCGGCCGGCAGGTTCGGGTCGGGCGCGGGCGGGTGGACCGGGGTGAAGTCGAAGTCGGTCATCTCGTTGTTGAGCAGGAAGCCGCGGTGCGGAACGACCATCGCCGAGCCGCCGGTCTGCTCGATGGTCAGTGTGTAGGACACGACATTGCCCCAACGGTCCGCCGTGACCAGGTGCGTCGTGGAAACGCCTTCAGTCGAGACATCAGGAGTCTGAGACGTGGCGGGTGCGCAGCTGACGGAGCCCGGGTTCGCCGGATCGCCGGGCGCGACGGGACTGGTCAGCGTCGAGGTCGGGCTGATCAGGCAGGCACGTGACGCGGCGAAGGCCGGTGAGAGCAGGCCGCTGGTCGGCACGTTCTCGAAGGCCGGATCGGCGACCCATCGGTTGCGGTCGGCGAAGGCGACGCGGCTCGCCTCGAGGTACGCCTGGAGCGACGCCACCTGGTCGGCCTGCGTGTCCCAGGACAGCCGCCAGCCGGTGCGCTTGAGCTGAGTCAGGATGTTGAGAGCTTCGCCGACCGTGGTGCCGCCTGAGGACGGCGGGCCCATCGAGTAGACGTCCAGGCCGTCGTAGGACACGTGCGTCGGTGCCGTGAAAGGTGCGGTGTATCCGGCGATGTCAGAGGCCGTGATCACGCCGGGCCGGAAGAAGCGGTCCGAAGTCGGCGTCATCGGCGGGTGCTGCGCGGTGTTCGCGATCTCCTGGGCCAGTTCGCCGCCGTAGAAGACGCCGATGCCCTTGCGCGCGATCAGGTCGTAGGTCGCGGCCAGGTCCGGGTTGCGGAAGACCGAGCCGACCGCGGGCACCTGGCCGCCGGGCAGGTACAGCTGCGCGGTCGGCGCGATGTCGCTGAATCGCTGCTGGTTCAACGCGATTCCCGCGTTGAAGTCGCCGGTGACGGTGAATCCGCGCTCGGCCAGCCGCGCGGCCGGCCGCAGCTCCTCGGACAGCGGGCGGGTACCCCAGGCGTTGAGAGCCTTCTGCCAGGTCAGGAGGGTGCCGGGCACACCGACGGAAAGCCCTGAGTTGACCGCGTCGGCGAACGCCAGCGGCTTTCCGGTGGTCGGGTCGATGAATACGGTCGGCGTGAACGCGGCCGGTCCGGTCTCGCGCCCGTCGATGGTGGTCACTCGACGGGTACGCGCGTTGTAGTACACGAAGAACCCGCCCCCGCCGATGCCGGAGGAGAAGGGTTCGACGACACCGAGCGCCGCGGCCGTCGCCACTGCGGCGTCGACTGCGTTCCCGCCGCGCTTGAGCACGTCGACGCCGATCTGCGTGGCGTATGGGCTCACGCTGGCGACCGCGCCGCCGTACCCCGTCGCGACCGCCTCCTTCGGCGGCAACGGCACCGGCGGCGGCGCGACGTGCGCCGCCGCGGCCGGACCAGCCACCATCAGGGTGCTGCAGAAGAGAGCGGAGATGACGAGGTAAGGCGTCTTGTGTCGCATGCAGCTCTCCCGACTCGACGGACCGCCTAAGCATGAGGCATCCCCGGTCGGCGCTCAGATCATGCCGCCCGTTCGATATCTGGCGGGATCAGGCGTCTCGCGCGGTGCCAACGGTGACGCGGGCGGGCGCGGATGGCGCGGGCGGCTGGCCGGGCACGACCAGGCCGGATTCGTAGGCGAGCACGACCACCTGGGCCCGGCTCGACAAGTTCAGCTTGGACATGGAGCGGTTCAGGTGAGTTTTCACCGTGCCCTCGCTGACCACCAGCCGCTTCGCGATCTCGCCGTTGGAAAGGCCGGTGGCGACGAGACGCAGCACGTCGGTCTCGCGGGCCGTGAGCGCTGCGAGCGCGGCCCGGTCAGTGCCCTGACGGCCCTCGATCGACGGGCGGGGGCGGACCGCGATCGGTGACCAGCGGGCCGGCGAGCCGGTCTCGGTGCCGCCGGCGCCGAGCTGGCCACCGCCGATCTGACCACCTTCTGTGGCGCAGTAGGCCTGGACCAGCCGGCGCGTGACGGTCGGCGAGAACAGCGTGTCGCCGTCCGCCACGGCCTTGAGCGCCGCGAGCAGCCGCTCCGGCGGGGTGTCCTTGAGTACAAAGCCGCTCGCGCCGGCCCGCAGCGCCTTGTAGACGTATTCGTCGAGGTCGAAGGTGGTGAGGATGAGGATGTGCGGCGGGCCCTCCCGGCCTGGGCGCGCTTTTTCCTTGTCCGGATTGAGAATCCGGCGGGTGGCGGCGATGCCGTCCATCTCCGGCATCCGGATGTCCATCAACACGACGTCGGGCTCGGTCAGCTCCGCCATGGTGACGGCCTCCTCGCCGTCGCGGGCCTCGCCCACCACCTGGTAGCCGGGCGCGGCCCGCAGAATGGCCGCTATCCCGGCGCGTATCAGCACTTGATCATCGGCGATCAGAACCTTGACCATCGGGTACCGCCGTCTCCCTTTCGTCCCGCGCGGCGCGTCGTGCCGCCGCCGGATGTACGCACGTGACGCAGTTTCAGCGCTACGGGCCGTCACCCTTGCGGGTGGCGGTTGGGTCCCGCGTGCGTCACGCAGTTCCGTCCTCGTTCCACAGGTCCGCGCGATCGCTCGAGGTGCACGGCCCGTAGGAGACAACGGCGCCGGCGGCTCGAAGACACTGGCTCTCGCCAGCGTTTTCGAATTCTTTACTCGAACCGGGTCCGCTGACCTTCGACCACACCTGCGCGGACCCGCCGTCGCAGGTCCGGGCGAGGACCTGGCCGCCGGGATCGGCGGAGAGGCACAAGCCGCTGCTCTCGTTGACCAGCTCGAAGCCGGCCGAGAGGATCCCGCTGAGCGACAGGGAGTACTGCCAGCCCTCGGATTTGTCGGCCGCGCAGGCCTGTTGCGCGGGTGCGGAACCGCCGGACGGATTCGCGAGGCAGGTCCCGGATTGCGCGTTCCGGAGCCGGTGGAACGTGCCGGGCAGCGAGAGAAGCGAGCCTGCGCTCGAGGAACTCGCGGTGGCGTGCGGGGCCGTGGCCGCCGACGTGGCCCCGGTGGCGGCCGCGGGCGCGCTGCTGTGTCTGGGCGTTGACGTAGCGTGCGCGGACGGGCGTGCCGACCGCGTGGGCGCGCTGTCAGCGGAGGCGGTGGCGAGCGGGCGATGCGCGGAGTCCGCGTCGGGCGAACTTTTCGAAGAGTACTGCGATGTGACCACCGCCCAGGTCCCGATGCCGAGCAGCGCGATGACCGCGGCGATGAGCACCGGCTTTCTGGCGCGCCGGACACGGCTGCGACCCTCGTCGTGGCCGTCTTCGCCGGGCAGGAAAGCGGTAGCGGCGGCGCGGCGGCGCTCGGCATTCGGGTCCGGATCGGCCCGGTCGGGGCGCAGCATGGTCTCGTCGGAGCCGTGTGGCCGGCTGGCCGTCGAGGAGTTCGCCGTGAAGTCGGGGAAGTCAGGGAAGTCGGGCAACTCGGGGAGGTCGGGAACGTCGGGAAGGTCGGGGAAAACGGCGTCGGCGGCGGCCGCGCCGTCCACGGGTACGACCGGCTCCATTGCCACGTCGGTTGACCAAGCCGCCGAGCCAGGCATCGAGAGGGGTTGCGGCGAGTCGGGGATCAGAGCCCGCAGAGTCCTGGCGAACTCGGCCGCGTCGGCGAAGCGTTCGCCCGGCTCCTTCGCCATCGCGCGCACGATCACGTCGGCCAGTTCCGGTAGCTCAGGGCACTGTGGCCGCGGCGGCGGCTCGCTGACCGCCCGCCACATGATCGAGCGCACGTCCCGTTCCTGCCCGCCGAACGGAGGCCGCCCGGTGACCAGCTGGTACAGCGTCGAGCCGAGCGCGTAGATATCAGAGGACGCAGTCAGTACGCCGCGCGTCATCAGCTCCGGCGCGGCGTGCTGCGGAGAGAAGACATCCAGGACCGACGCGGACGAACTCGAGTCCAGCAGGCAGGAAACGCCGAAATCCGCCAGCGCCGGCTCGCCGAACCTGGAAATCAGGATGTTGTTCGGCTTCACATCGCGGTGCAGCACGCCGAGCGAGTGCGCCGCCGCCAGCGCCTCGGCGATCTTCGCGCCGACCGCGGCGGTATCGGCCGGCGAGAGCGGTCCGGATCGCCGCAGCCGATCCCGCATCGAGCCGCCGTGGTACAGGTCCATCGCGAAGTAGGGGCGGCCGGACCGCGTCGTCCCGATGTCCAGAACGGTCACCACGTGCGGGTGTCCGCTCAGTCGACCGGCCAGCTGGACCTCGCGCAGGAAGCGGCGGCGGGCGTCCTCATCCGGGCCGACTGTCAGGACCTTGAGCGCGACGGCGCGCTCGAAGGACTCCTGCACCGCCCGGTAGACGACACTGAAACCGCCGTGCCCTATCCGCGCCAGATCTCGATATCCGGGAACGGATTCGGGCGCCTGCGCGGCCGGATCCAGGTACGGCTCGGAACCCGTCGATGCCCGTCGGCCTGTCATGACTCGCGTTCCCGTCCCTCGTCGTACAACCGCGTCCGGGCGGTGCTGTGGCGGCACGCCTTTCGCGTGCCGCCACAGCACCGCCCTTTTGCTCAGTGCCGTCTTTTCAGTTCTCTTACTTCAGCGGTGCGGCGGCTCACAGGCCGCCGACCGGAAGACCGCCGACCACCGGCAGGCTGCCCAACTGCGGCAGGCCGCCGAGCGGGAGACCCGAACCGGCCTGGGTGATGTTGTTGAGGATCCCCGCGACCTGCTGCTGGAGCTGGCCGAGCGTGCCCTGCACCGTGCCGAGCTGGGACTGCACCTCGGGCCACACCGTGCCGGCGAAGGCGCTGGCCGCCGGGCCGGCCCACACGTTGGGGTCGGTCAGCGCGGTGCCGTGCGACACGATCTGGTTGATGAGGTCGTTGAACGACCCGAGCGCGCCGTTCAGCTGCCCGATGCGGACATGCGCCTCAGCGGTGACCTTGACGGTTCCGTCGGTCATGGTGGTGCTCCGTATCTTCGTCGGTTCCGCGGGCCCGCCGTGTGCCGCCCGCCGCGTCTGGTGGCGCCGGGGCGCTCAATCGCGCTCACCGGCCGTCGATGCAGAAACCTAGGCCGGGCCGCCTCGTCGGTCGTCTAACGAGTGGTTGATTTCATGACTGCCGCGCTCGTTGTACTGCGGCCCGCCGTGTCTGCCGCTCGCGACAGGTTCCGCCGCGCTGAGCGGCGGCGGCGTCAGCGCGAGTTGCACGCCGTCGAGCGCGCCGTCGGACACCAGATAGCCCCGGCCGGGCACCGGGGTCATCCGGTGCTGGCGTGGGAGCGCGACGCCGAGCAGGTCTCCGTCGAGTTCGTGGTCTGGCACCAGCAGCACCCCGCACCGGCCGTCGCGCACCTTCTGCGTCCACATCCCGTACTGGCGGCGGATCCCGTCGTTGCGGCCCGCCACGATCGCGTGCCGGCCGGGGCCGGCTTTCGTGATCCAGCGGTCGAGGACGCCGAGGGAGTCGGTGACCGTGTCCGCGTCGTCAACCAGGAGCAGAGTTCTGCCGTCGATCGGCGCGAGGACGCGTTCGAGTTCCGTGTAGTCGCAGCAGATGACCACCGGGGAGGGTAGATCTCGCAACGGAGAGCGCCGCGGGGCGAAGGCCACCACCGTCGGCGCGGCCGCGGTGGCGAGCACCGTCGCCGCAATGGATATCAGCGCGCTGCTGCGGCCGGATCGGGGCGGGCCCGCGATCAGGGCATGTTCGTGTTCGTACAGTCTGAGCGCGGCAGCCGCGAGGTTGCTGTCGGTGAAGCCGACCGGGATCGTCCACGGTTCCGCGCCGGTGTCCGCGAACGCGCCCGACATGCGCAGCTGATCGGCCGTGATGAGGTCCGGCAACAGCACGACGGGTTGGGCGGTGCGGGACGCTCCGGGCCAGTGCCGCGCGACCTCGCCGACCGCAGAAGCCAGTTCGGCGCCCGGAAAGCAGATCTGCACCACTTGCCGGGTCGCGACGACGAGCGCGCGGCCCGGCACGTATCCGGGTACTGCGTTGCGCGGTACGTCGAAGCTGCTGTACTCGTTCGCGTCGGCCAACCGGAGCAACAGTTTCTGGCGGCTGAGCGCCACCCATGCGCTCGGGATCGCCCCGGCCCGATCGCCGGTGGCGATGACGTGCAGGCCGACCGCGGGGCCGTCCGCGAAGATCCGCTCAAGCTCGTCGAGCACGCCGAGACCGGCGAAGTCCTTCTCGAGTTCGGATCTCAGGGAACCGACGTTGTCGATGAGCACCAGCCATCGGGCGGGCACCGTGCCCCCGACGCCGCGCACCGCGCCGCCTGCCTTGCGCAGGTCGAGTTCGCGGCGCAGCAAGCGGATCAGCCGGATCTGCCGGGCTCGTTCAGCAGCGCCGATGTACGCGCCGGTGTGCGGCAGCCGGCTAAGCGGCGCAAGGTCGCCCGAGCCCATGTCGAGCACGTAGAGGTGCAGACGGTCTGGCGGCAGGGCCGCGGCCTGCGCGAGCGCGACGGTGGCAAGCGCCGTGGAGGCACCGGAGCCCACGGCACCGTAAATCAGCATATTGCCAGCAGTCGGATCCCAGCCGACCAGGTACTGCGCTTGGCGATCCGGGTCGTCAGCGAGCGCGAGCGCCGGCAGGCCGCAGGCCTCTGTGATCACGGTGTCCGGCTGCGCGCTGCCCGTCAGGAATGGGCGAGCCGCGGCACCGACAGGGTGACCGCTGAGCGCGGGCAGCGGAACCAGGGCGGGAAGCGGGTCGGGCCACGGGCTGCGCGGCCGGCCGATTCCGGCCGCGGCGCTCGCTTTGCGCGCCGCTTCCACCAAGCGCGTCAGGTCGGTTGGCGCACTCTCGTTCGCGCTCGGCATGCCCGTGACAGCCGCGCCCGCCACGGAATCTGCGTTCGCCGGCCCGAGCCCGGTGCGCTCCCCCGAGGTCAACCGGAACGGTAGGAGGCTCACCCCGCCCGAGGCGGCCGCCGCCGGAGTCACGCCGGTCGACAGCGCGGTCTGCACCGGCAGCACCTCGCTCGCGCTGACCCGGTAGAACCCGCGGCCCCACTGCCTGCTGCCGATCGACGCGGCGGCCGGGGAGTCGATGACGTCCTGCGAGTCGGCGCCGCTCTCCAAGCGCAGCGCCAGGCGCAACTTGACGTTGTTCTTGATCGCGTCGCTCACCGAGCCGGACGGCCGTTGCGTCGCCATGATCAGATGCATGCCGAGACTGCGGCCGCGCTGGGCGACGCTCACCAGCGCGTCGACGAACTCTGGCAGAGCCTTGACAAGGGTCGCGAACTCGTCGATCACCACCACCAGCCGGGGCATCGGCTCGAGGTCGGGGCGCCGGGTATCGCGCAGTCGCTGGTAATCGCGCACATGGCTCATCCCGACACCGCGCAGCGCGTGCTCCCGGTGGCGCAGTTCGGCCTCCAGGCAGCGCAGCGCGCGCTCGCCGAGCTGTTCGTCGAGGTCTGTCACGAGGCCGACGACGTGCGGCAGCCGCGCGCACTCGTCCAACGCCCCGCCGCCCTTGTAGTCGACCAGCGCGAAGGTCAGGTGCTCGGGGTCGACGCCGACCGCCATGCTCGCGATCAGGGTTCGCAGAAGCTCGCTCTTGCCCGAGCCGGTGGTGCCCGCGATCAGCGCGTGCGGGCCGTCGTCGTCGAGATCGACCTCGAAGACGTCGCGCTCGGTAACGCCCAGGATTGCCCGCACCCGCAAGGCTTGCGCGGCGCGCCGCCAGCGCGCGGCGACCGCGTCTTCGAGCGGTCCGGACAGTTCCAGCAGCGGAAGCAGGGCGACCCGGTCGGGCAGGCCGGCGCCCTCGATCTTCGTCTCCGGGTCCTCGAACCTGGCCAGGGCACGCGCCAGCCCGCGGGCCCGGTCTCGGGTCATGCCGGCCACGAGCAGTTCGTCGATCAGCTCGCCGGTGGCGACCCGCCGCAGCCGCCCCGAGCCGTCGGCCGCCACCGACAACACCTCGGTGCACAGCGCGGGCAAGCGGCCGGTCAGCACGATTCCAGCCACCGGCCCTGCTCGGCCGCCGAGCAGGTCGCGCAGGGCGCACGGACGGCCTTCAAGCAGGGCCGCGCCATCGACGATGACGAGTACGACCGGCGCCCCGCCGCCCTGGAGCCTGCCGTTGCCGTTGGCGTTGCCGTTGACGTTGGTGTCGGCCTCGCGGGCGCCGGTTGTCGCGCCGGCCTCGGCGAGAAGGCTGCGCGCCAGTGCCTCGCAGCGCTCCGCGCCTACCGCGACGAACCGGGACGAGCCGGATCTCGGATCCGCGCCGTGCGGCAGCCACTTCGTCCAGTCCCAGTCCGCGGCCCGGTCTTCGTCTACGAACACTGCGACGGCCACGTCAGCCGGGCCGCTGCCCACGACGGCCTGGCAGAGCAGGGAGCGGGCGGCGGCGAGGATCGCGCCGCGGTCGCCCTCCAGCCCGAGGACGCCACCCTCGCCGAGATTGACGATCACCGGGGTCTGAGTCAGCTGCGCCGCGGCGTCGACCGCCGCCTTGAGCGTGGCGTCGAGCTCGTGATCGCTGCGCCGGCCGCGGTCCACCGGTGGTTCCCAACGCTGGTCGGCCAGACCGGCGCTGACCTTGAGAAAGTCTGCCGCACCACGCCGCCGCTCCCAGAGCCGCAGCCCTGGCGCCGACGCGCGATAGCAGAGCTCTGACGGATCCGGGAATCGCGCGTGCAGCCGGGCGATCTCCTCCGTGCGCCGCGCGGCCAACTGCTTTCGCGCGCCCGCCAACCGGGCCTCGTACTCACGCTTCGCGCGGCGATGGCCCAGCCTGCCCTTCGCCCGGTCCTCCAGCAGGGTTCCGAGCATGACCAGCGGGCTGAACAGCGCGATGAGCGCGTAGGCGATGTCCCGCAACATCAGCACCATGACGCCGGCCAGCACGAGTGGAGCGAGGAAGGCCGAGATGCGCAACGGCTGCCCGTCGACCCGGCGAGGCAGCTCGGGCAACCGGATCGGCGCCGTCACGGCCGAATTCGCCAGGCGTGGGGCCCGGTTGAACGGCAACGTGCCGCCTGGTCCGGCTTCCCGCGTCGGATCGACGTACTGCACCGGGCCGAGCTCGGCCGCAGGCAGCACGCGGAACGGCACTCGGCCGGCCGCGCACAGCAGGTCGTCCGGGCCAACCCGCGTCGGACCGGTCAACCGCACCCCGTTGAGGTCGGTTCCGTTGCTCGACCCGAGATCCGTGACGGTCACCTGGCCGTCTTGCGCGACTTCGATCTCGCAGTGCAGGCGAGAGACGTCGCGGCAGTCCACCCGGATGTCCGCCTCGCCGCCGCGGCCGAGCCGGACGCGTCCAGGCGGCAACGACACCGAGAGTCCGGCGTCCAAGCCGCCGACGATCCGCAGCACGGCGCCCGAATCGAGCGCCGCCGTCCGCGTCGCCGAGGTGCGATCAGGATCCTGGTATGGGTAGGGACCCGAGTGCGGTCGCGGGCTTCCGGCGCCGCGGGCCGGCAACGTGGCGGCCGTCACCTGCGAACCCATGACGAGCCCTGATTCGGCCAGCGGAGTCGAGGGCGCCGCCTCGCGGCCGTCGATGACGAGCCTGCCGCCAGGGGCGCACAGCGCCGCCGCGAGGTCCGCGACCACGGCATCCGGGCGGCCGAGCCGCACTTCCCATTCCCGCTCGACGCCGGCGTCCCGATGGACGAACCTCATTGCCTGCCACCCACGCTCTGTTCTGCACGTTCGCCGTCGTTCTGGCTGTCCACTGCGCGCGGCGCCCAACATCCGCGCCGCTCAAGCGTTTCAGCCGGAGCCGGTCCACCGCGTTCCCCGGAGGTTCACAGTCCTGGTCGGCCCTACAACGCCCGCGATAGCGCGAAATACCGCAACGGTTTACCCAGGCCGGCGAGGAAGCGCCCCGCGATTGAGGACAGGGGGCGGCTGTCTTCACTAGGTTGGGCCGATGGTTCGCATATCCCGCGTGGCGGGAGCCAGAAGGCTGAGAGAAAAGCACGCGCTCAAAGCCGAGCACGACGAACAGCTTCAGCGTAAGCACCACGACCGGGAACAGCGCGCGGTGCTCATGGAGCGGATCCGCATCGCCCGCGAACTGCACGACGTCACGGCGCACCACCTGTCCGTCATCGCGGTCCAGGCCGGCTTGGCCCGTTACGTGCTCGCGACCGACTCGGAAACCGCCGATCAGGCGCTGCGCACCATTTCCGAGGTCGGCAGCGAAGGGCTCGCCGAGTTGCGCCGCTTAATCAGTCTGCTGCGTCCTGAAGACGATGAAGGGGCCAGGGCACGCGTGGATGACCGGCCCGCGCCCGGAATCGCGCAGCTACCCGTCTTGATCGAACGGGTCGGGCTTTCCGGAACGCCGTCTCGCTACGCGGTCGCCGGCCATCAGCGACCGCTGGCCGCCGGTATCGAGCTGTGCGTCTATCGCGTGGTACAGGAATCGCTGACCAACGCTTTGAAACACGCGCCGGGATCGTCCGTGGACGTGCGGCTGGAATACGAGCCCGAGTGTGTGCGCGTGACCGTAAGCGACACCGGGGTGCACGGCATCCCGCCCCAGCGATCGCGCACGCCCCGGTCCGCCGCCGCGCAGGCCGCGGACCATACCGGTGCCGGCGTCGGCCTGACCGGCATGCGCGAGCGCGCGGCCCTTTACGGCGGCGAGCTTTCGGCCGGACGGAAGCCGGACGGCGGATTCGAAGTCGTACTCACTCTGCCGCTCAACGGCGCGGCCGCCGAAGAGACCTATTCACGCACCGTTCCGCTCGAATCCCGGTGATTCCGGCGACGGCCGCGGCATTACCTGACGACGGCTTTGCCTGACGGCGCAGGATATTCGATGCCTGTCATCAGCGGCCGGCCGCAATACTGTGCTAACGACGCGTGAATCCTTAATCAAACCTGAAAATTTTGCCATCGGTGCTCTTGCCCGGAGCGTCTTAAATCAGGACCATGCGGGAGCGGTGGCGCATTCGGTGCCACCGGTGGACTCTTGCTGCAGGAGTACCAATGATCGGTTGGAAACCCACAATTTTCCTCACCGGCGTCGCAGTGGCCGCACTCACGCTCACCGCGATCCAGAGCCCGGCGGCCCAAGCGGGCCTACATCCCGCGACCGGCGTCGGCTCGTGCACGCTCAAGGGCTGGAACCCCAACACCGACCCCGAGGACGCCAAGGACCTGCCCATCGGCGACCGGCCGCAGTCGTACAAGCCGGACGACTACGACTGCACCGGCGCCAAGTTCGCCGCGCCCGGGGTCGAGTTCGCGAAGTACCCGCAGCCGAAGAACTTCCAGATCGGCAACGTGGACTCGATGCGGCAGACGGAGGTCTGCTCGAACGGCAAGTGCACCGAGCAGTTCACCCCGGTGCAGCAGCCGACCGCGGCGGTCAACCCACTGGCCCCGTACTTCCCGCCGTTCCAGCACTTCGTGATCATCTACCGGGAGAACCACACCTTCGACGACTACCTGGGCGACTGCGCGAGCACGGTGAGCGCCGGCTGCAACGGCCAGGTGGAGAGCACGAACCACATCAGCTCCGTGCCGAACCTGCACACGCTGGCCAAGAACTACGCGCTCGACGACACCTACAGCACGGGCACGCAGCCGCCCAGTGGCCCAAACCACTGGTGGCTGTTCTCCGCGCAGTCCGCGTCCAGCTCGCAGCAGCAGGCCTACCCCTCCGCCACCGGCACCCAGTTCGACCGCTTCCTCAGCAGCGCGAGCGGCCCGACGAGTGAGGGCACGAACGCGTGCACGACGCCGAGCGGCAGCGGGAGCGGCAACAGTCCGTACACGTTCATCATGAACGGTGACTTCTACTGGATGCTGAGCAGCGGCAGCGGCTACTGGCGCAACCCGGCCGACGGCAAGCTCGAAGTGCTGCCGCCCAACCGTCCGGGCACGAACATCCCGGAGGAGCTGCACTACAACGAGTACACCTGCAACAACCAGAGCATCCCGGACAGCACCGTAGCCAACGACTACATCAACTTCATCAACACCAACGGGATGCCGGTCTACAACTACGTCGAGCTCTTCAACGACCACCCGGGCACCTATCAGGACATCCCGGGCAACGACACGGCGACGAACAACATCGTCAACGCGATCGAGAGCAACTCGACGTACAAGAACAACACCCTGATCGTCGTCACCGAGGACGACACCCAGAACGGCAACAACGGCCCGGACCACGTCAGCAACACCTACCGGGTGCCGCTGGTCGTCATCGGACCGTCCGCGTACGTCAAGCAGCACTACCTCAGCCACGTCGCGTACACGACGAACAACGTCATAGCGGCGATGGAGCGCACGATGGAGAACGTCAAGTCGGGCATCATCGACCCGAACGACAACCTCGGGCTGTCGACGTTCCCCATGACGACCAACGACCAGGCGGCCCTCGGCGACCCGCTTGAGGACTTCTGGGTCCAGGGCGCCACGCCGTTGACCGCGTCGGCCTCGGGTACGCCGTCCACCGGTAACGCGCCGCTGACGGAGTCCTTCACCGGCACGGCTACCGGCGGAACCGCGCCG
Source organism: Actinocrinis sp. (assembly GCA_035763685.1). Lineage (GTDB taxonomy): Bacteria > Actinomycetota > Actinomycetes > Streptomycetales > Catenulisporaceae > Actinocrinis. The sequence continues at coordinate 10,163 of DASUAR010000229.1, read as the reverse complement.
TACACGTACAGCTGGAACTTCGGCGACGGCTCGGCGACCAGCACCGCGCAGAACCCCAGCCACACCTACAACACCGCGGGTACGTACACTGCGACACTCACCGTCACCGACAGCTCCTCCCCCGCCAAGACCGCGACGTCTCAGGTCACGACGACGGTCAGCGCGGTCGGCAACCCGCTGGCGGCCAGTGCTTCCGGGATACCGACCTCAGGCCAGGTGCCGCTTACCGTTTCGTTCACCGGCACGGCGACCGGCGGAACTCCGGCGTACTCATACAGCTGGAACTTCGGCGACGGCTCGGCGACCAGCACCGCGCAGAACCCCAGCCACACCTACGGCAGTGCGGGTACGTACACTGCGACACTCACCGTCACCGACAGCTCCTCCCCCGCCAAGACCGCCTCCTCGACGGTGACGATCACGGCCTCACCGATCGCCGCGACCGTACCGGGCGCGCCCACCGGCCTCACCGCGACCGCAGGCACCGGACAGGTCTCGCTGAGCTGGCAAGCGCCATCGAGCAACGGCGGCGAGAACATCACCTCGTACCGGGTGTACCGCAGCACGTCGAGCGGTACCGAGTCGTTGCTCACCAGCGGCGGCTGTAGCGGCCTTGGTGCCGTGCTCTCCTGCACGGACACCGGACTGACCGCGGGCCAGACCTACTACTACCGAGTCAGCGCCGTGAACGGCATCGGAGAGGGCGGGCAAAGCAATGAAGCCTCCGCCACTCCCACCGGCTCCACTGGCTGCCCGTCGAGCCAGCTGCTCGGCAACCCAGGCTTCGAGACCGGTTCGGCCAGCCCGTGGACGGCCAGCTCGGGCGTGGTCAGCAACAACAGCAGCGAACCGCCGCACAGTGGCTCGTACGACGCCTGGATGGACGGCTACGGCAGCACACACACCGACTCGCTCTCGCAGGCGGTGACCCTGCCGACCGGCTGCTCGAACTACAACTTCAACTTCTGGCTGCACATCGACACGGCGGAGACCAGCACCAGCACCGCCTACGACACGCTCAAGGTCCAGGTGCTCAACAGCTCGGGCACCGTACTGGCGACCCTGGCCACCTACTCCAACCTCAACCACAACACCGGTTACACGCAGCACGGCTTCAGCCTCGCGTCGTACGCCGGACAGAAGGTCACGCTGAAATTTACCGGCGCCGAGGACTTCGAGTATCAGACCTCGTTCGTCGTCGATGACACGGCGGTGAATGTGAGCTGACCTGCGGCACCGGCCGAGGGACTCCTCGGGACGGGCACGGCTGCGGCCGGTCGGGCGTCACCGCCCGACCGGCCGTTTCGCTGCGAAGGTAACGACTTCGGCGGTTCGCGCCCCTCTTCTCACATGTTTTCGAACCGGTGGTCGGCGATCGACGGCGGGCGAAGCTTCGGCTCAGCTTGTGCGTTTGCGCCCTCCGGCTCTTTGGCGACCGATTCGCTCGCGACCGCTTCGCCGACGACCGCTTCGGTGACGGCCGATGCCGGGGCGATCGCAGCCGATCTGCGGCCGGCCGGCCGCAAACAGCTGAGTGTTCGGTATGGTGTGTGGCCGGATTCGGGCGCCCCAGAGCGCCGCGAATACTCCAAGTGTTCGGACGGTTACGTGCGCGATGCCGCTGGCGTGGGAGCCGCCTGCTTGGACGCCGCGCTGGACGCGGCGCGCCGCGGCGACGAGCGCGGTTTCACCGAGCTCTGGGTTTCGCTCAATCCGCTGATCCTGCGCTATCTGCGGGTGCTGGTCGGTCAGTGCGCGGAGGATGTGGCGTCGGAGACGTGGCTGCACGCGGCCCGCGATGTGCGCGAGTTCAGAGGTGACGCGGCCGGGTTCCGGGTGTGGCTGTTCCGGGTCGCGCGCCACCGGGCGCTGGACGAACTGCGGCGCGCCGGACGCCGGCCCGAGGAGCCAACCGGATTGCCCGGCATCGGATCGGATTCGGCTCGGGAACACGCCGCGCCGGACGACACCGCCGACGCGGCGCTTGAGCGGCTTTCCACCGAGCAGGCGCTGCAGATCATCGCGCAACTGCCGAAGAACCAGCGCGAGGCGGTCATGCTGCGCGTGATCATCGGCCTCGACGCGAAGCAGACCGCGCAAGTTCTGGGCAAGCGCGCGGGCGCGGTGCGGATCGCGGCGATGCGCGGCCTGCGCGGTTTGTCCGGCCTGCTCAGCGACGCCGCGACCTTGACCGAGGCCGACGGGCGGTCCGCCGACTCTGGCGTCACCGCGCGGCCCACCGGTTTCGTCGACGAGGTGACGCCATGACCGGCGGCAGCGGATATCCCGGCCGCCCGGCACATGCGGCACGGCCGGGTCGGCGCCCGCCACGACGGATCGGCTGGGGCGCGGCGAGTCGTCGCGTCGACGGCGAGAACGGCGGGCGCGGCGCGGGAAATCTGGACATGCTGCTCGCGGTCGCGGCGGCGCCTCCTTCAGAGGCGACCCTGGATCCGGCGCGACTTGAGCCGATCCTCATGGCTTTCCGTGGCGCTGGCGCCGGTGCCGGAGCCGGAGCCGGAGCTGGTGCTGGTACCAGTGCCGGAGCTGGTGCTGGTGCCGGTGCCGGCTCGTCGGCGCCGCCGCGAAGCAGGACCCGGCCGCGGTCGCCGCGCCTCGCGCTGGTGAAGTGCGCGGCGGTTTTCCTGGTGGTCGGCGGCAGCGGCGTGGCCGCGGCGAGCGCCGGGGTGCTCCCGGCCTCGATGCAGCAGATCGCGCACGAATATCTCGGCGGTGTCGGCATCCCCGCGCCGGGCGCGTCGGGGACTGCTGGGGTGAATCCGTCGACAGCGCCTGGCACGGCTGGTTCCCTGTCTCCGGCTCCGAGCCCCGGAGCGGCGACCGCGGGCAGCACCGCGCAACTGATGCCGCTGTGCCAGACGGTCGCCGCAAACCCCCAGGAGTGGCGCTCCGTACTGGACACGGCGGATCAGGCGGCGCTGGTGGCCGCGGCGGGTGCGCCTGGCCACGTCGAGCAGTACTGCGCCGCACTGCTCGCGACTTCCAGCAGCAGCGCGGTCAGCGGAAACCGGGGCGTCACGCCTTCGCCCGGCCAGCCCACCGAGACTCCGTCCAAGGCGACTCCGGGGGCGAGCGCGACGCACGGCAACGCCCACGCGAGCCACTCGCCTTCGCCGAACCCGCACAGCACCGGGCACTGAGAGACGCCCTCTGCGTTCGGGCCTTGCCCCGGCCACGCGTGGTCCAGGCATTTTGCAGGCGGAGTAACACCACGCGCGTCCCCGGCGCCTATCCGCGTCGAGACGACCGCGCGTGTCTCTCCCCCCAGCCACGCGCGCCGCGTCTCTTTGCGGGCCTGCGGCGTCGCGACCCCCGATTCCTGGGCGCCGCAGGCCCTGTCAACAGTGGACGGGCGACGAGGATCGGTGGCCGGTGGACGCGACTCGACATAGGCACGCGGCGGGCACGGCCGCATGGCCCGCCGAGGCTCCGGCCACCGGGACCCGGATCGCCGAGGCTCCGGTCTTCGTCGACTCCACCGGACGCCGCCGCCGCCTCGTCCGACGCGTCGCGTTCGGGTTGCTGATCGGCGCGTGCGCCTACGGCGTGCTGGTGGTCGTCAGCATCCTCGGCGGCCCGGTACCGCCGAACGCGCTGCTGCCGTTGCCCGGCGGCCAGCACGGCCCGATCTCCGCGGGCAAGGTGACCGCGACCCCGCGATCGACCGCCACCACCTCCGCCACCGCGACGCGCGCGGGCACCGGAACGGCCCCTGGGGCGGGCACCACGGCCGCGGCCGGCCGCGCCGCCGCCTCCCCGTCCGCGGCACCTGCCGCGTCTCTCTCGCCCTCCCCGACTGCCAGCCGGCACCAACCACCCGGCCTGGTCGGCAAATCCGCCTCTCCCGGCGCGACGGGACACGGCCGCTGATGGCCGGTAGACGCCGCGCGGCGCGCGCCGTGCCGCCTCGCGCCCACTGGTTACTGTTCGCGGTGTCCCTGCTGCTGATGGCGGGCATCCTGCTCACCTACGGCCTGGTGCATCACGAGGTCGGTGCGGAGGGATCGGGCGGGCCGCACGCTACCGGCGGCGCCGAACGGGTTCCGGCCGCGATCGCGAACGGCGGTCCGGTGATCGACACGCGCGGTGGTGCTCAGCGCTCGTATTCGATCCCGGCCGGGCGGGTCGCGCTGTCCTTCGACGACGGGCCGGACCCGCAGTGGACGCCGAAGATCCTGGCCGTACTGCAGCGCTACCAGGTGCCCGGAACCTTCTTCGTCGTCGGCGGGCGGGTGGCGCAGAACCCGGGCCTGGTGCGCGCCGAGGTGGCCGCGGGCGACGAAGTCGGCATCCACACGTTCACGCACACGGATCTGGCCTCCGCGAGCGAGTGGCGGCGGTCCTTCGAGTTCTCCCAGACCCAGTCGGTGATCGCGGGCGCCGCCGGGGTCTCCACGCCGTTGCTGCGCCCGCCCTACTCCTCCGAGCCGGACGCGCTGGACGACGCCGACTGGGCCTCGGTCCAGGACGCGGGCGCGCACGGCTATCTGGTCGTGCTGGCGAACCGGGACAGCGAGGACTGGCAGCGTCCGGGCGTCACGCGGATCGTCGCCAACGTGCTGCCCGCCAGCGGGACCCCCGGGCTGCTGGTGATGATGCACGATTCGGGCGGCGACCGCTCGCAGACGGTCGCCGCGCTCAATGTGCTGATTCCGCTGCTCGAGGGGCGCGGCTACACCTTCACCACCGTCACCGGGGCGATCGGCGCGCCCACGGCCGTGTTGCCGGCCGCGGCGGCGCAGCAGTGGCGCGGCCGGCTGCTGGTCTGGGCGGTGCGCGGTTCGGACGTGGTGGTCGGCGCGCTGGGCTGGACGATCCTGGTCGCGGGCGGGCTCAGCGTGCTGCGACTGCTTCTGCTGCTGGCCACGGCGCACCGGCACGCGCGCCGCCGGCGCAAGCCCTGGGGAGCGCCGGTGCGCGAACCGGTGTCCGTGATCGTTCCGGCCTACAACGAGGAGGCCGGGATCGAGGCGACGCTGCTCTCCCTGTTCGACTGCAAGTACCCGATGGAGATCATCGTCGTCGACGACGGCTCGACCGACGGCACCGCGGCCGTGGTCGAACGCTTCCGCGGCATGGGCGTGCGCCTGATCCGGCAGCCCAACGCCGGCAAGCCGGCCGCACTCAACACCGGGATCGCGCACGCTCGCGGCCGCATCCTGGTGCTGCTTGACGGCGACACGGTCTTCCAGCCGGACGCGATCCCCTATCTCGTGCAGCCGTTCAGCGATCCGGACATCGGCGCGGTCAGCGGCAACGCGAAGGTGGGCAACCGGTCCGGGCTGCTCGGCCGCTGGCAGCACATCGAGTACGTGGTCGGATTCAACCTGGACCGCCGGTTCTACGATCTGGCCGGGTGCATGCCGACGGTACCCGGCGCGATCGGGGCGTTCCGCCGCGAGGCGCTGCTCGACATCGGCGGGGTCAGCGATCAGACCCTGGCCGAGGACACCGACCTGACCATGGCGCTGCTGCGGGCCGGCTGGCGGGTGGTCTACGAGGAGAAGGCGATCGCGTGGACCGAGGCCCCGGCCAGCCTCGGTCAACTGTGGCGGCAGCGCTACCGCTGGTCCTACGGCACGATGCAGGCGATGTGGAAGCACCGGCGCAGCGTGGTGCAGTCCGGCGGCTCGGGGCGCCTCGGCCGCCGCGCGATCCCCTATCTGCTGCTGTTTCAGATCCTGCTGCCGCTGCTGGCCCCGCTGGTCGACGTCTTCGCCTGCTACGGGCTGATCTTCGCGGACGCGGCGCGCATGACGGCGGTGTGGCTCGGTTTCCTCGCGGTGCAGCTGATGGCGTCGTGGTACGCGTTCGCGCTGGATCGCGAGCGGCGCGGCGTGCTGTGGACGTTGCCGTTGCAGCAGTTCGTCTACCGGCAGCTGATGTATCTGGTGCTGATCCAGTCGATGGTCACGGCCCTGATCGGAACGCGGCTGCGCTGGCAGCGGATGGAGCGCCTCGGCCTGGCGAACGTCCTCGACGGCGAACACGGGCGGGCCTGAACAGCCGGTTGTCACACGTTGTGCCGGGCACCCGAGTGCGGGTGCCCGGCACAATGTTCGTTCCCTGTCAGGTTCTTTCCCTGTCAGGTTCGTCAGGTTCTTTCTCCGCCGGCGGGTTGACCGGCTACGGCATCGGCGTCGACCAGATGCCGCGGCCGTGCGTGGCGACGTACAGCGTCTTGCCGTCGGGGCTCGGCGTCAGGTAAACGGCGGACGCGGTCGGGAGGTTGCCTGCCGCGGTGATGTCGCTCAAGCCGAGTCGCTTCCAGTGGCCGACGCCGTCCGTCTTCACGTTGTCGACGAACACGCCGAGGTCCGTGGCGACGACGAGCGATCCGTCCGAAGCGATCAGCGTCCGGTTGGCCGGTGCGTCCGGGAACGAGTCGGCCGCTGCGCTCGTGCCGGTCACATCGGTCCAGGTGGCCCCGCCGTCCGTGGTGCGCCAGATGTGGCCGTAGCCCGCGCCGGGCGCCTCATGCCAGGCCCGCGAGAAGCCGGACAGGGTCACGTACACGGTCCCGCCGCTCGAGTCGGCCGGATCGATGGTGACTCCGGAGATGTAGCGGTTGGGGAAGTCGGACGGCAGCGTGAGCTGGTGCCAGCTGCCGCCGAAGTCGGTCAGGATGCCGCGCCCGAAGGAGCTGCCCGGGTTGCAGGCCCCGCACCAGGCCGCCCAGATCACGTGGCTCTGGCTGGCGATCGCGGTGATCGAGTGGCCGGCGCCGGAGTCGGCGAGCTGCTGCCAGTCGGTGCCGGAGGTGCTGGCCCAGGTCTTGGTGTTGGCCCAGACGAACTCGCCGCCGGCGACCCAGTAGCCCGCGTCCTTGGTGTCGGCGCCGAACGGAGCGATGAAGCGCGCGTTCGGGTCGTTCGGCGCGATGCCGGTGATCGCGGACGGAGTGCCGTCGTTGTTCGCGGTGTAGCCGCAGTTGTTCGTCAGCGACATGGCGAGGTTGGTGTACTCGCCGACGGTCTGGCAGCCGTTGACCGGGTTGACCAGTTGGTCGCCGCCGTCGCCGCCGAACGGCTCCGACATCTCACCGGCCGGGTTCAGCTGCTCCGTCACCGCCGTGCTCGTGCCCGGATAGGTGTATGAGTACATAGATCCCTTGGGAGAGAGGAAGGAAACGCCGTTGTCCTGCAAGCCGCCCCAGACCGCGGTGCCGCCGCTGGACAGGCTGCCGACGCCGACCGAGTAGTACTGCAGCGTGCGCAGCGTTCCGCTGGTGTTGAGGTTGCGCCAGCCGGGCGCGGTCTGCGTTGTCGGCCGCGCGTAGACGCCACCGTCGTTGCCGGCGTAGACCTCCGGCGCGTGGCCTGACCAAGCGCTGAAGGCGAGCGCGTGCTGGTCGGAGTGCATCACGTTGCCGTCGCAGGTGTTCTGCGAGGGCGTGTAGCTGAAGCAGGGCAGGCCGAAGTTCCAGTAGCGGCCCACGGTGTGCCAGCTCGCGCCGCCGTCACGGGATTCGTAGAGCTCTTCCAGTCCCAGGTAGACGTGGTTCGGGTCAGCCGGATCGACGGCGAGCGACTGGTCGTACCAGGCCTGGATGCCCGGCTGGTATCCCGGCCCGATCAGCGTGCGCTTCATCGCCGAGCCGCTGTTGGCCAGCACGCTTGAGGTGGCGATCTGGTTGTACGGGCCGTTGATGTTCCCGGACGGGGAGACGAAGACGCCGGCCAGCACGGTCGTGGCGTTCGCCTTGTTGATCAGGGCCGGCGACTCCATCACGACGTACAGGCGGCTGCCGTCGGCGGAGTAGGCGAAGGTGGCGTTGCCGATCTCCTTCGGGTTGATCGCGCCGGTGGGGTTCGCCTCGGTCCAGGTGGCTCCGCCGTCGTGCGAGTAGTAGAAGCCGTTGTACGCCGCGCCGCTGCGCCAGGCGACGTCGGCCACCAGGGATCGGCCCGAGCTGCCCGGCTGCACCGCCAGGTCCGAGGCGATGTCCGCGAAAGTGCTGCTCACGCCGCAGCTCACCCCGACCACGCCGATGCCGGCGCAGGGGGCGAGCACGGCGGTCCACGCGGTGCCCGGCAGAGATGTCAGGGACCTGCGGTACACGCCGTGCGAGGTGACCGCGAAGACGTAGCCGGCCTGCGCGTCGACCCGCAGCTCGTGGATCGAGGAGCCGTCGAGCTCGCCGCCGCCGATCCGGCCGGCGGTGCTGAAGGAACCGGTGGCCGGGTTCGCCAGCCGGTAGACGCCGGAGCCGGCGTAGTTGTCCGAGGCCGTGGTCGCCTCGCCGGTGCCCAGCCACAGCGAGCCGTCCGGCATGAGGGCGAGGGAGCCGACCGAGAGCGCGGGCAGGTGGTCCGCGATCGGGGTCCACGTCGCGCCGTCGTCCGTGGAGCGGAACACCCCGCCGTCCGCGCCTCCGGCGTACAGCACGCCGGTGTGTGTCGGGTCGACTGCGAGGGCGGCGATGCGGCCGGCCGAGTAGCCGGCGCCGCCGCCCGAGTTCGAGGCGCTCTGGTCGCGGTAGTGCAGCGAGTCCGAGTTGTACGGCTGGGTGGTGACTTCCGAGAACGTGCCGGTGCTGACCGGCATCTGCGTCACGTGGTTCCACGCCGCCGTGTACGCGCCCGCGGTGACCGCGCCGTCCGGCGAGAGCCGCGGGTCGTTGTAGGCGCTGAGCGCGCTCATCAAGTCGTCGGACTCGTCGCCCGCCGATCCGGCCGCGTTGATCCGGCCACCACCCGAGGCCGCGGCACCCGCCGGAAAGGACGCCCATGAGGCCGTCGCGATCACGGTGCCGAGAGACAACGAAACAAGCAAGGTCCTGCCAGGTCTCCAGGCCGATAGGCCCATGAGTTCTCCAGTCCGCGGCCGGAGCCTTGTGGGCCCGCCCGCTTCGTCGTAGGGTGCCCGAGCCCCGGCCGCGCAGCCGGATCCTCGCCGTGACGACCCACCCGCCACGGCGAAGATCCGATCCCTGGGCGGCGAGCCGAGGTTCGTGGTCCGTGCACGAACGCTCTGGGGCCGGCCGCCTACCCGCGCCGACAAAGGGATTCGGCGCGGGCGCGGGCTCGTGTGGTGCGCTGCCTTCATCAATCACAGACGACTGCGCAGCCGGTTGTATCCAAGAGGCGAATTGCAGCGCCCCACTGTTACGCACACCTCGCCCGAACGGATCCCGCGGCACGCAGGCGGGACCATCACGCCCGCGGATCAGGGAATTCACGGCAGCGTGGAGCTCATCCCCGGCGTGCGGCCATTGTTACGAATTGTCGAACAATCGTGACTTGTTTCGTTCGATCGCCTGGAACATCTGGAAGCCGGTCGGCGCCTGCTGACGGGTGCCTGACACTCCGACGGGTGGACCGCCCGTCATCGCCGCGGCCCACCCGTCGGCCCGCTTCACCGATCGCGGGTGACCAGACCGTCCCATGACCAATGCGGGATGCTGAGACCGGCCGGCACGTCGTCCGGGCTTCGGTAACGCTCCATCGTCGTCGTGGTCGCCCACGCGAAGTAGTCGTGCAGCACTTGCCGCAGCCGCGCATCGCTGATCCCGGCATCATCGAGCGCTTGATCGAAACACGCGATCGCGCGAAGATCCATCTCCCTGTGATCGCCAGGGCCGCTGTGTATCCGCACGACCAGCGTCTCGTCCCCGTACTCGGCGGAGTACGCGGCCGGGCCGCCGAGCGCTTCGCCCCAGTACGCGGCCAGCCGTGCCGTGTGCGCCGGATGAAAACCGTGCCTGAATGCGTGGCTGACGACCTCATCCGCCAGGACCCGCACGTGCCAGGCGTCGGCGAGTCGCCGCATACCCTCGGTGCCACCTGCGGCTTCGTACACCGTCTTCATACGCTCAGCATCGCACCGCGCCTCGACCTGCGGCCAGCGCACCGGCTATCTCAGCAGCCTGTGACGACAGTCGTACTGTCTCGTTGAACTGGACAACCACCATCCGCCGCGATCGGTCCCGCAACACCCAAAACCGGTTGTCCAACTGTCCCGCTCAGCCGGACAACCGCAAGCAATGCCCGCCGCGATCAGTCAGAGCACCCGCTGCCCCTTCCCCAGCGCGACGATCCCGTTCGCCGAGACGTGATACAGCTCCCGGTCACGCTCGGGATTGACGCCGACCGTCGCACCCGGCGGCACGACGATGTTCTTGTCCAGCACCGCCCGGCGCA